>NZ_JAOPXP010000042.1 GCF_025965085.1 Marmoricola sp.
GGCGGGTCGCCGTCTACGTCACGGCGACGGTCTTTGCGTTGCTCGCGCCGGCGGGCTACCGACTGGGGTGGGAGTGGACCGGCTTCACCGGAAACACCCTGTGGGACTGGCTGAAGCTCTTCCTCGTTCCCTTCGTGCTACCACTGGGGCTGCTCTTCCTCACCACCGAGAGTCATCCGACGCGCGCCGGCGAGATCCCGCGCGCGTCGACCCCGGCTGCCACAGGGGAGGGCCGTGGGGGCCGGAACAAGCGGGCGCCCACCGCGGCCCTGGTCGCAGGTGCCGCTGCTCTGGTCGGCATCGGCATCGGCATCGGCATCGGCATCGGCATGGTCGTAGCGTTCAGGGGCGAATTCGGTCATGGCGGTGCAGCCGGAAGCCGACCCACTGACGCAGTCACCAGAACCCCAACCCCCTCGGCGGCGGCTCCCAGGGCTACGCCTCGACTGACGGTCGACGGGCGAGACAGCCGTTGGACCGACACCGGGATCTCCATCACCCCCGACGAGCAGATCGCGGTCTCCAGTTCCGGAAACGTGCGGCCCGGCCGGCGCCCCGGCTATCCGTGGGTCTCCCCCGCGGGGCTCACCCCCGCCCTGACTCCCCCAGGCCATCTCAGCATCGACGACACGATCAACCATGCTGCCCTCATTGCCACGGTCGCCCACCTGGACGGACCAGGCGGCTCAGCCAGCCGACGTCCCTCCCGGTCATCGATGTCGGGATGCACAAGACGATCACGGCCTCCCGAGCCGGAGAGCTGTACCTCGGGATCAACGACAAGAAGACCGAGGACAACCAGGGTTCGTTCACGGTGACGATCACCCTGCGAAGTGCGCCCTGAGGGAACGTGGCGAAGCACTCGACGCCCCACCTGCCTCGAACGCGCTGAGGACCATAGCGGAGGGCATGCCTGACGGAGATGGTCCCCATCAGAAGGCCCCGGCCCCTCGTGAAGAGGAGACCGGGGCCCCGCATGCCCGCCCCAGTCGAGCGCGCTAGCCCGAGGAGGGTGGATAGGAGGGGCCAATATCCGACCTGAGCGGGCTGCCCTCGACACTCCTCGCCCTCCGACGTACGCGCATCCCGCGAATGGGGGCTGCGGTCTACCCCGGTCGCCGCAAGGCCCACCGGTTCAGGACAGCAGCATCACTCGAGGGCTCGGGGATGGGCGGCGGCGTACACCTCGCGCAGGTTGTCCACCGTGACCAGCGTGTAGACCTGCGTGGTCGTGACCGAGGCGTGACCTAGCAGCTCCTGCACGACGCGAACATCGGCACCGCCCTCGAGGAGATGCGTGGCAAACGAGTGGCGCAGGGTGTGCGGAGACACCTCGGCGGTGATGCCTGCACGCTCGGCTGCCTTCACGATGACCGCCCAGGCGCTCTGCCGCGAGAGACGTCCACCCCGGGAGTTGAGGAACATCGCCCCCGCTCGCTCGGTGGTGGCTCCCTTGCTTGCCGCTCCCGTGGCCACCAGCTCCGGCCGACCGCGCACGACGTAGGCCCGTACCGCGTCCCTGGCGAAGCTGCCCACCGGGACGATCCGCTCCTTGGAGCCCTTGCCGCGCAGCAGCACGGTGCTGCCGGCCGGGTCGTCGAGGTCCAGCTCGATGTCGTCGACGTCCATGCCGACTGCTTCGGAGATGCGGGCGCCGGTGCCGTAGAGGATCTCCAGCAGAGCCCGGTCACGCAGGGCCAGCGTCGTGCCCGGCGCCCCGGCAGCGTCCAGCAGCCTCTCCACGTCGCCCAGCGCGATGGCCTTGGGGAGCCGTTTCGCCGGGGTCGGCGGCCGTACGCCCACGGACGGGTCGCTCTTCGCGAGACCGTCCTTGACCGCGAACCTGTGGAAGCCACGCACCGCGACCACCGACCTGCCTGCGGAGGTGGCGCTCAACGGCTGGTGCTCCGTGTCGCCCTCGCGCAGGGCCATCAGGAAACCGCCGACGGTCTGCTCGGTGATCTGGTCGAGCTCGCTGACGCCGGCGGAGTCGAGGTAGCCCAGGTAGCGCCGCAGGTCACGCCGGTAGGACTTGACCGAGTTCTCGGCCAGACCGCGCTCGACCACGAGATGGTCGAGGTAGGTCCGGACGGCGCGGGTGAGCGGGCTCGGACCCTCGCTGCCCACGAGCTAGGCGAGTACGGCGTCGAGCGGGGCCGGCTCCAGGCCGTGGGCCTCCGCGACCGGCGCGTTCGTGACCCGCCCCTGGTAGGTGTTCAGGCCGAGCGAGAGCGACTTGTCGTCCCGGCACGCCTGCTGCCAGCCCTTGTTCGCCAGCGCCACGGCGTACGGGAGGGTGGCGTTGGTCAGCGCGTAGGTGGAGGTGTTGGGTACGGCGCCGGGCATGTTGGCCACGCAGTAGAAGACCGAGTTGTGCACGGTGTACGTCGGTTCGGCGTGCGTGGTCGCGTGCGTGTCCTCGAAGCAGCCACCCTGGTCGACCGCGATGTCGACGAGCACCGACCCCGGCTTCATCTCCGAGACCAGCTCGTTGCTGACCAGCTTGGGAGCCTTGGCGCCCGGGATGAGCACCGCCCCGATCACCATGTCGGCCTCGAGCACCTGCTGGCGGATGGCCAGCTGCGAGGACGCGAGGCCGTGCACGCGGTTGTTGTAGCGCCAGAACGACATCCGTAGCTTGTCCAGGTCGGTGTCCAGCAGCGTGACCTCGGCGCCCATGCCGAGGGCGATGTTGGCGGCGTTCTGGCCCGAGACACCGGCACCGATCACCACGACCTTGGCGTTCGCCACGCCGCCCACACCGCCCATGAGCACCCCGCGCCCGCCCTGGGCCCTCATCAGCCAGTAGGCGCCCACCTGCGGGGCCAGGCAGCCCGCGACCTCGGACATGGGGTAGAGCAGGGGCAGTGAACCGGCCGGCGTCTGCACCGTCTCGTAGGCGATGGCGGTGACCTTGCGCTTGACCAGCTCCTCGGTCAGCGGAAGGTCAGCAGCCAGGTGGAGGTAGGTGAACAGGACCAGGCCCTCCCGCATGCGGTGGTACTCCTCGGCGACGGGCTCCTTGACCTTGAGCACCATGTCGGCCTGGCCCCACACGTCGTCGGCCGAGTCGATGATCTTGGCCCCCGCAGCGGCATACTGGTCGTCGTCGATGGCCGAGCCGGTGCCGGCGCCCTTCTCGATGTGCACCTCGTGGCCGTTGGCCACAAGCTCGTGCACCCCGATGGGGGTGATCGCGACGCGGTACTCGTGGTTCTTGACTTCCTTCGGTACGCCGATCCGCAACGTCTCTCTCCCTCGTCGAAACGACCACGCAAACTGTGGCTGCGCCACACGGTCGCGGCGACGCCGCCACTCTATGCCCGAGCGGACTCCCCCGCCTTCGTCAGACCCGCGTCGCCCATGGCACGCAGGATGTTGCGAGACGTCAGCCGGGCGAGGTCGTCGTCGGACCAGCCGCGGTCCGCGAGCGCCGCGAGGAGACGGGGGTACCCGCGGACGTCACCGAGGCCCTCGGGCAGCCAGCCGACACCGTCGTAGTCGCCGCCCAGGCCCACGTGCTCGACACCGGCCACCCCACGCACGTGGTCGAGGTGCGCCACCACGTCGGCGATGGTCGCGACCGGCGCCGGGTGGGTGCGGCGGTAGGCATCCAGGAAGGCGCCCTCGTCGTCGGCCTCGACCCCCTGCTCGGCCATCACCAGTCTGGCCTGCGCGTCCCAGTCACGCATGGCCGGGTTCACGAACTGGGGCACGAAGGTCACCATGCACACGCCGCCGTTGCCGGACAGCCGCGCCAGCACGTCGTCGGGCACGTTGCGCGGGTGGTCGCAGACCGCCCGCGCGGAGGAGTGCGAGAAGATCACCGGCGCCGTGGAGACGTCGAGCGTCTGCCGCATCACGTCGGCGCTGACGTGGCTGAGGTCGACGAGCATGCCGATGCGGTTCATCTCGGCGACCACCTCGCGGCCGAAGTCGGAGAGGCCTCCGAGCACGGGCTCGTCGGTGGCGGAGTCGGCCCACGGGACGTTGTCGTTGTGGGTCAGGGTCAGGTAGCGCACGCCGAGCCGGTGCAGCATCCTCAGGGTGCCGAGCGACCCGTCGATCTGGTGGCCGCCCTCGGCGCCCATCAAGCTGGCGATCCTTCCCTGTTGCCGGGCGCGCTCGACGTCCTCGACCGTGGTCGCGAGCGCCAGGTGGTCGGCGTACCGCTCGACCATGGTGTGTACGCCGTCGACCTGCTCGAGCGTGGCCGTGACTGCCGCGCCGCCCTTGAGCGTCGCGGGCACGAACACCGACCAGAACTGGGCGCCGACCCCGCCCTCACGCAGCCGGGGCAGGTCGGTGTGCGTGCCGATGGCCTGACACGCAGCCGTGTCGGTGAGCTCGAGCCGGTCGAAGTCGTAGCCGACCTTCTCCCGGGCCGCCCACATCAGGTCGTTGTGGCCGTCGATGACGGCGTGCTCGCGCAGCAGCGCGCTGATCCGGTCCGTGGTCACGGGGCCTACTCCATCACGCCGCTGGGTCAGAGCTGACCGCGGCGCTTGAGCACCTCGTAGGCGAGAACAGCGGCCGCCAGCGGGCCTTCGCGGACCCGCTGCGCGAGCACGGCGTCCAGCAGCTCCTCGAAGGGAACCCAGATCTGCTCGATCTCGGCCTCCTCGGCATGCAGCTCGAAGTCGCCCCGGTCGGAGTGGGAGAGCCCCCGGGCCAGGTAGATGTGGTGCAGCTCGCTGGTGATTCCCGCGCTCGGGTTGAGGGTGAGCAGCCGTCGCCAGTGCTCGGCCTTCAGCTCCACCTCCTCCATCAGCTCGCGGGCGGCCGTGACCTGCGGGTCCTCTCCCTCGGCGTCGCAGATGCCGGCGGGCAGCTCGATGAACACCCCTCCCCCGGCGTGGCGGTACTGCTTGATGCAGCACACGCGCTCCTCGTCGTCGACGGGCAGCACGACCACCGCCCCAGGGTGCTCGACGACGAGCCGTCCGAAGGTCTCCTCGGGGTGACCGGGTCGCTGGACGACGTCCTCACGCACGGCCACCACCCACGAGTCGCGATGGATGTCGCGCGTGCTGACCACCGGCCAGGTGGTGGGCTCGTCCGCTATCCCGGGCGTGCTCACGCTCGGTCGAGCTCGGGGTCGCCCACGTGCTCGACGACGGGATCGCCGAGGCTGTCCGCATCGTCGGCCACCCAGCGACGACGCAGCGCACTCTCGTCGATCGGGATCAACAGCTCGCGCTGACGCTGGATCGCCGCCTCGACGAGCCCGGCGAACAGCGGGTGCGGGCGGGTCGGACGCGACCGCAGCTCCGGGTGGGCCTGCGTCGAGACGTAGTAGGGGTGTACGTCGGCCGGGAGCTCCACGAACTCGACCAGGTTGTTGTCCGGCGAGGTGCCGGAGAACACCAGACCGGCCGCTTCGAGCTGGTCGCGGTAGGCGTTGTTCACCTCGTAGCGGTGGCGATGCCGTTCCTCGACCCGGGCCGCGCCGTAGGCACCCCGCACGACCGACCCTTCCTTGAGGTGGGCGGGGTAGAGACCGAGCCGCATCGTCCCACCGAGGTCGCCCGCGCCCTCGACGAACGCCTTCTGCTCGGCCATCGTCGCGATCACCGGTTCGAGGGCATCGGGGTCGAACTCCGTGGAGGCCGCCTTGTCCAGGCCGGCTTGCTGCCGGGCGAACTCGATCACCATGCACTGCAGGCCCAGGCACAGCCCGAGGGTGGGGATCTTCTGGGTCCGCGCGTACGTCAGCGCCCCGAGCTTGCCCTCGATGCCGCGGATGCCGAAGCCGCCGGGGACGCAGATCGCGTCCACGTCGCCCAGCATCCGCGCGGCACCTTCCGGAGTCGCGCACTCGTCGGAGGGCACCCACTGGATGTTGACCCGTGCCTCGTGGGCGAACCCACCGGCACGCAGTGCCTCGGCCACCGAGAGGTAGGCGTCGGGGAGGTCGATGTACTTGCCGACCAGCGCGACGGTGACCTCCTCGTTGGGGTGGTGGACGCGCATGAGCAGGTCGTCCCAGAGGGTCCAGTCCACGTCGCGGAACGGCAGGTTCAGGCGGCGCACGAGGTAGGCGTCGAGGCCCTCACGGTGCAGCACCTTGGGGATGTCGTAGATCGAGGGCGCGTCCGCGGCGGTGACCACGGCCTCCTCGTCGACGTCGCACATCAGCGAGATCTTCTTCTTCACCGAAGCCGGGATCTCGCGGTCGGCCCGGCACACGATCGCATCCGGCTGGATGCCGATCGAGCGCAGCGCTGCGACCGAGTGCTGGGTGGGCTTGGTCTTGAGCTCGCCCGAGGGCCCGATCCACGGCACGAGCGAGACGTGCAGGAAGAAGACGTTGTCGCGACCGATCTCGTGCCGGACCTGACGGGCCGCCTCGAGGAAGGGCAACGACTCGATGTCGCCGACGGTGCCACCCACCTCGGTGATGACCACGTCGATGTCGTCGCCACCCATGGCGAGGACGCGGTCCTTGATCTCGTTGGTGATGTGCGGGATCACCTGGACGGTGTCCCCGAGGTAGTCGCCGCGGCGCTCCTTGGCGATCACCGTCGAGTAGACCTGCCCCGTGGTGACGTTGGCGATCTGGTTCAGGTCGGTGTCGAGGAACCTCTCGTAGTGACCGATGTCCAGATCGGTCTCGGCGCCGTCGTTGGTGACGAACACCTCGCCGTGCTGGAACGGGTTCATCGTGCCGGGATCGACGTTGAGGTAGGGGTCGAGCTTCTGCATCGTGACCCGCAGCCCCCGCGAGCGCAGCAGCCTGCCAAGGGACGAGGCGGTCAACCCCTTGCCGAGGGACGACGCGACGCCGCCCGTGACGAAGACGTGCTTGGTCTGCTGCGGTATTACCAACAGGGCTCCCCGTGGGCTCGAGTGGTGCCCAGAGGGCTCAAGAACAGGCTCGGTGTGCGGTCCTCCACGGGGTTCGAGCCTACCAACGATGTGTGACAGATCGTGCCTCGGGCTGTAATTCAACGAGCTCGTGTCGTGCGCCCCGGCGCCATTCGGGGACGACCTCCAGCCTCCTGCCGCGACTCCTGGGCCATCCCGAGCAGCTCCTCCGCGTGCGCCATGGCGGTGTCGGACTCCTCCATGCCGGCGAGCATGCGGGACAGCTCCTGCACCCGGCCGGCATCGTCGAGCGCGTCGAGGCCGGAGGTGGTGACGGTGCCGTCGCTGGACTTGCGTACGACAACGTGGCGGTCCGCGAACGCGGCCACCTGCGGTAGGTGCGTGACGACGAGGACCTGGGCCGACCTGGCGAGCGCCGCCAGCCTGCGGCCGATCTCCACCGCAGCCTTGCCGCCGACGCCGGCGTCGACCTCGTCGAAGACGAAGGTCGGGACGGGCCGCGTGTCGGCGAGGGCGACCTCGATCGCCAGCATCACCCGCGAGAGCTCACCGCCCGAGGCGCCCTTGGAGAGCGGGCGCGGCTCGGAACCGGTGTTGGCGGCGAGCAGCAGCTCGACGTCGTCGACACCCTTGGACGTGAAGTGCCAGCGGTCACCGTCGAGCTCGAGGCCCGATTCGTCGGCGACCCGGGCGAGGTGTACGTCGAACCGGGCGTGCGGCATCGACAGCGAGTGCAGCTCGTCGGTCACCACCAAGGAGAGCCGGGCCCCTGCCTCCGAGCGCAGGCGGGACAGCTCTGCGGCATCGGTGGCGAGGGCGGTGCGCACCTGGTCCCGGTCGGCGCGGAGCGCGGCGATGCGGTCCTCGGAACCGTCGAGGCTGAACAGTCGCTTCGCCGACACGCGTGACCACTCGAGGACCTCCTCCACCGTCTCGCCGTACTTGCGGGTGAGGGCGGTGAGCGCAGCGCGACGCTCGGAGACTCCTGCGAGCCGGGCCGGATCGGTCTCCACGCCGGTGGAGTAGGACGCCACGTCGGCCGCCACGTCGGCGAGCAGGTAGCTGACCTCGGCCACCCGGTCGGCCAGGCTCGCGACCTCGGGGTCGTGCTCGCGCACGCTCTCCAGGGCACGGCGTGCTGCTGCGATGGCTCCCAGCGCGTCGGGCGAGTCGCGGTCGGACGACAGCGCCTCGCGGGCTGCCTCGGCGGCGGTGCGGAGGGTGTCGGCGAAACCCAGCCGGGACTCCTCCGTCGCGAGCGCCTCCTCCTCGCCGATCTGGGGATCGACCGCCTCGATCTCCTCCAGTCCGAGCCGGAGCAGGTCGGCCTCGCGTGCCCGCTCACGTGCCGAGCCGAGGACCTCGCGCAGCTCGGCCTCGACGGCTCGCAGGCGGGTGAAGCCGGCGCCGTAGCGGGCCAGGACCTCCTGCAGCGGAGCGCCCGCGTAGGAGTCGAGGGCGTCCCGCTGCGCCTCAGGGCGGAGAAGTCGGTGCTGGTCGGACTGGCCGTGCACAGCGACCAGGGCATCTCCGACGCGGGCCAGCGCGGAGGCCGGCACGGAGGCGCCGCCCAGGAAGGCACGGGACCGGCCCTCGGCGGACACCTGGCGACCCAGCAGCAGCTGGCCACCCTCGACCTCACCACCATGCTCGTCGGCCAGAGCCGTTAGCGCCGCGTCGGCGCGCACCACGCCCTCGACACGCGCAGCCCGGGCACCGGTGCGCACGGCACCGGTGTCGGAGCGGCCTCCGAGCAGTAGCCCGAGCGCCGTCACCAGCATGGTCTTCCCGGCGCCGGTCTCACCGGTGATCACGGTCAGGCCCTCGCCGAGCTCGAGCACGGACTCGTCGATGACGCCCAGCGAGCTGATCCGGATCTCCTCGATCACCGCTCCTGCCCCATCCCAGTGGCCCTCATCGGTCACCGGCGCGTCGGCGGCGGTCGGAGGCTCCCCGCCAGCCCTCAACCGGAAGGCCGAACTTCGCGACGAGCCGGTCGGTGAAGGGCGCCTCGTGCAGCCGCACCAGGCGCACGGGCGACCGGCCGCGGCGTACCTCGATGCGGGCGCCTGGCGGCAGGTCCACCGTGCGTCGGCCGTCGCACCAGAGCACGCCGGCCCCTTCGGTCTGTGCCAGCACCTCGACGGCCAGGACCGACGAGGGCGCCACGACCATGGGACGGGCGAACAGGGCGTGCGCACTGATCGGCACCATCAGCAACGCCTCGACACCGGGCCACACCACGGGCCCCCCGGCGCTGAAGTTGTACGCCGTCGACCCCGTCGGAGTGGCGCAGACGACGCCGTCGCAGCCAAACCTGCTCAGCGGACGGCCGTCGACCTCGACGACCACCTCGAGCATGCGCTGCCGGGCGGCCTTCTCGACGCTGGCCTCGTTGAGCGCCCAGGTCGTCTCGACCAGCTCCTTGTCGCGGTAGACGGAGACGTCCAGGGTCAGCCGCTCCTCGCTGGAGTACTTCCGCTGGACGATCAGCTCGATCATCTTCTCGACGTCCTCGCTCTCGGCCTCCGCGAGGAAGCCGACGTGACCGAGGTTGACCCCGAGGAGCGGGGTGGGAGTGCCGTGGGTCAGCTCGGCGGCCCGCAGGATGGTGCCGTCGCCGCCGATGACCACGGCGAGCTCGCACTCGGCCGCGCCCGCGTCCACCAGGGACACCGTCTCGACACCGTGCCCGGCCGGTAGCTCCAGCTCCTTGGCCTCGTTGTCGAGCATGCGCACGACCAGGCCGTTGGCGGTGAGGGCCGAGACAACCGCGCGAGCCACGTCGCGGGCGTCCTCGCGGCCGGTGTGCGCCAGCAGGAGGATGCGCCGCTCGATGGCGTGGGCTGGCTGGGTCACGGGTTCACCCTCTCACCCACCACCCCCAGGGAAGCGGAACGGGCCACCTCGGCCTGGACCGCGTCCCGGCCGATCGTGGGTTCGCCCGCGCGCAGCCACAAGAAGAACTCCACGTTGCCCGATGGTCCGGGCAGTGGGCTGGTCGTCACTGCTCGCGCACCCCAGCCGCGACGGGCAGCAGCCTCACCAACGGCCAGGACAGCATCCGCGCGGTGACCCAGGTCGCGCACCACTCCCCCCTTGCCGAGCCGGTCCTTGCCCACCTCGAACTGTGGCTTGACCATGAGCGCGAGGTCGCCGTCAGCCGCAGTGACGCCGATCAGGGCGTCGAGCACGAGCGCCAGGGAGATGAAGGACAGGTCGCCGACCACGAGGTCCACCGGACCACCGATCAGGTCGACGTCGATCTCCCGGACGTTGGTGCGGTCGAGCACGCGCACCCGGGGGTCGTTCTGCAGCACCCAGAGGAGCTGGCCGTAGCCGACATCCACCGCCACCACCTCCCGGGCGCCCTTGCGGAGCAGCACGTCGGTGAACCCCCCCGTCGAGGCACCCGCGTCCAGACAGCGCCTGTCCGCCACCTGGAGCCCCAGTGGCTCGAACACCTCGAGGGCACCGGCCAGCTTGTGCCCGCCCCGGCTGGCGTAGTCGGGGCTCGAGGGGTCCTCGCGCACCACGAGGTCGGCATCGGTGGTGACCCCTGTCGCGGGTTTGCCGGCCACCGCCTTGTTGACACTCACGCGTCCGGCGGCAATCAGCTCGCTGGCGTGCTCACGCGACCGAGCCAGGCCGCGGCGCACCAGCTCGGCATCGAGCCGCAGGCGCCGAGGCGGCACCGCTCAGCTCCGACCGGCAGCCGGGGCGCCTTGTCTGACCTCCGGCCCGGTGCCGGCGAGGGTACGCCGCAACGACTCGTGGGCCTGCTCGAAGACGGCCACGTGGTCGGCGACCGGCAGCTCGTCGAGCCCGTCGAGCGACCGCACGACGGCGTCGACGCTCGCGTCTCCAGTGCCCTGGTCGAGCACTGCGCTCTCGTCCTGGAACTCGCTCATGCCCGACACGCTACCGGGGAGGCTGTACGCCGTCGGTGGCGACAGGCTGGCCAGCCGCGTCCAGGTGCACCCAGGCAGCCGCGGCGACGACCCGCCACCAGTCGGCCGGCGACCCCTGGCCCGAGACCTCCAGCCGGCCACCCTCCACAGAGGCCGTCCAGCCACCCAGGACGGCGGCACCGTCGGTCACCTCGGGTGCCTCCTGCGCCTCGGCCAGGGCAGCGAGGTCGGGAGCGACGTACGTCGGTCGCTCCTCGGGGCGGGCACCCACCAGCTCCTCGAGCCCGGTGACCCCGGTCAGGACGAGGAGACTGTCCCAGCCCATCGTCACGGCGCCCCGGATGTCGGTGTCCAGACGGTCGCCGATCACCAGTGGACGCTCACCGCCGACCCGCTCGAGGGTCTCCTCGAACAGGGGCGGCATCGGCTTGCCCGCCACCTGCGGCTCGCGCTCCGCGAACTCCGCGACCAGCCGCACCAGCGCGCCGTTGCCGGGAGCCACGCCGGCTGCGGTCGGAATGGTCATGTCGGTGTTGCTGGCCACCCAGGGCAGGCCGGAACGCACGAGCACGGCGCCCTGCATCACCTGCTTCCAGAGCAGATCGGGCCCGTAGCCCTGCACCACCGCCTCGACGTCGTCGGTGGGCTCGAGGACAGGGACAAGGCTGCGTTCCCGGAGTGCCTCCTCCAGTCCCGCACCTCCGAGCAGGAAGACCTTGCTCCCCTTCTCGAGCTGCCCGGCGAGCAGACGGGCCGCTGCCTGGGCGCTGGTCACGACGTCCTCGTCGTGGGCGTCGACGCCGAGGTCACGCAGGTGCCGCCCGACGCTCGCCGGCGGGCGAGCGGCGTTGTTGGTCACGAACGCGAGGTGCATCCCGCCTGCTTGCGCCTGATTCAGCGCCTCAGGGGCGCCAGGCACGGCCTCCGGCCCCAGGTAGACGACCCCGTCGAGGTCGAGCACCGCGACGTCATAGGCCGACGAGAGCGTCGGCCTGCAGGAGCCGAGCACGCTCACGCGCCCGTGTCGAGCTTCTTCTCGAGCTCGGCCGCGCGCTCGGCTGCATCGGTGATGCTCTCGGTGTCGACCGCCTCGGTGCGGTGGAACCACGCGAGCGCATCGGTGGGCCGACCGGCCTCGACGAGGGTGTCCGCGTAGGCGTAGCGGAGGCGTGCGACCCAGGGCTCGCGCGACTTGGAGTTGATGTGCGAGGTCTCCAGAGTGCGCAGCGCGGCATCGAGTTCTCCGCGGTCACGTCGGGCGCCAGCCTCGACGATGGTCAGCTCCGCGAGCAGCGCGTGCGACAACTTCTCCTTGGGGGCGTTGCGCACCAGTGCCAAGGCCCGGTCGGGGCGACCCAGGGCGCGCTCGCAGTCGGCCATCATCGCCACGTAGTCCTGCACGCCGTTCATCCGCTTCGCAGCCCGCAGCTCCGCCAGGGCCTCGGTGTACTCGCCGGCCGCATACGCCGCTTCACCCACGGCCTCGCGTACGACGGCCAGCCGGCTGGCGCGTGCGCGCGCCGCCAGGGTGTGCTCGTAGGCCGTCTTCGGCTCGGAGTCGATCAACAGCCCCGCCGCCACCAGGTGTCGGGCGACGCGCAGCGCGAGCTTGTCGGGAAGCGACTGCAGCTGCGCCTGGATGGAGCGGTCGAGCTCCTTGCCGGTGATCTCGTCGGGAAGCGGGGGGCCGTCGTAACGCGCTTGGCTCTCGGTGCGGGCCTCCTCGGACCGCTCCTCTCGCCGGGGGCGGCTGAAGTCCCGCTTGGGACCGTCGCGCCTGGCGCCTTCCTTGTCGAAACCCTTGGTCTTGTCCCGGCCACCACCCGAGGGGGCGCTGGCACGACCACCGCCGCCGCGGCGATCGTCGGAACGGCCTCCGGAACGTCCGCCGCCACTCGGACGCCCACCAGCGGACTGGCCGGGACGACCGCCGGTACGCGGTTTGCGGGGGTTGCGATCTTCTGGCACGACGAGCTCCTACGGACTACATGGTTCATGAGCAGCGATGAGGCAGCCAGGGCTGCCAGGAAAAAGACTAAGGGCCGCCCCATGAAGGGGCGGCCCTTAGAAAGAATATGTCCGGCGACGTCCTACTCTCCCACAACCTCCCGGTTGCAGTACCATCGGCGCTGAAAGGCTTGACTTCCGGGTTCGGAATGGAGCCGGGTATTTCCCTTTCGCTATGGCCGCCGAAACTCTATGGAGTTATGCAAAAGCCATGGATCCAGTATCTCGGATCATTCAGGCTCCCGACCGTAACTCGGGAACCACACAGTGGACGCGCAACATCTTTGAGGGACAAGCCCTCGGCCTATTAGTACCGGTCGGCTAGGGATTACTCCTGTACACCTCCGGCCTATCAACCCAGTCGTCTACTGGGGGCCTTACCCGGTTGACCCGGTGGGAAACCTCATCTTGAAACGTGCTTCCCGCTTAGATGCTTTCAGCGGTTATCACTTCCGAACGTAGCTAACCAGCCGTGCTCCTGGCGGAACAACTGGCACACCAGAGGTTCGTCCATCCCGGTCCTCTCGTACTAGGGACAGCCTTTCTCAAGTTTCCTGCGCGCGCGGCGGATAGGGACCGAACTGTCTCACGACGTTCTAAACCCAGCTCGCGT
>NZ_JAOPXP010000012.1 GCF_025965085.1 Marmoricola sp.
CCTCGACCGACATGGCGGCCGCGATGTCCGCCGTACGCATCAACAAGGAGAGGTCGGTCAGCGCCAGCACCAGCATGCCGAGCATCCCGTCGGTGCCGTTGATCAGGGCGAGGCCCTCCTTGGCGACCAGCTGCACCGGCGCGAGCCCGGCCGCGTCGATCGCCTGCGCCGCCGGCACCAGCACACCGTCGGCGTCACGCACGTCGCCCTCGCCCATCAGGGCCAGCGCGCAGTGCGAGAGCGGTGCGAGGTCCCCGGAGCAGCCCAGCGAGCCGTACTCGTGGACGACAGGGGTGATGCCCGCGTTCAGGAAGGAGGCGATCAGCTCCGCCACCTCGGGACGTACGCCGGTGTGGCCGGTCGCCAGCGTCGAGAGACGCAGCAGCATCAGCCCCCGCACCACCTCACGCTCCACCTCCGGGCCGGAGCCAGCGGCGTGCGAGCGCACCAGCGACTTCTGCAGCTGCGCCCGCATCTCGGCCGGGATGTGGCGGGTCGCCAGGGCACCGAAGCCGGTGGAGATCCCGTAGGCCGGGGTGGCCGCCGCAGCGAGCACGTCGACGGTCGCCCGGGCGCGCTCCATCGCCGCACGTGCCTCGTCGGTCACCTGCACGCGCGCGCCCCGACGCGCGACGGCGACGACCTCCGCGAAGGACAGGGGACCTGTCCCGACATCCACACCGACCGACGAACCGAGCTCTGGCATGGGTTCATGCAACCCGTCCGGACGCCGGCGTTCCAGAGCCCGGCAGCCCAACAAGTCTCGTACCCGAGACAGAGGGGGCGACAACGGCGACCGTGGCACGATGAGCGCACGTCGACGAGGGCTGGAGGGACCATGCACAAGCACGGCCTGCTGGCACTGCTTCTCCTCGGCGTGCTGGTTGGTTCCGGGTGCACGGCTCCCCTCGAGCCGGAGTCCAGGCGAGCCCAGCGGGCCGCCACCGCCGCGCCCTCACCGACCACGAGCCCGCGTCCGGTTGCCGCACCGACGCCGTCCGGGAAGCCGCTGCAGCCCCCACCGTCGCTGCAGGTCCCGAAGCTCCCGAGGATCCCGGAGGCCTCCGTCCCGCCCCCGCAGACCGGCCCGGTGCTCGGCGGCGACGTCAGCTGGCCGCAGTGCCCCCAGGGCATGGGCATTCCGCAGAAGCAGGGCCAGGGGTCGCCGATGCCCGTTGCGGGCGCGCGCTTCGTGATCCTGGGCCTGACCAACGGCCCGGGGTTCTACCCCAACCCCTGTCTGGCGAGCCAGGTCGAGTGGGTCCGGAGCCGCGGCCTGATGGCGGCGGCGTACTCCGTGATCAGCACGCCCGAGCAGCGCCACCTCGCGGCTTACGGCCGCACGGGGCCGTTTGACGGCAGGACGAGGCTCGGTGCGCTGAGCAACGTCGGCTACCAGCAGGCGAGGTTCAACCTGGACACGATGAGGAGCGCCGGGCTGCGGTCGCCGATCATCTGGCTCGATGTCGAGCCGGTGCCGGAGTTCGACTGGCCGCCGGACGCGACCGCCAACGCCGCCGTGGTGCGCGGCGCCGCGCGCGGCTACACCGACGCGGGCTTCGCCATCGGCGCCTACTCCACCCAGGCCCTGTGGGCGCACGTCGTCGGCGACCTGCGGCTCGGAATCCCCGAGTGGCGGGCAGCGGGTCAGACGTCCCGGGCGGAGGCCCTGCGCCGCTGCGGTCGCGACCGGATGTTCCAGGGCGGCCCGTCGGTCCTGGGCCAGTGGGTGGAGGCGGGTCGCGACCTGAACCTCACCTGCCCCGGGATCTCGGCGAACCTGGGCCGCTGGTTCCACCAGTACTGATCCCGGATCGGCCCAACCCAGCGGCGACGGCCCTCAGGCCAGCCGGTTGT
Organism: Marmoricola sp.; assembly: GCF_025965085.1. Classification (GTDB taxonomy): domain Bacteria; phylum Actinomycetota; class Actinomycetes; order Propionibacteriales; family Nocardioidaceae; genus Marmoricola. The sequence continues at coordinate 1,858 of NZ_JAOPXP010000012.1, forward strand.
GGTAGTTCGGCAGCCTGAAGGCGCGCTCGTAGTTGCCGCCCACGAAGTCGGTGCTGCGGTTCCCCACGTTCGCGATGATCGTGTAGCCGTCGTCGACGAACTTCTGCCGGCACCGTTGCTTGCTCGTCCTCAGCGGCTCCCCCTTGCGGTGGCCGCAGATGGCGGTCACGGGATATCCCGCGCGCCGCAGCTCCTCGACCGCCCGGGCCAGGCCGTTCTCGTTGCGGCCGGTGTTGAAGACGAGCTTCACCCCCAGGCTGCTGGCGTACTTCGCGAACCGCAGCACCACGGGAACGGCACTGCCGCTGCTGTAGCGCGACGCGAGCGCCGTGTTGTCGATGTCGAAGTTGACGGCCAACCGGGTGCCGCCCCTCTGCACGCGCTCACGCACGTAGGCCCGGGAGCCCGACATCGCCGAGCGGGTGTCCTTGAGCCACTTCTTCTTGCCGGGCAGGCCGGAGGCCTGGCTGGGGGAGACCAGCACGGACATGACCATGACCGTGGCGAGCAGGGCCACGGCGAGGAGCCGTCGGGACATGGGAGCACTCCCTCTTCGTCAGGGGCGAGCGCCGCACGACGCCCGATCGTCACGCTCATCCTGCGCCATCGACGCGCAGCGCACCGGCGAACGCGCATGTTCACCGCCTGCCACTAGGTTCGCGTCAT
>NZ_JAOPXP010000024.1 GCF_025965085.1 Marmoricola sp.
TGCCGAACCTTTTGCGCATCCTCTTGCACCAGCTGCCCGTCCGGGCGCAGATCGACATCCCGGTCACCGCGCAGCTGTTCGTCGAGTACTACTCGAAGATGTAAACGGTCGGTGGGCTACGCCCCCCGACTGCCCCCCGCCGGGGCTTCGCCCCGGACCCGTCCGTGGCAGGCCGGGACGGGGACCGGAACCACCTTCCTTTTCACCTTCATTGTTCGGGCCCGTCATATAGCGGGCGGCCCCGGAAAGGAAAGAATCAGTGCTTATCGCTCAGCGCCCCACGCTGTCGGAAGAGTCCGTCGACGAGTTCCGTTCGCGGTTCGTCATCGAGCCCCTGGAGCCCGGCTTCGGGTACACCCTCGGCAACTCGCTTCGCCGGACCCTCCTGTCGTCCATCCCCGGTGCCTCGGTCACGAGCATCAAGGTCGACACCGTCCTCCACGAGTTCTCGACCATCGAGGGCGTCAAGGAAGACGTCACCGAGGTCATCCTCAACCTCAAGGGCCTGGTCGTCTCCTCGGAGCACGACGAGCCCGTCACGATGTACCTCCGCAAGTCCGGTGCCGGTGACGTCACCGCCGCCGACATCGCGCCGCCGGCCGGCGTCGAGGTCCACAACCCGGAGCTCAAGATCGCGACCCTGTCCGACAAGGGCAAGCTCGAGATGGAACTGGTCGTGGAGCGTGGCCGCGGCTACGTCTCCGCCGTCCAGAACAAGGGTGCGGACAACGAGATCGGCCGGATGCCGGTCGACTCGATCTACAGCCCGGTGCTCAAGGTGACCTACAAGGTCGAGGCCACCCGTGTCGAGCAGCGCACCGACTTCGACAAGCTCGTCATCGACGTCGAGACCAAGCCGTCGATCCGTCCCCGCGACGCGATCGCCTCGGCCGGCAAGACCCTGGTCGAGCTGTTCGGCCTGGCCCGCGAGCTGAACGTCGAGGCCGAGGGCATCGACATCGGCCCGTCGCCCGTCGACGAGCAGATGGCTGCCGACCTCGCCCTCCCGGTCGAGGACCTGCAGCTGACCGTGCGTTCCTACAACTGCCTCAAGCGCGAGGGCATCCACACCGTGGGTGAGCTCATCTCGCGCTCGGAGCAGGACCTGCTCGACATCCGCAACTTCGGTGCGAAGTCGATCGACGAGGTCAAGGCCAAGCTGGTCGAGATGGGCCTGTCCCTCAAGGACAGCGCGCCCGGCTTCGACCCGGCGACCGCCCTGGCGGCGTACGACGACGATGACGACTCGTACGTCGAGGACGAGCAGTACTGATCAACCCAATCGTGGTCGAGCCTGTCGTGATCTCGACAAGCTCGACCGCCGAGACCATCTACTCCGGTACCTGACACGGCCGGGGAGAATCGAGAGAACGATGCCTACTCCCAAGAAGGGTGCCCGCCTCGGCGGTAGCCCGGCCCACCAGCGGCTGATCCTCGCGAACCTCGCCACGGCGCTGTTCGAGCACGGCCGGATCACGACCACCGAGGCCAAGGCGCGTGTGCTGCGTCCGGTCGCGGAGAAGCTGATCACCAAGGCCAAGAAGGGCGACCTGCACAACCGGCGCGAGGTCCTCCGGACCATCCGCGACAAGTCGGTCGTGCACACGCTGTTCACCGAGATCGGTCCGAACTTCGCTGAGCGTCCTGGCGGCTACACCCGGATCACCAAGATCGGTCCGCGCAAGGGCGACAACGCCCCCATGGCGGTCATCGAGCTGGTGACCGAGTCCTACACGCCGTCGGCGCCGAGGGACAACGCTGCTGAGACGTCTGCACCGGCTGCCGCTCCGGTCGATGTCGTCGAGCCACCCGTCGAGGAAGCCCCCGCCGAGGTGGAGGCGACCGGTGTCGACGGCGAGACCGAGGTCATCGAGACCGAGGCTGCCGACGTCGAGACCGCAGAGGCCCAGTCAGAGGCCAAGTCAGAGGCATCGGCCGAGACCGAGCCCACGCAGGACGAGAAGGCCTGAGTCCTCTCCGTTCCGCCTGCAGTGAGGTCGGGGCCCGTCACCACTCGCGTGGTGACGGGCCCTGCTGCCGTTCCGGGCCTCGGACAGGCTCAGTGGGGTGAGGCGGCCAGATGCGCGTGCACGAGCGGCACGACGCTGGCCCCCTCGCCCGACGCCGCGGCGACGCGCTTCATCGAGCCTGCACGGATGTCGCCCGCTGCGAAGAGACCGGGCACCGAGGTGGCCAGGTTGGCCGGCGGCAGCCCGTCGAGCCAGTAGTCCTTGGGCACGTCACGTCCGGTGAGCACGAAGCCGTTGCGGTCACGGCAGATCCGGGACGGCAGCCAGTCGCACTTCGGCTCGGCACCCAGCAACAGGAACAGACCATCGGCCTGTGCTCGCGTGACCTGGTCGGTGACGAGGTCACGGATCGCCATCCACTCCAGCCGGCCCTCGCCTCCGCCGTCGACGACCTGCGAGCAGGTCCGCACCGTGATCGACGCCACGTAGCGCATCTCGCGGACCAGGTAGTCCGACATCGTCTCGGCGATATCGGGCCGCCGGATCAGGATCGTCACCGACCGGGCGTACTTCGCAAGGTGCAGCGCAGCCTGCCCGGCTGAGTTGCCGCCGCCGACGACGAACACGTCCCGGTCCTGCATCTCCGGGGCAGCGCTGACGGCCGCGCCGTAGTGGACGCCGAGGCCGACGAGCTCCTCGACGGCGTCGATGCCGAGCCGCCGGTAGTCCACACCGGTGGCGACGACCACGGCGCGGGCGTGCACCTCGCCACCCCCGGTGACCACCCGGTGCGGGGATCCCGGCGCGCCGGGAACTAGCTCCTCCACGGGCCAGCCGGTGAAGAACCTCGTCCCGAAGCGGATCGCCTGGCTGCGCGCCCGCTGGGACAGACGCATCCCCGAGATCCCGCGCGGGAAGCCGAGGTAGTTGCGGATCATCGAGCTGGTGCCCGCCTGGCCACCGATGGCGTCGGACTCCAGCACCACGGTGCTCAGCCCCTCCGAGGATCCGTAGACGGCGGCGGCCAGTCCAGCCGGACCCGCGCCCACGACGACCAGGTCGACGACCTTGTCCACGTCGATGTCGTCCGGAGCGCCGTAGAGGGTGCCCGCCACGTCGCGCACGGACGACGGTTGCGACGTGACACCACCCAGCGCCGATACGACCGGGAACCTGCTCGCATCGCCGTGCCGGGCCAAGACGGCCCGGCCGGTCTCGGAGTCGGGCATGACCACGTCGGCCGGCATTCCCATCTGGTAGGCCCAGTCCCGGATCGCCGAGGTGAGGGCGTCCAGCCGCGGTGACACGATGTGGATGCTCGGGACCACAGGGGCGGTGGAGCCCCAGTCGGAGAGCATCTCGGTGACGGTGCTGTGGAACTCCTCGTCACGCACGCCGCGGGGCATCAGCAGGTAGGCGTCGTACTTCCCGGTGGCCAGCCCCGGACGGAGCTCGTCGGCCCGGGCCCGGAACTGGTCGTAGTGGGCGGTCACGATGCGTCGCGCACGAGGCACGACCGAGCGCCAGGCGTGGAAGGCCCGCAGCACGTGGTCGTCGGGGATCTCGGTCTCCGCCACGAGCAGCGCGACCTGGGCGTCGGCGTCGAGCCCGCGCAGCAGGTCGAGCGTCTCGGCCGAGCTGGTGGTGGTCCGGACGTCGTAGTCCTCGACGTAGCGCAGGAACTGGCGTTCGAGGATCGCGGCGTGGTTCGGCGCGCACAGGATGATCAGCGGGTCGCGCGGGCCGGGGGGCTCGTGGACTGCGGACTGACCGTCGGTCATGACTCCATCATGGGCCAGCACCGCTGGGTTGTGCACCGTCGGATCAGCCGCGTTCCTGCCGTACGTCGAGCCGCAGCACCCGACCGGCCACGTCGACGGCCGGCCCCAGCACCACGATCACGGCCACCGTCCCGGGGCCGATCGTGGCACCGAGCAGCCAGCCGACCAGGGCACCGAGACCCTGGACCGCGCTGTAGCTCCAGCGGAACGGGACCGGCGGGTCCCACGCCAGCGCGGCGGCCTCGGCGGGACCGGCACCGAGGCGGGTGCCGAGGTACGCCGCGATCCCGGTCGCCAGCACGGGAAGGGCCGCCACGAGAAGGAGCGACTGGCCGACCAGCGTGCCGGGGGTGTCGAGCACCGTGAGCAACCAGGAAACGGTGAGGCCGACGACCACGATCTGCACGAGGGTGCCGAGACCGGGCTTCAGCCTGCGTGCGGCAGCCAGCCCGAGGAAGCCCACGCTGATCGCCATGTTGGAGACCAGGAACGGGATGTCGGCACCGATCGAGACGCCGTTGACCAGCGTGGAGTAACCGTCGGATCCCAGGTCCGCGGTCAGCAGCATCGCGACGCCCAGGCCGAGCACGAGACAGCCGCCGACGAGGCGCCCGAGCCGTCCTGCCGTGATCGTCACGGCAGTGAGCATGGCATGGGCTCGCGTGCCGCGCGCTGCTGGGGAAGGATGCCCCCGTGCGACTGCGTATCGACCTCTCCTACGACGGTTCCGGCTTCCACGGCTGGGCCACACAGCCGGGGCTGCGCACGGTCCAGGAGGAGCTGGAGAAGGCGCTCGACAGGGTGCTGCGCACCACCGGAACCTCCCTCACGGTCGCCGGTCGCACGGACACCGGTGTGCACGCCCGCGGCCAGGTGGCGCACGTGGATCTCGCGCCCGGCGACGTGCTCGCAGCTGCGGGGCGGAGCCGTGGGACGCCGGTGGAAGCGCTGGCTCGCCGGCTCAACGGAGTCCTGGACGCCGACGTCCGCATCCGGCGCGTCAGTGAGGCTCCCCCCGGCTTCGACGCTCGGTTCTCCGCGGTCTGGCGTCGCTACGCCTACCGCGTCGCCGACCGCCTCGAGACCGTGGACCCGCTCACACGCGACCACGTGCTCGCCTGGCCACGGCCCCTGGACCTGGACGCGATGAACGCGGCCTCGCGCGAGCTCCTCGGCGAGCACGACTTCGCCGCGTTCTGCCGCAAGCGGGCCGGCGCCACGACCGTGCGCTCTTTGCTGGATCTGCACTGGGAGCGCGACGAGGCCGGGGTCGCCGTCGCCACCGTGCGCGCCGACGCGTTCTGCCACAACATGGTGCGCTCGCTTGTGGGCTGCCTCATCGCGGTCGGGGAGGGCCGTCAGGAACCGGCGTGGGCGTTCGAGATGCTCACGGCCCGGAAACGGAACTCCTCAGTGACGGTGGCCCGGGCACATGGTCTGACCCTGGAGGAGGTGCGCTACCCGCCGGACGCGGACCTGGCCGCCCGGGCCACCGAGTCACGCGCGATGCGGACGCTCACCCCTCCGCTGGGCTCCCCGCCCGGCTGACCCGGACCAGCCGGGCGGCCTCGACCTCGTAGCGGCTCGCCCGTCCGCCCCCGGCGGCGAAGAAGCGCCGCCGCAGGGCGCCCTCGACCCGGACACCGTCGTCGGCGGTGAGCCCCTCCGCGGTGCGCTGGGTGCGTCTGGTCCAGCAGGCGACATCGATCACGTCCACCGAGCGCTTGGCGACACCCGGGGCCTTCCTCTGGACACCTTTCTGGGGCGGCCGGTCGACGACGACGCGCAACGTCACCAGCAGGTCGCCGCTCGGCAGCTCGCGTCGTTCGGGAGCAGCGCTGACCCGGCCGACGAGGACCACCTCGTTGCAGCTCTGGACGTGGGTCTGGGTGTGGGTGTGGTGCTGGGTCCGGGACTCCGTCATGGGTCGAGCACAGCGCCGCCGGCCAGCCCCGGACAGACTCGCGTCGCAGCCTGTGGAAAGGTTGGCGACGGCGCCCGCCTGTGGACGCAGAACGGTCGAGGGGAGCAGTCGTGGAGGAGCACTACTTCACCGCAGACCCCACGACGCCCTTCAAGCGGGTCCCGGTGCGGACCAACGTCTGGGGCCACTGGCTCGAGCTGACGTCGGGTTCGGGGGTGTTCGCCCAGGGCCGGCTCGACGTCGGCACCGGCGTGCTCCTGCGTGAGGAGGCCCCGCCGGTCGACGCCCGGGAGGTGCTCGACCTCGGTTGCGGGTACGGCGTCATCGGGCTCGCCGTAGCCGTCGCCGTCCCCGAGGCACAGGTGACCGCCATCGACGTCAACGAGCGTGCGCTGCTGCTCGCCCGCGAGAACGCCGAGCAGCTGGGCGTCAGCGACCGGTTCCGGGCGATCCTTCCCGACGAGGTCGAGCCCGGGGCGACGTACGACGAGATCTGGTCGAACCCGCCCATCAGGGTGGGCAAGGACGCGCTGCACGACCTGCTGCTGCAATGGCTTCCCCGTCTGCGACCCGGTGGCCGTGCGGTCATGGTGGTCGGGAAGAACCTCGGTTCCGACTCGCTGGCGAAGTGGCTGGCCGAGCAGGGCTACCCGACCGAGAAGCAGGCCAGCGCCAAGGGCTTCCGGGTGCTCGAGTCACGCCGCGCCTGAGCCCTGCTCCACCAGGCGCAACGCCTGCAGCGGGCGAGGGGGAACCCCACCGGTCCGTGGACAGCAGGTCCAGCAGCAGCTCGGCGGCCGTGCCGTCCGTGGTCTACGGAGCCGACGGTTCGGTCTACGAGTCCGACGGTCCGGTCTGGGACGAGGTACGCGTGCATCGCGCCCGCTGAGCTCGTCGGGCCAGCCCCTAGGGTGGCGGGCGTGGTTCGTCGTCCCGTCACCGCCGCGTCCGTGCCGGCCCCGCTGCTCGTGCTCGGCGGCGTGGTCTCCGTGCAGTTCGGAGGGGCGCTCGCGG
>NZ_JAOPXP010000037.1 GCF_025965085.1 Marmoricola sp.
GTGGTCTACCTCGGCGACACCGCGCGCCAGCCCTACGGCCCCAAGCCCATCTCCGAGGTCCGCGAGTACGCCCTCGAGTGCCTCGACCATCTCGTCGCCGAAGGCGTGAAGGCGCTCGTCATCGCCTGCAACTCCGCCAGTGCCGCCATGCTCCGCGACGCCCGTGAGCGCTACGACGTACCCGTCGTCGAGGTGATCCTGCCGGCCACCCGCCGGGCGGTGGCCGCCACCCGCACCGGCCGCATCGGCGTCATCTGCACACGCGCGACCGCCCAGTCGCTGGCCTACGACGACGCGTTCGCAGCGGCACCCCAGGTGACCCTGTCGACGCAGGCCTGCCCGCGCTTCGTGGACTTCGTCGAGCAGGGCGTGACCGGCGGCCCCGAGCTGCAGGCAGCCGCCCTCGACTACCTCGGTCCGCTGGTCGAGGCCGACATCGACACCCTCATTCTCGGGTGCACCCACTACCCGTTGCTGACCGGTGTGATCTCCATGGTCATGGGTGACGGGGTGACGCTGGTGAGCAGCGCCGAGGAGTGCGCCAAGGACGTCTACCGGATGCTGGTGCAGCACGGCATCGAGCGCGACCCGCTGGGCACCCCCGCCGGGCACCAGCCCGTGCACCGCTTCCTGACCACCGGTCAGCCCGAGGAGTTCGCCACGACGGGTCGGCGGTTCCTGGGGCCGGAGCTCGAGAGCGTCACGCAGTTCGCGGGTGGCGTCCGGGCGGTGGGGGCGTCATGATCACCGCACGACCCTGCACGCCCCACCGCCTCCCACCGCCTCGGGACCGCTCATGCGACTGACCGTCATCGGCAGCTCCGGCTCCTATCCGGGGCCCGACTCGGCGGCGAGCTGCTACCTGCTCGAGGCCGAGCACGACGGCCGCACCTGGCGGGTGCTCCTCGACCTGGGCAACGGTGCGCTGGGCTCGCTGCAGAAGTACTCCGACGCCCGGGCGATCGACGCGGTGTTCCTCTCGCACCTGCACGCCGACCACTGCCTCGACCTGTGCGGCTACTACGTGATGCGCAAGTACCACCCGGACGGGGCACTTCCGCGGATCCCGGTGTGGGGCCCGGCGGGCACGGCGCGCCGGATGGCCAAGGCCTACGACCTCGACGAGGACCCCGGGATGACGGAGGAGTTCGAGTTCATCCCCTACACCCCCGTTCCGGTGCAGTTCGGCCCGTTCACCGTCAGCGTCCGCGAGGTGGTGCACCCGGTGACGGCGTACGCCCTGCGGGTCGAGGCAGGCGGTCGCACGCTCGCCTACTCCGGGGACAGCGGCACCTGTGCCGGCCTCGAGGACACCGCGCGCGACGTCGACCTCTTCCTGTGCGAGGCGTCCTTCATGGAGGGCGCTCCGAACCCGCCTGACCTTCACCTCACCGGCGCAGAAGCCGGAAGGACGGCGACCGAGGCCGGTTCCCGCCGCCTGCTGCTGACGCACATCCCGCCGTGGCACGACCCTGAGAAGGTGCTGGCCGAGGCGATCGGGACCTACGACGGCCCCGTCGAGCTCGCGGTCCCGGGCACGGCGTACGACGTCTGAGCCCGGCTGCGGGCGCGCCGGGTCCCGGAACCGAAGGCCGCCTTCGGCATGATGTGGCCATGAGGTCACCCCAGCAGGCTGCTCGCTCCGCCCACGTCCGGGCGGGCTCCGCGAGATGATCACGCTCGAGAACGTCACGAAGCGCTACGGCAAGTTCACCGCGGTCGACGGCGTCTCCTTCGTTGCCCAGCCTGGACGGGTCACCGGCTTCCTCGGTCCCAACGGGGCCGGGAAGTCCACGAGCATGCGCATCATGGTCGGGCTGACCCCGCAGGACGGCGGTCAGGCGCTGATCGGCGGCCACCGCTTCGCCGACATCCCGAACCCCTCGCGCCACGTGGGCGTCCTGCTCGACGCCTCGGCCCAGCACGCCGGCCGCACCGGCCGTGAGGTGCTCAGGCTCAGCGCCGCGACGATGGGCATGGGCAAGGAGCGCGTCGAGGAGATGCTTACCCTGGTCGGTCTCTCCGGCAGCGAGGCCAAGCGGCGCGTGCGCAACTACTCCCTCGGCATGCGTCAGCGCCTGGGGATCGCGAACGCCTTGCTGGGCGACCCGTCGGTGCTCATCCTCGACGAGCCCGTCAACGGCCTGGACCCGGCCGGCATCCACTGGATGCGTGGCCTGCTGCGCAACTTCGCGGCCCAGGGCGGGACCGTCCTGCTGTCCTCGCACCTCCTGCACGAGGTGGAGATGATCGCGGACGAGATGGTGCTGATCGGTCGCGGCAAGATCGTGGCCAGGGGCACCAAGGCCGAGCTGCTGCACACGGCCGGCACCTACGTGAAGCCGGAGGACCCCGCGGCGCTGCTCCAGGCGCTGCACGCGGCGGACATCGCCGCGACTCCCTCCGGTGACGGAGGCTTCCGCTCCGAGGCGGAGCCGATCGACGTCGGCCGCGCCGCCGCCGCCGCAGGCGTCGTCCTCGCCGAGCTCAAGCGCGCCGAGGGCGAGGGACTGGAGGAGATGTTCCTGCAGCTCACCTCCGACGACGCCCGCGACAGCATCACCCCTGAAGGAGTCCAGGTATGACCACCACCCCCGCCACTGTCGGCAAGGCCCCCCAGCGCCACACGCTCGACCTGAGCAACACCTCGACGGTTCCGCTGGGCCGCCTGGTCAAGGTCGAGATGCGCAAGATGGTCGACACCCGAGCCGGACTGTGGCTGATCGTCGCGATCGTGGCGATCACGGCGCTGATCACGGTGATCGTGTTCTTCGCGGGCTCCGACAGCGACCACACCTTCATCGGCTACATGGGGGGCACCGCCGGCCCCCAGGCCTTCTTGCTCCCGGTGCTGGGCATCCTGCTCGTCACCCAGGAATGGGGCCAGCGCACGGGCATGGTCACGTTCACCCTCGAGCCCCACCGAGGCAAGGTGATCGCTGCCAAGGTCCTCGCTGCTCTCCTCTTCGGTCTGATCGCCGTGGCGATCGCCGTCGTCGGGGCGGCACTGGCGACCACGCTGAGTGGCGATCCCGGCGCCTGGGACAACATCGGCCTCGACGACTTCGGAAAGTTCGCGCTGCTCCAGGTGACCGGAGTGCTGCAGGGGCTCGCGTTCGGCCTGATCTTCCTCAACAGCGCCGCCGCGATCGTCACCTACTTCGTGCTGCCGATCGCGTTCTCGATCGTCACCTCCGTGTGGTCGGCGCTGAGGGACATCGCACCGTGGGTCAACCTCGGAACGTCCCAGCAGCCGCTGTTCTCGGCACAGCACCTCTCGGGCGAGCAGTGGGCCCAGCTGGTCACCGGCACCTTGATCTGGGTGGTGCTCCCGTTCCTGGCCGGCCTGATCCGGGTCCTCCGTGCCGAGGTGAAGTAGCGCCGATCCGGGCGGCGTACGTCGTCGGTAGGGTCGCGGCATGACTTCCTCCGACCTTGCCCCTGCCGCTGCCCGCGCTGACGGCCGCGCCGACGACGAGCTGCGGCCCATCAAGATCACCCGCCACTGGCAGGACCACCCGGCCGGCTCGGTGCTCGTCGAGTTCGGCCGCACGCGAGTCCTGTGCGCTGCCTCCGCCTCGACCGGCGTGCCGCGGTGGCGCAAGGGCTCGGAGCTGGGCTGGGTCACGGCCGAGTACGCCATGCTCCCGTCCGCGACCAACACCCGTTCGGACCGCGAGTCGGTCAAGGGGCGCATCGGTGGGCGCACCCACGAGATCTCCCGCCTGATCGGGCGATCGCTGCGGGCGATCATCGACTACAAGGCTCTCGGCGAGAACACGATCGTCCTCGACTGCGACGTGCTGCAGGCCGACGGCGGCACCCGCACGGCGGCCATCACGGGCGCCTACGTCGCGCTGGCCGATGCCGTCGCCCACCTCCGCGGGGAGGGCGCACTCACGGGGGACCCGCTGACCGGGTCGGTCGCCGCGGTCTCCGTCGGAATCATCGACGGCGTGCCGCGCCTGGACCTTCCCTACGAGGAGGACGTCCGCGCCGAGACCGACATGAACGTCGTGATGACCGGGACGGGCAAGTTCGTCGAGGTGCAGGGCACAGCCGAGGGCGCGGCCTTCGATCGCGCAGAGCTGGACTCGCTCCTCGCCCTGGCGGAGAAGGGGTGCGCCGACCTGACCCGCATGCAGCAGGAGGCACTGGCTCTTGGCTGAACCCGTCGAGGCGGAGACGGGGCAACCTCTCGCAACAGGGCGACCCCGCGTGTTCCTTGCCTCTCGCAACGCCAAGAAGATCGAGGAGATGCGACGCATCCTCGACGAGCACCTGCCCGGTATCGAGGTGCTCGGGCTGGACGACGTCGCGGCGTACGACGAGCCGGTGGAGGACCAGCCGACGTTCGAGGGCAACGCCCTCCTCAAGGCACGAGCCGGCGTCGAGGCGACCGGGCTGCCCACGCTCGCCGACGACAGCGGCCTGTGCGTGGACGCGCTCAACGGCATGCCCGGGGTGCTCTCGGCCCGGTGGTCCGGCCCGCCGAAGGACGACGCCCGCAACAACCGGCTGCTGCTCGACCAGCTGGACGACGTACCCGGTCATCGGCGGGGCGCGGAGTTCCGCTGCGCCGTGGCGCTGTGCCTTCCCGACGGGGCGCAGCAGGTGACCACGGGCGAGATGCGCGGGCGGATCATCCGGGAGCTGCGGGGGAGCGGTGGCTTCGGCTACGACGTGCTCTTCGTGCCCGACGACCAGGACGGTGAGCTGACTGCCGCGGAGATGACGGCGGAGGCGAAGGACCGGATCAGCCACCGGGGCCACTCGCTGCGCGCCATCGCCCCGGTGGTGGCCGACCTGCTCAGGTCGTGACGTCGGAGGTGCGGCGCGGTCGACCGCGCCGCGATGGTCATCCGCGCACGCGGCGCCGGGCTCGGCAGAGATCAGGCATGAGTCGTCTCGGCTGGCGCGGCGACCGGCGCTGACCGGCGGGAGACGAACGAGCCCCAGAGGCCGGCGAGGACGAACATGAAGACCGAGTACACCGCGGCGGGGATCGAGATCTCGGTCTCCTCGAGCACCTCGACGGCCACGAAGATCGCGAGGGTCGCGTTGTGCACGCCGATCTCCATCGAGGAGGCGATCGCCTGGTCGTCCTGGATGCCGGCGGCCTTGGGCACGACGTACCCCACGACGAGGCTGATGGCGCAGAACAGGCCGGCCGCCAGGCCGACGTCGGCGAGGTAGCTGCCGACGTTCTCGCTCTGGTCGAGCAGGATGCCCAGCACCAGCACGGCCAGGATGACCGCCGAGCCGATGCGGACCGGACGCTCCATCCGCCCGGCGAAGGCGGCCGCCCGCGCACGCACCACCATCCCGATCGCCACCGGCACCAGGACGATCGCGAAGACCCGTGCCACCTCGACGACGGGCAGCGCGACGTCCTCCCCGCGGTCGTAGTAGCTGATCGCGAGCCCGGTGATCAGCGGCAGCGTGAACAACGCGATGACCGAGTTGATGGCGGTCAGCGTGATGTTGAGGGCGACGTCGCCCCGGAACAGGTGGCTGAACAGGTTGGCGCTCGTGCCACCAGGTGAGGCGGCCAGCAGCAGCATGCCGATGCCGAGCAGTGCGGGCAGGTCGAGCAGCACGACCAGTCCGAAGCAGACCGCGGGCAGCAGCAGGAGCTGGCAGGCCAGCGCCACCCCGACGGCGCGAGGGTGGCGACCCACCCTGCGGAAGTCGTTGGCGGTGAGGTCGAGTCCCAGGCCGAGCATGATGATCGCCAGCGCGATCGGCAGCCCGACAGTGGTGAGCACGGAGTCCATGGACGGACTGTAGGGGTTGCCGGGCTCGCCGCGGGGGAGGTCAGCGCGGTGCGGGTACGCCCGGCGAGACTCGAACTCGCACTGGCCAGGACCTAAACCTGGTGCCTCTACCTATTGGGCTACGGGCGCGCGGCGGCAAGTCTAGGGCTCGCCGTCAGTCGAGGCCGAGGTCCTTGCGCAGCTTGGCGACGTGTCCGGCGGCCTTGACGTTGTACTGCGCCAGTGAGACCTTTCCGTCCTCGTCGACGACGATCGTGGAGCGGATCACGCCCTGCACGACCTTCCCGTACAGCTTCTTCTCGCCGAAGGCGCCGTAGGAGGTCATCACCGACCTGTCCTCGTCGGCGGCGAGCGTGATCGAGAGGGCGTCGCGCTCGCGGAACTTCGCCAGCTTGGCGGGCTTGTCGGGGGAGATGCCGACGACCTCGTAGCCCTCTCCCCGCAGCGACTCGAGCGAGTCGGTGAAGTCGCAGGCCTGCGTGGTGCAGCCCGGAGTCATCGCCGCCGGGTAGAAGTAGACGATCACCCTGCGGCCCCGCAGGCCGGACAGGGAGACCTCGCCGCCGGTGTCGGTCGGAAGGGTGAAGTCAGGCGCGTTGTCGCCGGGGGAGAGGCGGCTGGGCGCCGGCTGGGTGTCGGTCATGGTGTGGCTCCTGTTCCATGGGGCAAGTAGTTGCGAACAACTTGCAATAACGTATCGTGGCGCCATGCACGTTCCCGACGGCTTCCTCGACGCGCCCACGTCCATCGCGACCGGCGCCGTCGCCGCCGGTGGGCTGGCCCTCGCCCTGCGGGGAGCGCGCCGGGAACTCGACGACCGTACCGCGCCGATGGCAGGGCTCGTCGCGACGTTCGTCTTCGCCGGGCAGATGATGAACTTCCCGGTCGGGGCCGGGACCAGCGGCCACCTGCTCGGGGGCGCCATGGCCGCGGTGCTGGCGGGCCCGTGGACCGCGATGCTCTGCATCAGCACCGTCCTGCTGGTCCAGGCCCTCTTCATGGCCGACGGCGGCATCACCGCGCTGGGGACCAACATCACCCTGATGGGGCTGGTCGGCGTCGGTGTCGGCTGGCTCGTCTTCCGGGCCGTCCGTGCCGTGCTGCCGGACAGGCTCGGGTCGGTCGCCCCGGCCGCAGCGGTCGGAGCGCTGCTGAGCGTGCCCGTGGCAGCCGCGGTGTTCTCGCTGCTGTTCGCGGTGGGCGGGACCGCTCCCGTCTCCTCGGAGAAGGTCTTCGTGGCGATGGTGTCCTGGCACGCCGTCATCGGTGTCGGCGAGGCGTTGATCACCTTCCTCGTCGTCGCCTCCGTGGTCGGCGTACGCCCTGACCTCGTGTACGGCGCGCGGTCGGCGCTGCGCGCCCGTGCCCTCGAGATCAGGGGCCCGGCGCCCGCAGCCATTCCCGCAGCGGAGACCCCATGAGCACGGCGGTCAGGCTCAGCAGCACGCGCAGGTTCTTCGCGATCTTCCTGCTCAGTGCCCTCCTGGTCGCCGGGGTCGGCAGCTACTACGCGAGCACCCATCCCGACGGGCTGAACTTCGTCGCGCACAGGGCCGGGTTCGGTGACGAGGCGAAGGCCTCACCGACCTCCGACAGTCCGTTCGCCGGCTACTCCACCAAGGGCATCGGCAACCAGCGGCTCAGCGGCGGCGTCGCCGGCGTCGCCGGATGCCTGCTGGTCCTGGGCATCGCGGGCGGACTCTTCCGGGTGCTGCGACGCCGGGAGCCGGGGTCCGCGAACGCCGGCGCCGGTCCGGCGCACGGCCCTCCCACGACCTCGGGCCTCTAGCCGGTGGGCGCCGGGCACGGCCATCGCCTGCACTACCACGGGCACAGCGTCCTCCACCGCGCTCCGGCGCACCTGAAGCTCGTCACGCTGGTGACGTTCATGCTCGTCGTCGTGTCCACCCCCCGCGGCTGGTTCCCTGTCTTCGCGGGCTACCTGCTGCTCCTGCTCGGGCTGGTGGCGCTGAGCAGGGTGCCGTTCGGCTACATCGGCAAGCGGATGCTGGTCGAGACGCCGTTCCTGCTGTTCGCCGTGCTCGTCCCGTTCATCGCCGCCGGCCCGCGCGTCGTGGTGCTCGGGCTGTCGGTCTCCGAGCCGGGACTGCTGGCGGCATGGGGTCTGGTCGCGAAGGGCTCCCTCGGGGTGCTCGCCTCGCTGACGATGGCAGCGACCACCGATCCCCAGGACGTGCTCACCGGACTCCGCCGGCTGCGGATGCCGGACCTGATCGTGCAGATCATGGGCTTCATGCTGCGCTACCTCGACGTGGTGTCGGCCGAGATGGGCCGGATGATGACGGCCATGAGGTCACGGGGGTGCGACCCCAGGTCGCCACGGCACTGGCCGGTCCTGGCGCGGTCGCTGGGGGCGCTGTTCATCCGCTCCTACGAGCGTGGCGAGCGGGTGCACCTGGCCATGCTGGCGCGCGGGTACGACGGCACCCTTCCGGCCTCCTCCCCGCGGGTGGCCAGCGGTGCCCGTGTCGGTCAGGGGGCGCACCGATGACGGTCCCCGTCCTCGACGTGCGCGGACTGGCCCACGCCTACCCCGACGGCAACCAGGCGCTGTTCGGGGTGGACCTGCACGTCCACGAGGGGGAGCGGGTCGCCCTGCTCGGTCCCAACGGTGCCGGGAAGACCACGCTGGTGCTGCACCTCAACGGCATCCTGACCGCCGGTGCGGGCACCGTCGCGGTCTCCGGGATGCCGGTGGAGAAGGCCAACCTCAAGGAGATCCGCCGCCGCGTCGGCATCGTCTTCCAGGACCCCGACGACCAGCTGTTCATGGCCACCGTGCGCCAGGACGTGGCGTTCGGCCCCGCGAACCAGGGCCTGCGCGGCGAGGAGCTCGACGCCCGGGTGATGGCGGCGCTGGATCAGGTCGGGATGGGGGAGTACGCCGACCGCCCGCCGCACCACCTCTCCTTCGGCCAGCGGCGTCGGGTGGCCGTGGCGACGGTGCTGGTGATGGAGCCCGAGATCCTGGTGCTCGACGAGCCCTCCTCCAACCTCGACCCGGCGTCGCGGCGCGAGCTGGCCGACATCCTGCGCTCGCTCGACGTGACCGTGCTGATGGTCACCCACGACCTGCCCTACGCCCTCGAGCTGTGCCCCCGGTCCGTCGTACTCCACGACGGGCAGGTGGTGGCCGACGGCAGGACCTACGACCTGCTCACGGACCCCGAGCTGATGCGCCGCCACCGCCTGGAGCTGCCGTTCGGGTTCGATCCGGCGACCATCCCCGGCATTGGTAACCTTCCAGCCTGAATGCCCGTCCTCGCCCGAGGGCACGGCCGCACGCGTGACCGAGAAGGAGCCAAGGACTGTGTCCGACCAGGTGTCGTCCCTCGAGAACGAGATCGAGCAGACTCGTGAGCGCCTCGGCGCCACGATCGACCAGCTCGTCCATCGCGCCAGCCCCAAGACGGTCGCGCGGCGTGAGATCGCCTCGGTGAAGGCCTACTTCGTGGACCCCAGCGGGGCTCCTCGCCAGGACAACATCCTCAAGGTTGCCGGCGGTGTGGCGGGGGTCGTCGTCCTGTTCGCGATCGTGCGCAAGCTCGTCAGGTGATCAACCGCAGCATCGCGGAGGTCGGTGGTGCGACAGGGGCCGCCGGTGACAAGGCCGCGATCCGCATGCTGCACGACCGCGTGCTGGTGGCGGTCGACCTCGAGCAGGGGGAGCGCCGCTCCAGCGGTGGCATCCTGATCCCGGCGACGGCCGCCATGGGCGCCCGCCGGCTGGCCTGGTGCCGGGTCGTCGCCGTCGGGCCGCACGTCCGCTCGATCGAGGTGGACGACCGCGTGCTGTTCGACCCCGAGGAGAAGGCCGAGGTCGAGGTGGCCGGCGAGCTCTACGTCGTGCTGCGGGAACGTGACGTCCACGCCGTGGCGGCCGAGCGTCTCGGTGAGAGCCACACCGGTCTCTACCTCTAGCGCCGCTAGGACTGCGCCTGGCTGGTGCGCCGGACGGGACGTGCCGACCGGGTCTCGGGTACGACGGGCCGCGCATCGACCAGCGGGACGGTGAACACGAAGGTCGTGCCCTCGCCCGGGAGTGACTCGAACTCGATGCGACCGTTGTGGGCCTCCGCGATGGACCGGACGATGTGCAGCCCGAGTCCGGTGCCCTGGATGGCGTGCTCGGTGGCGAGCGAGGACCTGAAGAACCGCTGGAACAGCCGGTCCTGCTCTTCGAGCGGGATTCCCATGCCGGTGTCGGCGACGCGCAGCTGGGCCACGTCGCCCGTCACTGCGAGGCTGACGTCCACGGTGCCCCCTGCGCCGGTGAACTTCACCGCGTTGCTGACGAGGTTGAGCACCAGCCGCTCGAGGTAGGCGGGGTCGCCCTGGAGCGTCACCGGCTCGGGGGGAACCACGACGCCGAGGGTGACCCGACCCTTGTGGGCGGCGTGGCTGACCTCGTCGGTGGCCCCCCGCACGGCGGCGCGCAGGTCGGTCTCGACGCGCTCCAGGGACAGGCTTCCCTCCTCGACCCGGGCGAGGGTCAGGAGGTCTTCCACGAGGTGCAGGAGGCGGTCGCCGTTGCGGCCGATCCGCTCGACGAGCTGGTGCTGCTCGGGGGTCAGGTTCTCGGACAGGTCGTCGGCGAGCAGCTCGGTGTAGCCGACGATGCTGGTCAGCGGCGTACGCAGCTCGTGGCTCACCGCCGAGACGAACTCGCCCTTGGCGCGGTCGAGCTCGAGCATGCGCTGGTTCGTCTCGCGCTCCTTGTCCAGGGCGAACACCAGTGCCTGCTCGGCGGCCCGGCGGTCGGTCACGTCCCGCACGACGCTGAGGTAGCTCAGGGGCCGGCCATCGTCGTCGCGCACCGCCGTCACGCTCAGGGAGACGGTCAGCCTGCTGCCGTCGCGGCGTACGTAGGTCCAGTCCCGGGTGTCCTGCTCGGCGTCCCCGCGCTCGACCGGACCGGTCACCGCGCGGTAGCCCGCGGTGGTGCCGAGCTCCTCGGCGCGCGCGGCCAGCTCGCGCCTCTCGTGGAACGGCACGGGGGTGATGCGTCCGACCACCTCCTCGCCGCTGTAGCCGAGGAGCTGCTCGGCCCCGGGGCTGAACCAGGTGACCAGGCCGTCGAGGTCGGTGGCGATGAACGCCGTACCGCTGGCGGAGTCCAGGAGCTGGCTGAGCTGTAGCTCGTTCTCGCGGTTGCGGCGGACGGACTCGCGCAGATGCCCCATCGCCACCGAGAAGGCGACGGAGGTGACGGCGCCGACGGCGACGAAGGTCTGGGAGCTGGCGGCGATGTCCAGGGCGCTCGAGTCCGAGGTGACGACGCCGAAGGGGCCGCGTTGCAGCGCAGCGAGGACGGCCATGCCGACGGACATCGCCAGCAGCTCGAGGTTCGCCCAGCGGGAGGTGAAGCGGGCAGCAGCCCACATCAGCAGCGGCAGCAGCAGGAAGGCCACCGGCTCGGACGCGTCGGCGTTGACGCAGATGAACGCGCCGAGAGCGAGCAGGGCGAGGTGGCTGGCGATCTCCACCGCCGAGACCTTGACCTTCAGCCGGGTCTGTCGCATGACGAGGGGAAGGGCGACCGTCTGGGCGCCCAGGTGGGTGATGGCAACCCACAGGAACGGACGCCACAGATGCTCGGTGCCGCCGAGTCCCATCGCCGTGGCCAGGATCGCAGCGGCCGTGCAGCTGGCCACGGCGATTCCGAGAAGCCAGCGCCGGTAGTCGACCCAGGTGCGCAGCTGTGGACGTTCCAGCTCCGAGCCGGTGAGCCAGCGGACCACGATCAGCGCTTCCACGACGTTCGCCAGAGCGAAGCCGAACGCGAAGAACGGTGCCCGGCCGGCCACTACGCAGGCCGTGAGGAACAGCACGCCCGTGAGCGCGGCGAGAGCGCGCCTGTGCCGCGGTGGCGCCATGATGAGCATGACGGTGGTCAGGGCGGTCGCGGGCCAGGCGCGTGCCACCAGGTCGGGATCGGGCGCCATGCGCAGCGCGTGGACAGCAAGGAGCAAGGCAGACGTCGCCAGACCTGCGGTCAGCAGGGCGTTCGAGCGTGAGCCGTGCACGAGCCTCGTCCTTGTCGTCGGGTGAGTCGGTTCGGTGGTTCCAGCCAAGGTTTCCGAGCACCCTGCGTCGCCCCGACCGTAGGGGAGATTTCGGACCTCGTACGTCGTATGGACCAATTTATGACGCGGGTAGCACGGTACCCGGGGCCGGGCAACGCTGATCCGCAGAGTGTCGGTGAACCTCACCGTGAAGACGGACCCGGGGCTCGGGGCGGGGTGGCGCTGATCCGGGGGGGGTGCGAGACCGCTCGGACAGCTGCCGCGGGCGAGGTCGATGTCCGAGGACTCATCCTGGTCTCCGGGACGCCACATGGCCGGGCACCCCGATGGGTGCCCGGCCATGTGGCGCACTCAGATCTGGTCGAGCCTCAGGTAGCACTCGAGGGGACGACCGTCTCCGGCCCGGGCTGCACCTAGCTGGTCGGGCCGGTGTGGCCGGGGTCTGGTCGGTTGCCCCTCTGGCGATCGCCGCTCTGCGTGTCCGGGCCGGGCTCCTCGGCACGGTGGCCGGGGGCGCCGTCGAGGTTGGGCCGGTAGTCGTCGGAGCGATGGTCGACGTCCGGGTCGAGCCGATCGGCCTCGCGGACGGCGTCCTCCTGCTGGGCGCGCGTCTGGTCGTAGGACGTGCGCTCCTGGGCCGCACGGGCGTCGAGCGTGTCGGCCTGGGCGCGGGCACGCTCGGCCTCGGCCTCGGCCTCACGGGCCCGGGCCTCCTGCTCCTTCTTGGTGGCGGCGGTCTGGGCGGCGTCCGAGCGCAGCTCACTGGCGCGCTCACGCGCGACCTGTTCCTTCTTCCGCTTCGTGGCGACGGTGATCACCGCGGCCACCACGATGACGGCCAGGATGATCAGGATGATGATGACCCAGTTCATGGATGCTCCCTGGTTGCGGCGCCCGCACCTCACGGGCGACTGGTTTCTCCCCTATGAGGACGTACCCGGCGCATGAGGCGTCGAAACCGTCGCCGCTCCCCGGTGCATCGTTGTGCCTGCCCGGGCCGCGTGGCAAACTGTTACTGACCGATCGGTCGGTAATTATGGGAGGACCCATGACGACGGCTCAGGACGAGGATCTGCTCGCCGGCTTCGAGGCCACCCTGGCGCGGCACGAGCGCATCGAGCCCCGCGACTGGATGCCGGAGCGGTACCGCCGCACCCTGGTCCGGCAGATCGCGCAGCACGCCCACTCGGAGATCATCGGCATGCAGCCCGAGGGCAACTGGATCACGCGGGCGCCTTCCTTGCGACGCAAGGCGATCCTGCTGGCCAAGGTGCAGGACGAGGCCGGCCATGGGCTCTACCTCTACTCCGCCTGCGAGACGCTCGGCACCTCCAGGCGCGAGCTGACCGAGATGCTGATCTCGGGGAAGCAGAAGTACTCCTCGATCTTCAACTACCCGACGCTGTCGTACGCCGACGTCGGCACCATCGGCTGGCTGGTCGACGGCGCGGCCATCTGCAACCAGGTGCCGCTGTGCCGGACGTCGTACGGACCCTACGGTCGGTCGATGATCCGGATCTGCAAGGAGGAGTCCTTCCACCAGCGCCAGGGCTTCGAGCTGCTCGCGACGATGATGCGTGGCAGCGACGAGCAGCGGGCCATGGTCCAGGAGTCGGTCGACCGGTTCTGGTGGCCGGCGCTGATGATGTTCGGGCCGCCCGACGCCGAGTCGCCGAACACCGCGCAGTCGATGGCGTGGGGCATCAAGCGCGACACGAACGACGAGCTCCGACAGAAGTTCGTCGACATGTCCGTGCCACAGGCCCGGGCGCTCGGCGTGACGCTGCCCGACCCCGACCTGGTGTGGAACCAGGAGCGAGGACACCACGACTTCGCTCAACCCGACTGGGAGGAGTTCGCTGCAGTGGTGGCGGGAGGCGGCCCGTGCAACGCCCAGCGCGTCGCCCACCGCCGAGAGGCGCACGAGAACGGCGCCTGGGTCCGCGAGGCCGCCGCGGCCTTCGCCGCCAGGCAGTTCCCGGTGGCTGAGGAGCCAGCCCCGGCGAGCGCCTCGAAACCACCCCAGGAGCAGGAGCAGGAGCGGGAGTCATGAGCGAGATCCTGGACGAGTGGCCCCTCTACGAGATCTTCGTGCGGGGCAGGCGCGGGCTCAACCACGTCCACGTCGGCTCCCTGCACGCGGCCGACGACGAGATGGCGCTGCGGCACGCTCGCGACGTCTACACCCGCCGCAATGAGGGAGTCAGCATCTGGGCGGTGCGGTCCGACGCGATCGCGGCGTCGAGCCCGGACGAGAAGGACCCGCTGTTCGCTCCCAGCTGCGACAAGGTCTACCGCCACCCGACCTTCTACGACATCCCCGAAGACGTCCCCCACATGTGAGCGCCTGATGACCCCGGCCGACGACTTCCACGACTCCGCGTACGACGGGCTCCTGGACCACCACACCGTCGCGGACGACTCCCAATGGGCGTTCGGGACCGAGTTCGAGGATCCGCTGGCAGGGGTGGACACGACTGTCCCGGCCGGCGAGGACCCGCACGCGCTGGCGGCGTACTGCCTGATGATCGGGGACGACGCACTCGTCAATGCCCACCGCCTCTCGGAGTGGTGCAGCCGGGCGCCCGACCTCGAGGAGGACATCGCGCTCGCCAACATCGCGCTGGACCTGCTCGGTCAGGCGCGGCTGCTGCTGGCGCGGGCGGCGACCGCCTCCCCGGACGTGGTGCCCCCGCTCCCGCCCGGGTCGCCGGTGCCACCAGAGGATGCGCTGGCGTTCTTTCGTGACGACGCGGCCTTCCGCAACGTACGTCTGGTCGAGGGGGACAACGGGGACTTCGCGGTGACGATCGTCCGCCTGCTCCTCTTCTCCACCTGGCGGCTGGCGCTGCTCGAGCGGCTCCAGTCGTCGCGTGACCAGGTGCTCGCCGCCGTCGCGGCGAAGGGCGTCAAGGAGGTCACCTACCACCGCGACTACGCGGCCCGGTGGTTCCTCACACTGTCGCGAGGGACCGAGGAGTCGCGCTCGCGAGTGCTCGCCGGACTCGACGCGGTGTGGCGGTTCCACGACGAGCTGTTCGTGCCGACCCGGATCGAGGCATCGTTGGCCGACTCGGGGGTCGGCGTGGATCCGGCGACGGTCGCCGAAGAGGTGGCGGGGCTGCTCGACGAGGTGTTCTCGGTGAGCGGCGTGGACCGGCCGGACCTGCCCCAGGTCGGTGCGGTCGCCGGCGGCAGGGGACGCGACGGCCGCCATACCGAGGCCTTCTCACACCTGCTGGCGGAGATGCAGTCCGTGGCCCGCGCGCACCCGAGTGGACGGTGGTGAGCGTGGAGACGACCATGCGCGAGGTCCGCGCCCTCGCCGCCTCGGTCACGGACCCGGAGATGCCGATGCTCACGCTCGAGGACCTCGGCGTGCTGCGGTCGGTGTCCGTGGAGGATGACGGCCTGGTCGTGGTGACGATCACGCCCACCTACTCGGGCTGTCCGGCCATGGCCACGATGCGCGACGACCTGGTGCATCGTCTCGCGGACCACGGACTGCGGGCCGTCGTCCGGGTGAGCCTGGCGCCTGCCTGGTCCAGCGACTGGATCACACCGCGCGGGCGGCAGCTGCTCGCGCAGCACGGCATCTCGGCGCCTCTGGCCGTGCCACCGAGGAGCGGGCCGGTGCCGATCGCGCTGCGGCCGCTCCCGCGCGACCTGACCTGCCCCCGATGCGGCAGCGACGGCGTCGTGCTGGCCTCGGAGTTCGGTCCCACGGCGTGCCGGGCGATGTACGGCTGCACCGACTGCCTGGAGTCCTTCGAGCACGTGAAGGAGATCTGATGGTCGCGGCCGTCACCGAGACCCGCACGCCGCGGGCGCCGTTCCACCTTCTGACGGTGGCGGCCGTCGACCGGCTGTGCGACGACGCGGTCGCGGTCACCTTCGACGTGCCCGAAGCCCTCCGGTCCGCGTACGACTTCGAGGCGGGCCAGTCGCTGACCCTGCGACGGATGATCGACGGCGAGGATCACCGTCGTGACTACTCCATCTGCGCTCGGGTGGGGGAGCGGCCGCGCGTGGGTGTCCGGCTCATTCCGGGCGGCAGGTTCTCCCAGTGGCTGGTGCACGAGGTGCGGCCCGGAGACCGGGTGGAGGTGCAGACGCCGCGGGGCAGCTTCCGCGCCTCGCCGGACGGGGGTCGGCACCTGTGCATCGCCGCCGGTTCGGGGATCACCCCGATGCTGTCCATCGCCTCGACCGTGCTGACCCATCCCTCCTCCCGCGTGACCCTGCTCTACGGCAACCGGACCACGGCCTCGGTGATGTTCGCCGAGGATCTGGCCGACCTCAAGAACAGGTACGGCGCGCGCTTCGACCTCACCCATGTGCTCTCGCGCGAGCCACGGGACGTCGAGCTGTTCTCCGGGCGGCTCGAGGCCTCCCGGCTTCGCCGCTTGCTCACGGCGCTGGTGCCCCTGCGCGCGGTCGACGACGTGTGGCTGTGCGGTCCGTTCGGGTTGATCACCGGCGCCCGAGCCGTGCTGGAGGAGCTCGGGGTCCCGCGCGAGCGGGTGCACTTCGAGCTGTTCTACGTCGACGAGCCGCCCCCGGAGGTACGCCGCCCGGACGTCGTGGTGACGGGGGAGACCAGCAGCGTGACCGTCGTGGTCGACGGACGAAGCACGACCTCGGCGATGCCGAAGGACCAGTCGATCCTCGACTCCGCCCAGGTGATGCGGGCTGACCTGCCGTTCGCCTGCAAGGGCGGCGTGTGTGGCACCTGCCGGGCGCATCTGACCTGCGGTGAGGTCGACATGCGGCGCAACTACGCGCTCCAGGACGACGAGGTCGAGCGTGGGTTCGTGCTCACCTGCCAGAGCCATCCCGTCTCCGACGAAGTGACGGTCGACTTCGACGCCTGACCGCCCGGAGCGCGTTCAGGCGGTGAGCCCGTCGAAGGCGAGATCGACGATGGCCCCGGAGAGCTCCGCGACGCTGACCGGCCCGTCGGGGCGGTACCACTCCACCAGCGAGTTGACCATGCCGAACACGAGCCGAGTGATCAGCTCCGGTGGGATGTCGACGCGCAGCGACCCCTCGTCCGCGGCCGCCCGCACCAGGCTCGCCAGCTTGTCATCGATGACGCGACGACGCTCCAGTGCGGCCAGCTCCACCTCGCTGTTCCCACGGACGCGCAGCAGCAGGGTGACGGCCGGCAGGTGGGCGACGAGGATCTCGACCGACTGGCGCACGGCGGTGCGGAGCCGCTCGTTGGCGCTGATCCCCGGCGCGCCGTTCGTGGCCTGGTCGATGGCGACCGAGAGGCCGTCGAGGGCCTCGTCCAGCGCCGCGGAGAGCAGCGCTTCCTTGCTGGGCACGTGGTGGTAGATCGCTGACTTGCTCAGTCCGAGCTCGCGGGCGAGGTCCCCGATGCTGGTCGCCTCGTAGCCCTGCCGGTTGAACACCTCGATCGCGCGGCGCAGCACCGTCGGGGCGTCGTACCCGGGGCGTCCTCGTCGTGGCGACGGCTCGTCGAGCCGTGGTTCAGGCATGGGGCTCATGGTGCCACGGGGACCCGTGTGCCCCCTGAGGGATGCATGTCTTCTGGGCAAGTGGGCGAAAACGCATTTATGTGCGAAAAGGGACATAGCGCTCTACCGTGGTGGCGGTAAGTGTCTGATTTCCCCCGAACTGGATGTCCCCATGATGCGTCGCGCTACCCGGGTCCTGATCGCCCTCCTGTGCACCCTGCTCATTGTCAGCTTGGGTGCGACCGCTGCCGAGGCCAGGAAGGGCAGGGGCAAGAAGTCCATGCGCGTCTCGGCCGTCACGAGAGCAGGGCAGGACTGGTACCACGCCAAGCTCCTGGTCAAGTGGCGGGCCGTTCCGGGCGCGTCGTACGAGATGCGCTGGGCCTACACCCCGGCGAAGCTCTCGGAGAGCAGCCTGGTCCGCTCAGGCACCTCCGGCGGGACCTACACGGGCAGCCTGGACCGCGGCAAGGTCTGGTACGTCCAGGTCCGCGCCGTGCGCAACGGCGTGGCCGGCCCCTGGTCCAGGACGCGCGGCCTGCGCTTCGTCAACTACTGGCCCAAGCCCCCCGTGCTCTCGCGTGCCGGCCTTCCCGGCGCCGTCCAGTTCACGTGGAACTACACCCCCTACGCCTCGCGCTACCGCGTCCGCTGGTCTCCCGCCTGGTACGGCCAGTGGCCGAGCGGTCCGAGCTACGTCGACCGCAGCTCCGGCGGCTGGGTCGGCCAGGCCGCGCGACGGTCGACCTTCCAGGTGCCCTCGCGTCCGGCCCCCGGCGACAACTACCTGGCCGTCGACTACGCGAACCCGGTCTTCGCTCAGATCGAGGCCAACAACGCCTTCAGGCCCGGTGCCAGCCAGCGCTCGAAGTGGGTCGCGGCATTCCCGGTCCCGCCCACGCCGCCTCCCGGTGACCCGGTGCGCATGGGCACCTACAACGTCATGCTCTTCCCGACCGGCAGCAGGGCGGCTGCGATCGCGAAGAACATCAGCACCCACGGACTGACGGTGGTCGCACTGCAGGAGGCCAACTCCGCCACGGCGAACGCTGTGGCCTCCTACCTGGGCGGTGGCTGGCGCGCAGCGGCCTCGGGCCTGAG
Source organism: Marmoricola sp. (assembly GCF_025965085.1). Lineage (GTDB taxonomy): Bacteria > Actinomycetota > Actinomycetes > Propionibacteriales > Nocardioidaceae > Marmoricola. The sequence goes on from NZ_JAOPXP010000037.1 coordinate 18,409, forward strand.
CTCCGGGGTGGGCCAGCAGATCCTCTACCGCAGCGACAAGTTCTCGCTCGTCGGCAGCGGGCGCTTCGACGTCCCGAACCCGAAGGTGCCCTCCCAGCCGTTGTCGACGCCGTGGGTGCGCCTCTCGGCGAACGGTCGCGACAGCCAGAACTTCTGGGTGGTCTCGGTGCATTTCGCCGAGGACCCGAGCAAGTCCCCCCTGGAGAAGAACCGCGACACCGGCCTGGCGGCCCAAGCGGTGATGCGTCACATGGACGCGCTCAACTACGGCGACGAGCCCGTCGTGGTGGCTGGCGACCTGCGCTACGGCCGCGAGCCCTACGGAGACCCTGCGGGATACACCGCTGCACAGCCGACCTTCGTCCGCGGGGGGTACTACGACGCCATGGCGGCGGTGAAGAAGACCAACGTGCAGTACTCGATCGTCAACGCCGAGAACGGCAAGCCCAGCGCCCACCAGTCCGTCCATCCGTCAGGGCTGGGCCCGCGCTCCGACCACATCCTGGTCAAGGGGTTCAGGGGCAGCAGCCAGTACGTGAACGTCGTGAACTGGTCCACCGGTGGGCTCGTTCCCTCCGACCACAACCTGGTGTACGCCGACATCGCGATCCCCTTCCGCTAGACCGACGCAGCCACCACCGGTGCCGAGGATCGGCGGGTTCCCGGATCCGGCCTCCACGGCGCATGAGGAAGACCGGCGTGGTCACGTCTGGTGCGCCGGACGCCTCATCGACCCGGCACGGTGCATGCGGTGGGGCCTCCCGGGTACCCCGGTCACATGGGCGACGACGCCGTCGAGCAGTCATTCCCGCATGGTCCGGCCCCGACGACCGCGGCCGTCGACCGACTCCTGATGTGGGCGAGGGCGGGGCTGGTGCGCGTGGAGCCCGAGGACCTGGCGGCCGAGCTCGCCGCCGGCGCGCTGGTGGTCGACATCCGGCCCGTCGAGCAGCGCATGCGTGACGGCGTACTCCCGGGGGCGGTGGTGGTGGACCGCAACATGCTGGAGTGGCGGCTCGATCCCACGTCTCCGCATCGGTGGCCCGAGGTCACCGGACCGGATCACCGGGTCATCGTGGTGTGCGACGAAGGCTTCAGCTCGAGCCTGGCGGCCGCCACCCTGAGTCGGCTGGGGCTGGACCGGGCCACCGACCTGGTGGGCGGGTACCAGGGGTGGCGAGCGGCGTCCGGGGGAGCTGGTGCTGCCGGCGGAGGTGGGCTATCCCCGCACGCGGCGGCGGTCGTCGGGGAGCCTGACGGTGCGACCGGTGCGGTCCAGATGGGCCAGCAGGGGCAGCACGACGCGGCGGCTCGAGCCGAGCAGTGAACGTGCCTGGCTCACGGTGAACGGCTGGGGAAGGCCGGCGAGCAGGTGGGCGGCGTGGTCGTCCGCGTGGGGAAGCAGGAGGATTCCGTCGGCGAGGCGCAGGAGGTGTCCGGCGTGGGCGAGAGCGCCCAGGTCGGCGCGGTTCAGCCCGAGCTCGTCCAGGCGATCGGCGTCGGGGGCGGCGAAGGGCCGGGCGAGGAGGTCGTCGCGGATCGCATCGAGCGCGCGTCGCAGCCGCGTCGGAAGGTCGGCTTCGACCGGTTCCACCATTCCGCGATCGACCCGCAACGGCGGCCTGACGAGCGCCGCCACCAGCGCCTCGTCGGGCAGCCCCAGCACCCTGGCGACCTGCGCGACGGGGACCCCGGGCCGTTGCGGGGTGCCTGCCTCCTGCACGAACCGGGCGAGCTCGGCACTGAGGGCGCGGGCGTGGGCGCCCGAGACCAGCCATGGTCCGACCTGAACCGCGTCGGGCGGCACCGCACCCGTTGTCCCGAGGCGGCGCAGCAGTGCCCGTTGGACGAGACCGCGGCGTTCCAGCTCCGCGCCCAGGGAGCCATCGGCCCGCTCGAGCTCGACGGCACGTGACGCTGCTGCGCCCCGCCGACGGAGCCGGGGTGGCGCGGGGTCGAGCACCTGCACGCCCCAGAGCCGGCGGCTGCCGGGGTCGCGGAGCACTGCCCGGTCCCCGATCCGCAGTGGCAGCGAGCGCTCGAGTGCCAGCCGGGCGAAGTCCCGGGAGAGGGGACGGGCGTGCACGGTGAGGGCGGCCGCGCCGACGTGCAGGACGGGTCGCTCGGGCAGCCGGGCCTCACCGATCAGACGTACGTCGACCACGGCGCAGGCTTCGAACGCTCCCTGAGTGACGAGGACGCTGCCGCGTTCGAGCTCGTCGGGTGCCTTGCCGGCCAGGGCGAGCGCGACCCTGGACACGCCCACGGCGGAGGTCACCGGTCGTCCGAGGCACTCGATGCCACGCACCCGGACCCGGCGATCGTCCGAGAGCAGGGTGTCACCGCAGCGGATGGTTCCCGCCGGAAGCGTCCCGGTCACGACGGTCCCGGTGCCCCGGACGTGGAACCGACGATCGACCCACAGCCGCACGTCGGCTTCCGGATCCGCCGGTGGGACGGCTCGCAGCAGGGCGGCGAGCTCGGTGCGCAGGGTGTCCAGCCCCTCGCCGGTTCGGCCGCTCACCACCACCGCGCGTGCTGCGTGCAGCGAGGTCCGCGCCAACTCGGCGCGCGCACGGGCGAGAGCCGGCAGGGGATCGGCCAGGTCGCTGCGCGTGACCACGAGCAGGGCGTGCTCGACACCGAGGCCGTCGAGGGCGGCCAGGTGCTCGGCCGCCTGCGGCATCCAGGGGTCGTCGGCCGCGACCACCAGCATCACGGCGGGCACGGGACCCACTCCTGCAAGGGTGGTGGTGATGAACCGTTCGTGGCCCGGGACGTCGACGAACGCCACCTCGCCGAGGCCGGGGAGCCGGGTCCAGCAGTAGCCGAGCTGGATCGAGAGCCCGCGTCGGCGTTCCTCCTCCAGACGGTCGGGATCCTGGCCGGTGAGCTCCCGGACGAGGGTGGACTTCCCGTGGTCCACGTGACCAGCGGTGGCGACGACGTACATCTCAGGGCGCCTGGGTGCCGGCGTCCGCGAGAGCGCGGCGGATCGCGTCGAGCAGCGCCTGGTCCTGCTCCGGGGGGACCGCGACGAGGTCGAGCAGGAGGCGGCCGTCGACGAGGTGACCGACCACGGCGGGATCTCCGCGGCGCAGTGGTCCGGCGAGGTGCGCAGGCAGAGCCACCGCGGCGCTGTCCAAGGAGACTCCGGGCGCTCCTCCACCACCCACTGCCGCGTGCGAGGAGACTGCCTCCGCGACGCCGCCGCCGAGCGCCGTGGCCAGGTGACGGGCTCGCGCCAACAGGTCGTCCGGGGTCGCCCGCAGGAAACCGGTGACTGGGGGCACCGGACCCGCCAGCGTGGCCTCGAGCGCGGCCAGCGTCAGCTTGTCCACCCGCACGGCCCTGGCCAACGGGTGCCGTCGCAGGCGTCGCACGAGCTCCGCCTCGCCGAGCAGGAGTCCGCACTGGGGTCCGCCCAGCAGCTTGTCGCCGGAGGCGGTGACCAGGTCGGCGCCCATGCGAAGGTACGTCGAGGCGTCGGGCTCCTCCGTGAGCCGACGATGGGGTGTCAGCAGGCCCGACCCGATGTCGGCCACCAGGGGCACGTCGAGGGTCGCCAGGGCGGACACGGGGACCGAGGAGGTGAACCCCTCCACCCGGAAGTTCGACGGGTGCACCTTGAGCACGAAGGCCGTCTGCTCCCCGAGCGCCGCGGCGTAGTCGGAGAGCCGGACCCTGTTCGTGGTCCCCACCTCCCGTAGCCGAGCGCCCACCGACTCGAGGAGCTCGGGGATGCGGAAGCCGTCCCCGATCTCGACCATCTCCCCACGCGCGACCACGACTTCGCGGCCGCCGGAGGCCAGGGCGCAGGCCGCCAGGGCCAGCGCGGCCGCACCGTTGTTCACCACGTGGACGTCGCCGGCGTCAGGTACGGCGGCCGCCAGCGCGGCACGCGCGCCTGCACCGCGCGGGCCACGGCGGCCGGTCGCGAGATCGAGCTCGACGTCGGTGACACCGGCTGCGAGGACCACGGCGTCGACGGCCGCCTGCGAGAGGGGAGCACGCCCCAGATTGGTGTGTACGACGACACCGGTGCCGTTCACCACCGTGCGCAGCGTCGTCGCGGACCGCGGGAGGGTGTCCCGTACGACGCCGACGACGTCCTCCGGGCTGACGCTGCCCCTGCGGCAGGCCTCGAGCACGGCGACGACGGTCTGCTTCACGGTCGACCGGCCCAGGCGCTCGACCTCGCCGGCGAGCTGCGGATCGGCCAGCACCACGTCGGTGCGCGGCGTACGACGTCGGCGGTCATCGTCCACGGAGCCTCCTCGAGGAGGTCGAACCCTCACCTGGCGGAGGCGGACGGGAATCGAACCCGCCTGACCGAGGTGCTCGGCCACTACGGTTTTGAGGACCGCGCCCGTCACCAGACGAGGAACGCCTCCATGGCGCACTCTAGACGCAGGTCCGTGACAGATCGCGGAGATCGCGTTTACGGTGGAGAGATCTGGAAACCTCACGGCAACCGGGCGTGGTGAGCCGAAGGGTGGGGCCGAGCATGGGTGCGAAGAGCTTCGTCAGCTCCTGGTCGCTGCTGCGCCAGCTGCGCGGTCGGGACCTGCTCGGACGCGGCTCGGCGGCGATGTCGGCCCGCAGCGCCCACCTGGAGCCCCGCACGTCCACCGCCGACAACGTGGTCAGCTCGGTCTGCCCCTTCTGCGCTGTCGGCTGTGCCCAGAAGGTCTTCGTGAAGGACGGACAGGTCACCCAGATCGAAGGGGACCCGGCGAGCCCGATCTCCCGGGGCCGGCTGTGCCCCAAGGGCAGCGCCAGCAAGCAGCTGGTGACCTCGCCGAGCCGGGTGACCAAGGTTCGCTACCGGCGCCCGCACGGCACCGAGTGGGAGGAGCTCGACCTCGCCACCGCCATGGACATGATCGCCGACCGGGTGATCGAGACCCGCAAGCAGTTCTGGGAGTGGGAGGCCGACGGAAGGCGCACCCGCCGTACCCTCGGCATCTCCAGCCTCGGAGGAGCGACCCTCGACAACGAGGAGAACTACCTCATGAAGAAGCTGTACACGGCCATGGGAGCGATCCAGATCGAGAACCAGGCTCGTATTTGACACTCCTCGACGGTTCCCGGTCTGGGGACCTCGTTCGGCCGCGGTGGGGCCACCACCTTCCTGCAGGACCTGAAGAACAGTGACTGCATCCTGATCGAGGGCTCCAACATGGCCGAGGCGCACCCGGTGGGCTTCCAGTGGGTGATGGAGGCCAAGCGGCGGGGGGCAACGGTGATCCACGTGGACCCGCGCTTCACCCGCACGTCCGCTGTGGCCGACCTGCACGTCCCGATCCGCGCCGGTTCCGACATCGCCTTCCTCGGCGGCCTGGTGAACCACGTGCTGAGCAACGACCTCGACTTCCGGGAGTACGTCGTGGCCTACACGAATGCCGCGAGCGTCATCGACTCCGGTTTCCAGGACACCGAGGACCTCGACGGGCTGTTCTCCGGCTTCGACCCCGAGATGCGGCTCTACGACCCGCTCACCTGGCGCTACGAGCCTCCCGAGAACCCCAACGAGGAGGAGCAGGAGCGGATCGGGGAGTTCGCGCGGGCCGAGCGTGACACCGGCGAGCAGAAGCGCTCGCACCAGGCGGCGCAGTCGGAGAGCCACGGCTCCGGCGGCGCCCCGGTCAGCTGGAAGGGCCGTCGCGACGAGACCCTGCGGCACCCGCGCTGCGTCTTCCAGATCCTCAAGAGGCACTTCGCCCGCTACACCCCCGAGATGGTCCAGGCGGTCTGCGGGATCGAACCGGACCAGTTCCGGGAGGTCGCGGACTCGCTGACCCGCAACAGCGGCGCGGACCGCACCACCGCGTTCGCCTACGCCGTCGGCTGGACCCAGCACGCGACCGGTGCCCAGATGATCCGCACGGCTTCCATCCTGCAGCTGCTCCTCGGCAACATCGGTCGCCCGGGCGGCGGCATCATGGCGCTGCGCGGACATGCCAGCATCCAGGGCTCGACCGACATCCCGACGCTGTTCAACATCCTCCCCGGCTACCTGCCCATGCCGCACTCGGAGCAGCACCAGAGTCTGGACGAGTGGGTGCGCGACGACGAGGGCAAGGCCGGCTTCTGGGGCAACGTGCGGTCGTACTCGGTCAGCCTGCTCAAGGCCTACTGGGGCGATGCCGCCACCCCCGAGAACGACTTCTGCTTCGACTACCTGCCGCGGGTGAGCGGGGACCACTCCAACTACACGACCGTGAAGGCCCAGATCGAAGGTAGGTGCAAGGGCTACTTCCTGGTGGGGGAGAACCCCGCCGTCGGCTCCAGCAACGGCAAGATGCAGCGGCTGGGGATGGCCAACCTCGACTGGCTGGTCGTGCGCGACCTGCAGATGATCGAGTCGGCCACGTTCTGGAAGGACGGACCGGAGATCGAGACCGGCGAGCTGGTCACCGAGGACATCGGCACCGAGGTGTTCTTCCTGCCGGCCGCCTCCCACGTGGAGAAGGCGGGCTCGTTCACCCAGACCCAGCGCATGCTGCAGTGGCGCGACAAGGCGGTCGACCCGCCGGGTGACTGCCGCAGCGAGCTGGACTTCTACTACGAGCTCGGCCAGCTGATCCGCGAGAAGCTCGCGGGCTCCACCGACGAGATGGACCGTCCGCTGCTCGACCTGGCCTGGGAGTACCCGGTCGACGAGCACGGCGACGTGGACGGGCAGGCGGTGCTGCGCGAGATCAACGGCACGGGTCCGGACGGGACAGCGCTCTCGGCGTACACGCAGCTCGCGGCCGACGGCTCGACGTCCTGCGGCTGCTGGATCTACTGCGGGGTGTACGCCGACGAGGTGAACCAGGCCCGGCGCCGCAAGCCGCACTGGGAGCAGGACGACGTGGCGCTCGAGTGGGGCTGGGTGTGGCCGGCCAACCGGCGCATCCTCTACAACCGGGCCTCGGCGGCACCGGACGGCTCGCCCTGGAGCGAGCGCAAGAAGCACGTCTGGTGGGACTCCGAGCAGGGGAAGTGGGTCGGCGCCGACGTGCCCGACTTCGTGCCCGACCGACCGCCCGACCACGTGCCGGAGGACGGCGCGAAGGGACCCGACGCGATCGGCGGCACGGACCCGTTCATCATGCAGACCGACGGGAAGGCGTGGCTGTTCGCGCCCATCGGGTTGGCCGACGGGCCGATGCCGGTGCACTACGAACCGCCGGAGTCGCCGGTGCACAACTCGCTCTACGCGCAGCAGAACAACCCGGCGCAGCGCAGGGTCGAGCACCCCACCAACCCGATCAACCCGAGCTTCGGCGAGACCTTCCCCTACGTCTTCACCACCTACCGGCTGACCGAGCACCACACCTCCGGCGCCATGAGCCGGACGCTGCCCTACCTGACCGAGCTGCAGCCGGAGCCGTTCTGCGAGGTCTCGCCGAGGCTGGCCCGGGAGCGTGGGCTCGAGCATCTCGGCTGGGCCACCATCGTCACCGCCCGCACGGCGATCGAGGCACGGGTGCTGGTGACCGACCGGCTGCGCTCGCTGCGGCTCGGCGACCGGTTCGTGGAGCAGGTGGGGCTGCCCTACCACTGGGGGGTCAACGGGATCACCCGCGGAGACTCGCCGAACGACCTGGTGAACGTGACGATGGACCCCAACGTCTACATCCAGGAGAAGGTCGGCACCTGCGACATCCAGCCGGGGCGCCGTCCGCGAGGGCCGGCCCTGACGGCGTACGTCGATGACTACCGACGGCGCGCCGGCGTACACATCCACCCAGATGAAGGAGGTGCCGGCCGGTGACGAACTCCCTGTGGGGCCGGTTGGACGACGTCAGTGGCGACGCGGGCTACGAGGAGCACCCGCCGCGGATGGGCTTCTTCACCGACACCTCGGTCTGCATCGGCTGCAAGGCGTGCGAGGTGGCGTGCAAGGAGTGGAACGAGCTTCCTGAGGACGGCTACCAGCTCACCGGCATGTCCTACGACAACACCCAGCAGCTCGGGGCGAGCACGTGGCGCCACGTCGCCTTCGTCGAGAAGCCGCTCCATCCGACGACAACCGACCTCGGGCTTCCCGGGATGGGCCCACCCGGCTGGGACACGCACGAGAGCGGGCTGCCGCAGGCGGCGCCTTCCGGAGAGGACCAGGCCACGGAGTCCGGTGAAGGTGGGATTCGCTGGTTGATGTCCTCCGACGTCTGCAAGCACTGCACGCACGCCGCGTGCCTCGACGTGTGCCCCACCGGTTCGCTGTTCCGGACCGAGTTCGGCACGGTCGTCGTCCAGCCCGACATCTGCAACGGCTGCGGTTACTGCGTGCCGGCCTGCCCCTACGGCGTCATCGACCTGCGCAAGGAGGACGGCCGGGCATTCAAGTGCACGCTGTGCTACGACCGGCTCAAGGACGGTCAGACGCCGGCCTGTGCGCAGGCGTGCCCCACGCAGTCCATCCAGTACGGCGAGGTCAGCGAGCTGCGGCAGCGAGCCGACCTCAGACTCGCCGAGCTCCTCGACAAGGGCGTCGACGTGGCCCGCCTCTACGGACGCGACCCCGACGACGGGGTGGGCGGGGACGGTGCGTTCTTCCTGCTCCTCGACGAGCCCGAGGTCTACGGGCTGCCGCCCGACCCGGTCGTGACGACCCGCGACCTCGTGACGATCTGGAAGCACGTCGGGGCCGCCGCGGTGACGCTGGCCGGACTCGGCGTCGCCTCCTTCTTCGGGAGACGCTCGTGAGTGAGCGCAGCATGGTCCCTGAGGCGGAGTTCGAGTCCTACTACGGGCGCCAGATCGTCAAGACCCCCACGTGGAAGAGCCCGGACGTCCCCCTCTACCTCTTCTTCGGCGGGATGGCGGGCGCCTCCGCGCTGCTCGCGGAGGGTGCGGCCCTCTCCGGCGACCTGCAGCTGGAGCGCGTGGCGCGGACGGTGGCGGCCTCGGGTGCCGGCGTGGGAACCGTCTTCCTGATCCACGACCTGGGGCGTCCGGAGCGCTTCCTGCACATGCTGCGGGTGCTGAAGGTCACCTCGCCGCTGTCGGTGGGTTCCTACGTCCTGGCTCCCTTCAGCGCCCTGGCGTCGGCCGCCGCCGCCGCCCAGCTCACCGGCCGGCTGCCGCGCATCGGAAGGCTCGCTGGTGTGGGGGCAGCGGTCTTCGGGCCGTTGCTGACCACCTACACCGCGGCGTTGTTCTCCAACACCGCGGTGCCCGCCTGGCACGAGGCCTACCGCGAGCTGCCCTTCGTCTTCGCAGGTTCGGGAGCCGCCGCAGCGGGTGGCGCCGCGATGCTGCTGACCGCGCCGGCCCAGAGCGCCCCCGCGCGACGCATGGCGCTGGCCGGTGCGGCGTTGGAGCTCTCGGCGGCCGAGCTCCTGAAACGGCGGTTGGGGATGCTGGCGGAGCCCTATGAGCGGGGACGTCCAGGCCGGTTGATGCGCACGGCCTCGCGCCTGACGGCCTTGGCGGCCGTCGCCTCGCTGTTCGCCGGCCGTTCCCGCGCGGTCTCCATGATGTGCGGGGCGACGTACCTGACGGCCTCGACCCTGACTCGGTTCGGGGTGTTCGAAGCGGGTCTTGCCTCGGCTCGGGACCCGAAGTACACCGTCGTCCCCCAGCGCGAGCGGATTGCCCGACGCCAGGCAGCGGGCCGCGCTGCCGATGAGGGGAAGGGGTCGTCCGCGACTCACACGGCGACGGCGCCCGGGTCGTAGATTGGGCGCCATGGCCTCGGTGACGTCGTCCATCCGGCTGACGCAGTACGCCGCCGGAGGCGGCTGTGCGTGCAAGGTCCCGCCCGGTGAGCTCGAGGCGGTCCTGGCCGGGTTGCCCCTGGGGCGCGCGCACGACGATCTCCTCGTCGGTCTCGACGACGGTGACGACGGGGCGGTGGTGCGCATCGACGGCGACCGTGCGTTGGTGATGACCGCGGACTTCTTCACCCCTGTGGTCGACTCGGCGTACGACTGGGGGCGCATCGCAGCGGCCAACGCGCTCTCGGACGTCTACGCGATGGGCGGCGAACCGTTGGTGGCCGTCAACCTGCTGGCCTGGCCCCGCGACCGGATCCCGTTCGAGCTGGCCGCCGAGGTGCTTCGCGGTGGCGCCGAGATCTGCGCGGAGGCGGCCTGCCACCTCGCCGGCGGGCACAGCATCGATGACCGGGAGCCGAAGTACGGACTGGCCGTCACCGGCCTGGCGAGCCCGGATCGGCTGCTGCGCAACGACGCTGGGTTCGCGGGTATGCCGCTGACCCTCACCAAGCCGCTCGGTCTCGGCGTGCTGAACAACCGGCACAAGACGACAGGTGAGGTGTTCGAGGACGCCGTCAGGACCATGACCACGCTCAACCGCGACGCGTCGCAAGCCGCCCTGGGGGCAGGCCTCACCTGCGCGACCGACGTCACCGGCTTCGGCCTGCTGGGACACCTGATGAAGCTGTGCCGTGCCAGCGGTGTGAGCGCGGTCATCGAGGCCGACGCAGTTCCCTACCTCGAAGCGACCCGGGCCTCCCTCGAGGCCGGTTTCGTGCCGGGAGGCAGTCGGCGCAACCTGGAGTGGGTGCGACCCCACCTCTCCTCCCGCGTCTCCGACGACGAGCTGCTGCTCCTGGCCGACGCACAGACCTCGGGAGGCCTGCTCGTTGCCGGCGAGCTGCCCGGGCATCCGGTCATCGGGGAGCTCGTCGCGGGCGGTGGTCTCCTGCTCTCGGTGCGCTGAGCCCGGTTCCACGGATTGACGGCCGCGGGCGACGTCGGGGGTGGACACGCAAGAGGCCCTTCTCGATGGTGATCGAGAAGGGCCTCCGACCCGTGGGTCGTCAAGTGCGCCAGCAGGGACTTGAACCCCGAACCCGCTGATTAAGAGTCAGCTGCTCTGCCAATTGAGCTACTGGCGCGTGAAGCGAGTGAACCTTAGCAAGGTGAGGGCAGCGCCGCCAAAACGGGGGACGCCTGCCGCCGGTGGCCGTGGAGCGGGGGTCAACGGCCCGACGGCCGCGGCAGCGGTGAGCCACGATCGGCACGTCCGCACTTCGCTCCCCCTCGGGCAGGCCAGCGGGGAAGATTTAATCTTCAACTAGCGTTGGGGGCATACTCGAACCATCCCCGGAGGTGCGCGATGCCAGCTGTGACCGTTGACGACCTGACCGTCCTGAACCGCCTGAAGGCTCCTGGGTTGGGCGACACCGTTCGCCCGGTCAAGCAGCTCATCGAGGCGCCCAAGGGCTACGAGGGCGACGGGTTCCCGGTACGCCGGGCGTTCGCAGGCGTGGACCTGCGCGACCTCGACCCGTTCGTCCACATGGACCAGATGGGGGAGGTGGAGTACGCCCCCGGTGAGCCCAAGGGCACGCCGTGGCACCCGCATCGCGGTTTCGAGACCGTCACCTACATCATCGACGGCGTCTTCGACCACCACGACAGCCACGGCGGCGGCGGCACGATCACCAACGGCGACACCCAGTGGATGACGGCCGGCTCCGGGCTGCTGCACATCGAGACACCGCCCGAGTGGCTGGTGCAGAGCGGCGGGCTGTTCCACGGAATCCAGCTCTGGGTCAACCTGCCGCGCGACGCCAAGTGGAACCCCCCTGCCTACCAGGACATCCGCAGTGCCCAGGTCGGCCTAGCCACCTCGGCCGACGCAGGCGCGCTGGTGCGGGTGATTGCCGGTGATGTGGGGGGCAGGAGGGGTCCCGGGTCGACGTACACGCCGATGACGATGGTGCACGCCACCATTGAGCCCGGCGCCCGGCTCGACCTGCCGTGGGCGGTCGACTACAACGCGCTCGTCTATGTGCTGTCGGGCCGGGGGGCCGTGGGGGACGAGCAGACCGCCGTCCGCACCGGCAACCTCGCCGTGCTGGGTGCGGGCGACTTCGTGACTGTCCGGGCAGCGGGCAGCCAGGAGAGCCGGACGCCGGCGCTGGACGTCCTGGTCATCGGCGGCCGACCGATCCGGGAGCCGGTGGCGTGGGCCGGGCCGTTCGTGATGAACACCAAGGCGGAGGTCATGGCCGCGTTCGAGGACTTCCAGAAGGGCCGCCTGGGCACCATTCCGAGCGTCCATGGAGCGCCGACGACGCCGGTGACGACCGGGGAGTGAGCAACCGCTCACCGAGACGGACACCTTCTTCGTGCCCCAAGACGTCTTCGTAGCGAAGCGCCCGGGAGCTGGGCAGTGGAACGGGCAGGCCCGCGCAGGTGCAGATCGCCTGCCAACCTGGTTGTCGCGGATGCCGTCCACGTGCCGGAGCGTCTGAGGGCGCACGAGGCGGACTGAGGGCGATCACACGGCGCGCTGGAGGCCGTCTGCGTCTCGTGGTGCAGACCCAGCCGGACCTTTGCGTGGGTTTGCGCGAGTGCTTTGATTGTGGTATCGGCACGCAACGGAAGGGAGAGGGGACATGGTTGTCCTGGGCGTGATTCTGCTGCTCATCGGACTGTTCGTGGCAAGCCTGAAGATCCTCATCACGATCGGCGCCATCCTGGTGGTGGTGGGCCTGATCATCAACTTGGTCCCGATCGGCGGCACCCGTCGGCGGGTCTTCTAGCCAGCATCGCACCAGACGAGGGCGCCCCAGCAGCTTCGTGCGGGGCCCGCCCAGCGCTGCCCGATGTGCACAGCCCGACGTCGGCGACACGGCCGGGTGGGGGCAACGGCTCCTGACGCTCGTAGGCGGCACCGCGGGCCGCATGTGAGCCATCGAGCCCCCGACCTGAAATCGTGCAGGTCAGGGGCTCGATGCTGTTGGGGTGAGTAACGGGACTTGAACCCGCGACATCCGCCACCACAAGGCGGCGCTCTACCAGCTGAGCTATACCCACCAGGGGATCTTGCGAGGCAAGAGTGTAGCGGTTCCTCAGCCGTTCTCCGACACCGGGCGTTCTCCGGTCAGCGAGCCTTGGTACTTGGCCGCGATCGCCTTCGCGGTGGCCGAGTCCGGGCCGGGCCGCGGCACGAACACGGTCTCGCGGTAGTAGCGCAGCTCCTCGATGCTCTCCCTGATGTCGGCGAGGGCGCGGTGGTTGCCACCCTTCGAGGGAGCGTTGTAGTAGGCGCGGGGGAACCAGCGGCGCGAGAGCTCCTTGATCGAGGAGACGTCGACGATCCGGTAGTGGAGGTATTGCTCGAGCTGGGGCATGTCGCGCGCGAGGAAGGCGCGGTCCGTGGCGACCGTGTTTCCGGCCAGTGGCGGGCGGCTGCCCTCGGGGCAGTACTCCTTGACGTAGGCCAGGACCTGCGCCTGGGCGTCGTCCAGGGTGGTGCCGCCGTCGAGCTCCTCGATGAGTCCCGACGTGACGTGCATGTTGCGCACGAACTCCACCATCTGGTCCATCGCCTCCGGGGGCGGCTTGATCACGATGTCGACGCCGTCGCCGAGGACGTTGAGGTCGAAGTCGGTCACCAGCGCCGCGACCTCGATCAAGGCGTCCGCCACGATGTCGAGCCCGGTCATCTCACAGTCGATCCAGACGAGTCGGTCATTCACAACGAGCCACACTACTCAACGACCCAGCGAGCAGCCGCGTCGTCGTACGTCCTCACGCCTGGCGGGCACCCGACTCCTAGGCTGGGTGCATGTCTGCCGAGCCCCCCGCCATGCCCTCCTCGGACGTCGAGGAGCCAGAGGAGCGCAACCGGCGGCTGCTGATGGTCCTCGGAGTCGTCGTCGCGGTGTCGGCCCTCGTCGCGGGGGCGGTCGTCTTCTCCAGCGGTCCCTCGCCGAAACCGCAGGTCGACCCCCAGGCCCCGGTGCGCGCGAGCGACACCACCCTGGTCGTGGGGCAGCCGTCGGCGAGGACCAAGGTCGTCGTCTACGAGGACTTCACAAGCACCGGGAGCAGGGAGTTCGAGATCGCGTCGCGCGACTTCCTCCGGGTCGAGGCTGGACAGGGTCACGCGCTGGTGGAGTACCACCCCGTGACGCTGGGCGGTCCCAGGGCTGCTGGTGTCCCGCTGGCCGCCTGGAAGGCCGTCGTGGAGGCAGGAAGTGCCAGACAGGCTCTCGCCCTCCACGACCTCATGTTCGACCGGCAGATCGCGGGCGGGGACGTGTCGGCCGCGGACCTCGTCGCGCTGGCCAAGAAGGCCGGGGTGAGGAGCAGCCAGGTGCTCGAGACCGTCGGCGCGCTCGACGTGTCGCCACCCGCGTCCACGCAGCCGGCGGCCGTCCCCGCCGGAGTGCGTACGACGCCGACCGTGCTCGTCAACGGCGAGCCGGTCACCGCCCCGTCCCCGACGGCCCTGGCCGACGAGGTGCAGCGCACGGTCCTGGCGGCCGATCGCTGACGGCGAGGAGAGCGAGTGGTGGAGGCCGAGCCGGTGCAGCCGTGGATGATGTACCTCGCCGTGGGCATGGCCGGCATCGTCTGACCTGCCTTCCGCACCGGGCGGCTGCTGACATGCTGTGCGCCATGTCAGCACTCGCCGGTTTCATCTCCCGCCTGCCCAAGGCCGAGCTGCACGTGCACCACGTCGGCTCGGCCTCACCGCGCATCGTCTCCGAGCTGGCGGAACGCCACCCGGGAACCGTGCCCAGCGATCCCGAGCGGCTGACCGAGTTCTTCGCCTTCCGGGACTTCGCGCACTTCATCGAGGTCTATCTCGCGGTGGTGGACCTCATCCGCACACCGGAGGACATCCGGCTGCTCACCTACGAGATTGCCCGCGAGATGTCGCAGGTGCAGCAGGTGAGGTACGCCGAACTGACCTGCACACCCCACACATCGGTGCTGGCCGGCATCCCCATCGAGGCCTACACCGAGGCCGTCGAGGACGCCCGCGTGGCCTCCGAACGGGACTTCGGGATCGTCTACCGCTGGATCTACGACATTCCCGGCGAGCTGGGACTCGCGGGGGCCGACGCGACGCTCGGCTACGTGCTCAACCACGCGCCGGACGCGCTCATCGCGCTGGGCCTCGGCGGCCCCGAGATCGGCGTACCGCGGGCCCAGTTCAAGCCCCACTTCGACGCGGCCCGCGCTGCGGGCTTCCACAGCATCCCGCATGCCGGGGAGACGACCGGCCCCGAGACCGTCTGGGAGGCCCTGCGCGAGCTCGGCGCGCAGCGCATCGGGCACGGCACCTCGTCAGCACAGGACCCCGAGCTGCTGAAGCACCTGGCGGCGACCGGGATCCCGCTCGAGGTCTGCCCGTCCTCCAACGTCGCCACCCGCGCGGTTGCCACGCTCGACGAGCACCCGTTGCGCGCCTTTCGCGATGCCGGTGTCGTGGTGACGATCAACAGCGACGACCCGCCCATGTTCGGCACCTCGCTCAACCGGGAGTACGAGATCGCCGCGGAGCTGCTCGACCTCGACGAGACCGGCCTCGCCGACCTCGCCCGCACGGCGGTCCGCGTCTCGTACGCGCCGGAGGACGTCAAGGCGCGCGTGCTGGCCGAGATCGACTCCGTCGCTGGTTGAGGAGCGAGGGCCAGCGAGCGTCTCGAGACCAGCCCGGCATGCCAAAGGCCCTGCGGTCTCATACTCCGCAGGGCCGTGTCCTTTGTACGACGCACCGAACCGTCCTCCGGCCAGCGACACGCTCAGCCTGTGAGCCGGATCACGAGAGGTGTCTCGGTCTGCGGCCGGACTAGGGTCATCCCATGACCGAGCGCCCCGGACCCCTCGATCGTTGGCACCACGTGCTCGAGTCGAAGGACCCCGCTCTCCTCGACGGTCTTCTCGCCGACGACTGCGTGTTCCGATCCCCCGCGGTGCACACCCCGCAGGAGGGCAAGGCACTGGCCTCGGCGTACCTCGGCGCCGCGATCGTGGTCCTCGGGCCGACGCTCCGCTATGAGCACGAGTGGTGGGACGACGGGTCGGCCGTCCTCGAGTTCGTCGCCGATCTCGACGGCCTCACGGTGCACGGCATCGACATGATGCGGTGGGGGAGCGACGGCCGGCTGGTCGAGTTCACCGTGATGGTCCGGCCGTTCAAGGGCCTGACCGAGCTGATGAGGCTGATGGCCTCGGAACTCGAAGCCCAGCGCACGAGGAGTGTCGCGCCCCTGGCAGGAATCGAACCTGCGACCTAGAGATTAGAAGGCTCTTGCTCTATCCAGCTGAGCTACAGGGGCGGGGGGTCGGAACTTACATCGGGTCGAACATAGGGAAGACAGCGGTGTGATCTAGGCCCAGGCCCACCGGCGCAAAGTATGGCACCGAACTCGAGGTGCCGGGCTGACTCCAAGGTTGGACCAACGACGGCTTCTGCATGTTGCGCGGGAGATAGGCAGGTGGCCGCACCCCCAGTGGATCTGACCACGTTGGGATGTGGAAGGCCGCACATCCCGCTCAGATTGACGCAGCCCAAAGTAATCGACACGCCGGGCGCGCTGCCAAGCCGACGAGCGCAGACGTGCCACCCAAGAAAGCTGCAGCCGCTATCGCGTCTGTAGTACGCGGCGCCCTGGAACCATAAGGTGCCACCGACGAGCTCGGCGGCCGCCTGGGCGGCATCGAGGTCGCCGTCGAACTTCTCGCACGTGTCGCATCGTCGGATGCCGCCAGGGAAGTCCACGTCGGTCAGCACGCCGGGCATGACGCTGCCGCAGTCGTAGTCGTAGCAGTCGAACTCGTCGACTTCCTCGATCTCAGCGGCCCCGGCTGGGCTGGTCGTTCTGTTCAACTCGGTGGCCATGGGACCTCCGGAGGTCATCGGTTGAGTGTGCCACCCACCGTCGCCGCCTGCGCCGCCAGGCAAACGGCTCGGTCGAGGCGCCCGTCCAGCCGCCATGATCCCCGCCCCGGCAGGTGCCGCGTTGCGGTCCTGTCGGGGCTGGGCTCAGGTGCGGACGCCTGAGTACTCAGGTGACTCGCAGGCGCAGCGTGTGGAGGGCACCGGCGTACTTCACGCCGACGTTCCACAGCGGGTACCGGCGCATCCCGCCGTTGATCGTGACGCCCAGCGCCCAGCGGTCGTGCCCGGCCTTGCGGAAGCCCTGACCGTGCCCGGTCGGCTTGCGCGGGTAGACGGCCGCGTCGTAGTACACGGGGCGGTCCGCGGAGGTCACGACCAGGGTGTAGGTACGGCCGGCGTGCACGACGAACGCTCCCTTGCGGAACGGCGCGCCCTCCACGACAGCTGTCAGCTGCTGGTATCGGCCGGTCCTGACAGTGCGGTTGCCTGCCCGGTCGAACGCGACCGCGGTGTAGGCGTAGCTCTTCACCAGGCCGCGGCCACCGACTGCCTTGCGGGTGACCCGGCAGGAGGCGACCCCTGAGAGGGCATCGGTGGCTCGGCACGCCAGCTCCGGTGCGGCCCTGTAGGTGCCTCGGTCACGGACGCCGAGCACCCGTACAGCCGGGGTCGACTGGTCGATGTCGATGCCGGAGACGTTCACGGTGGCAACGCCGCCGTCGGTGGCGCGGATGGTCCGTGCCAGGCTCTGGGCACCGCCGTTGCGGGCCAGACGGACCGGGGCCGGGCACGGTCCTGCCAGCGTGGCGCCGTGGGTGGAGCAGGTGAACCGCACGGTGACCGGGGTGCGGTACCAGCCCGAGCGGCTCTTCGGCTGGGCCGAAGACACGCGCGCGAGGATCGTGGGGTCCTGACGCACCGTCGAGTCCGAGGACTGGGTCCAGTTCTGCGAGCCGGTG
Source organism: Marmoricola sp. (assembly GCF_025965085.1). Taxonomy (GTDB): domain Bacteria; phylum Actinomycetota; class Actinomycetes; order Propionibacteriales; family Nocardioidaceae; genus Marmoricola. The sequence goes on from NZ_JAOPXP010000037.1 coordinate 35,979, forward strand.
AAGGTCGCGGACACGCTGCGCTGGGCGCCGGACGGCACCGTGTAGGCGAGGGTGGCGACCCCGTCGTTCAGGGTGGCGGTCCCCACGTTCTCCTGACCGAGGTAGAAGGACACCGTTCCGGTCGGGGTGCCGTGACCCTGGCCTGCGGCGGTGACGGCGGCCGTGATCGCCGATGGCGTGACCGTGACCTGGGTCATGGTGCCGGCCGGGTTGATGACCAGCGGGCTGGCAGTGTGCGCGGTGGCGTGGTTGGCGTCGTTCGGGGTGAACGTCACCTCCACCTGGTGGGTGCCCGCGGGAAGCGGGTCACCTGACGCGGTGGCCAGTGTGACGTCGGCGGCGCCATGGGTGGTGGTCGTCTCGGGCAAGGCGTTGCCATCGACCAGGACGTGCGCCGTGCCGTCAAGCGGGTCACCGGTAGCGGTGTCGGTGCCGAGGACGTGCGCTGTTCCCGCCTGACCGAAGACGAGGTCGCCGGGGGCGAACGTCACCGCGACCGACGCCGGTGCTTTGCTCACGGTGACCTGCTGGGTGACCTGGTCAGCCGCGGTGTAGGAGTCGTCGCCGGGCTGGTCGTAGCGGATCTCGCAGACGCCGGGGGCGTCGTAGGTCACCGTGGCGCCGTCTAGGTGGCAGACCGCAGCCGAGGCCGGGGCGCGCGTCACTGCGACGGGCAGGTTCGAGGTCGACGTGGCGGTCGGTGTGTAGGTGTCGCCGGGGTGCGGGGCCCCGGCGTCGGAGGTCACCGTGATGGTCTGCGGGCTCGCGACTGGGACGACCGGCTGCCACTGTGCGTACAGGGTGGTGTCGGAGGTCATCGGGGTGGCGAAATCCCATGTGGTGCCGCTGGTCGGTGCGGTGAACCAGCCGGTGAACGTATACCCGTCACGAGTCGGGTCGCTCGGTGCAGCCGCTGCGCAGCCGGTGTCGACGAACTGGGTGGCCGGGGCGGTGCTGCCGCCGGTGGTGTCGAAGCTGGTGACCGCAGTCGGTGTCCACGTGAGAGTGACCAATCCGTCGCCGCGGTGGGTGGAGACGTTGGACTTGGCGTGGGCGCTGTAGGAGGTGCCGCCGGCGCCCCCAGTGCCGCTGTACACATTGGCTTGGCCGGTGAACCCGCCACCGCCTCCGGTGAACCCGCCGCCTCCGCCTCCGCCGGCACCCCCGACGAAGCCGCCGTTGCCGCCACCACCGCCGCCGCCGTAGCCTCCAGCAGTCCCGAAGTTGGGCTGTCCCTGAAGGCTCACGAAGCCACCGGCACCCCCGCTGAACGAGGGAGCGGTGCTGCCGCCGGTGCCGCCGGTGGCCGGGTACCAGCCGTTGCCCCAACCCGGCCCGCCGGCTGCGCCGTCGCTGAGCAGACCAGCGCCGCCGCCGCCGCCAGAGTCATCGCCTCCGCCGCCGCCGGGTCCGCCCTGACCGTCGCCGGCTGGTCCGTCCTGGGCGTCGTTGCCGGGCACGTTAGTGCTGCCACCGCCACCGCCTCCAGCGGCAGCGAGAAGGCCGGCCTGGGTCGGTGTCGTGTAGACGAAGGACCCTCCGCCGCCACCTTGACCCCTCCAGGAGTCGTTGACCGTGGGGGTGACGCCGGCGCCTCCGACCACGATCGTGAGCTCCTGACCGGGGGTGACGTCACCAATCGTGGTGAAGGCAAGACCAGAACCGCCCGGGGCGCGCCGCTCGGGAATGATCCTCGGCGGGTCCCACGGGAAGATCCCGCCGGGAAGGACCTGTTGCGGCTGAAAGTAGTCGCCGCCGGAGGCGCCGGCGATCGTGATGTCCACGGCGTGCACCGAGTCCGGGACGGTGAACGTCTGCGGGGCGCCGGTGTAGTCGAAGGTCATGTTGGATGAGGGCGCGACACAGGTGTTGTCCGGCGGTGGGGTGGCGTTCGCTGGTGCGACCATCAGAACGCTGGACCCGACGGTGGCCGCCAGGGCTGCGGCGAACGGCGCCGTCGCTCGACCAGCGCAGGCAGCGCTAGGCGAGAGGACCCGGGCCAGGGAGGCGCGCAGGTTCAGCCGCCTGTTGGGCTTGGACTCGGGCAGGGGGGTGTTCATCGGGGTGGCGCCTTTCCTTCTCCAGACGGCGCAGCGGAGAGGTGCCCGAGGCGCGCACGTGAACGTGTCACAGAATGTGCCGATTAAACCATTTGACCAACTTGCCTGCACACGATCAGCGACATCGAACCCTCCGGTCTCAACGGCTTGAACACGGCTCGTGTCCCGGCCGAGATTCCGCGCGAGGGCCGGGACGAGAATGGACCCCGTCTGTCGGGTCTCGGGTGGGTGCGGGGAAGCGCGCATCCCTGCTGGCCCCGGTCATCACCCGGCTCACCCCGGTCCGATGGCCGGGATACGCGAGGCTGTGGCGCCCGGGTGACCCGCTGACGAGTGTGTCGAGGACGGCAGGGCGTCCTGCCCGAAGACGTTCGCCGCGCGCCATCGCGCCGTCCCCGCGCTCCTGGGCGTCACATCTAGGTGGTCATCAGACGATGCCGACGTTCATGAGCACGTCGCGAGACGTCCTCTCATGTCGATGTGACCTGCAGTCCGGGGCGTACCGTCGACAGGCATGATCGAGCCGTCGTCGGAGCGACTGCTGACGCCCGCGTTCGTGGCGCTGACTCTCTCGGACCTGGCCTATTTCTCCTGCACGGGCATCTTGCTCGCGGTGACCCCACTGTTTGTGGCTGGGCCCTTGGGGGCGGGGGACGCAGGCGTTGGTCTGGCTATGGGCTCGTTCAGCGTGACGACGCTAGTACTTCGCCCACTGGCCGGAAGGTGGAGCGACCGGCGCGGCCGCCGCGCGTTGCTGGTCGGTGGGGCGGCCCTGTTCGCGGTGGGAGTGCTGGGTCACTACCTGGTGACGGGCATGGTGACGCTCGTCGCCCTGCGGCTCTTCCTGGGGGCGGCAGAGGCGTTGTACTTCGTGGCGGGCTTCGCCGCCTTGGCGGATCTGGCGCCTGCCGGGAGAGAGGGCGAGGCACTCAGCCTGAACTCGTTGGCCCTTTACCTCGGTGTCGCGATCGGCCCCTTGCTGGGTCAAGGGCTGATGCGCTGGGGAGGTTTCAACCTTGCTTGGGCAGGGGCAGGTGCGTTGGCCGCGCTGGCAGTCGTGCTGGCCGCCCGGGTTCCAGAGACTCGACCCCCGGTTGCTCCCGGTGCCGCACCAGGGACACTCCTGCATCGCACAGCAATTGTTCCTGGGCTGGGATTGTTCTGCGGTGTTGCAGGAGTGTCGGGCTTCTTGGCCTTTGCCGTCCTGCAGGCGCGCGCCGTGGGCATGGACGCTTGGAGTGTGGTCCTGCTTGTGTTCGGAGCCACGGTGGTTCTGTGTCGGGTGGCCTTCGCCAGATTGCCAGACCGAGTACCTCCGTTGCTCGTGGCGGCAGCGGCGCTGGGGGCCGCCTCGACGGGCTTTCTGGCGATCGGAACCATACGGACCCCGGCCGGTCTCGTGGCGGGAGCCGCCATCCTCGGCGTCGCGAACGCGTTTCTGACGCCCGCCGTCTTCGCGGCAGTCTTTGCCGCCGTAGCGGCGGCCGAGCGGGGCAGCGCAGCCGCGACGACAAGCATCTTCATCGATCTGGGGCTCGGCGGTGGACCCATGCTGGTGGGCCTCATAGCTGCCGCGACCAGCGTCCCTGCGGCATTCGTCGTGCTGCCGGCTCTACCGATCGCCGGGGGCATGGTGCTGCTGACAGCTGCAACTCGGAAACCGCTATGAGCTGAGCGAGTGCCTACAGGAGTCCTCTGAGTGCCACGGCGAGTTGAAGCCACCCACGGAAAGGTCGTCTTCCCTCGCCTTTCGCCAAACCCCGGCGGGACAGCGCCGGCAAGGTCCTCACGAGCCCGATGTCAGGCAGATACATGGGTATCGGCGGGATCCGTGGGATCAGCGGCGGGAATGTTGCCTGGCACTGGTTGCGGCAGCACGACGGTGAAGGTGCTGCCGACGCCTTCGACGCTCGTCACCTCGATGGAGCCACCCATCAACTCGACGAGTTCCTTGCAGATCGCCAATCCGAGCCCAGTTCCACCATATCGGCGGGTGATCGAGGGATCGGCCTGACTGAACGACTGGAAGAGTCCGCCGATCTGCTCTTCGGTCATGCCGATGCCGGTATCGGACACTGCGAAGCTCACCCCCCGGACCGCGCGGTCCAAGGGGGTCGTGACACGAAGCAGAACTGATCCGGAGTCGGTGAACTTGGTGGCGTTCTCGAGCAGGTTGGTCAGCACTTGGGCGATCCGGGCGTGGTCTCCGACCATGGTGCACGGGACATCCGGGTCGACCGTGCAGTTGAAGTCCAGACCCTTGCCCTCTGCGTTGTGCCGGGCGCACTCGGCGACCTCGGCCACCATGGGCTGCAGGTCGAACTCGAGCGCCTCGACGTCTACCTTGCCGGCCTCGATCCGGGAGAAGTCCAGGATGTCTTCGACCAGCCGCAGCAGACGTTGGCCCGGGCGATCGATGTACTCCAGCAGGCTGAGCTGCTCGGGGGCAGGGTCGGTGTCCCGAAGCATCTCGCTGGCCGCGAGCACACTTGTCAGCGGCGTCCTCAGCTCATGACTCATGTTGGCCAGGAACAGCGACTTCGCCACGCTGGCCTGCTCGGCCTCCGCCCGAGCACTCTCCAGTTCCCGCTGCATCTGGTGGGCGGCGGTGACGTCCTCGGCGATGCCGTACATGCCCATCACCTCGCCGTTCACGATGATGGGCACTCCGGTGATCCGGAGCTCGATCTTGTGGCCGTCCTTGCCGCGGATGGTTGTCTCGAACTCATGACCCCGTGCGCTGGCGATCTCCTCGACGGTGGCCCGGGCCATTTCCGCGTCGTCCGGTGCGGACAGCACGGTGGAGTCCATACCGCGGAGGTCGGCCTGGGAATAGCCGGTCAGACGCTCGCAGGCGGGGTTGACGTCCACGAACCGGCCCTGAAGGTCGAGGGAGTACACCGCGTGCGGGTGGTACTGGAACAATGACCTGATCCGCTGGTTGCTCTCAGCGAGAGCTCGCTCTGCCAGATCCCGCCGAAGGACCTCTGCCCCGGCCACGCGGTGCCGCTGCCAGGAGTAGCCGGCCATTGCAGAGACCCCTAAGAGCGCAGAGATGCCCAGCGCCGTGAGGCCGAGGTGTTCGTGCATCCTGCGCAAGTGGTCGAACGCATCGACGAGCTGCAACTCCCAGGTCACGATGAAGCCGAGGAATGCACCCACCGCCAGCGGGACGAGCTCCCGCGGCCACGCGCGCAGGTTCGCAACACCGGGCCTACTCGCCTCCAACCGATCCACTCCTCCCAGGTGTCTGGAGCGACCTTCGGCGGTGCCGACCTGCAGGTCAACCCGGCGGGCGGTGCATGCGCCATCACGTCGCAGGGCGGACAGGGCGCGGCGCTTTACGGCCATCAGCGGCATGTGGGAATCGTGATCCCGGCCGAGGTGTGGCAGCGAGCATCACTCCTGCTGGTGCCGGCGCCCACGTCAGGGAGCGGGGGTGCCACGCGATCGGCCTCTTGCGGGACGGGTCCGCCCCGGTGACGGTGTCGCCCGCTCCCAGGACGCCGAGGAACGGCCGGCCACTGATCCGACACACGTTCCAGGGGCGGGTAGCGTGATGGGAGGAGGGCTGCGGAGGCACGTCATGACCATCACCGAACGCTGGAACACCCACCCGGAACAGTTCTGGCTACGGGGAGAGCAACCGCCAGAGCCGGTTCGCTTCGACGCGGAGAAGGGCATCTGGCACGTCTACGGCCATCCGGATGCCCAGCGCGTGTTGGCCGACACCCAGACGTTCTCCTCGCACACCGGTCGTCTGGTTCCCGAGGCTGAGGAGTTCTCCGCGGGAAGCCTCACGCAGCTCGACCCACCCCGGCACACCAAGCTGCGAAAGCTGGTCAACCAAGCATTCACACCCAGAGTCGTCGCCGGACTTGAACCTCGCATCACCACGGTGGCCACGGACCTCCTCGAGGCGGCTGACCGGGACCACATCGACCTCGTCGCCGACTTCGCCTACCCGCTGCCGGTGATCGTGATCGCCGAGCTCCTCGGGGTGCCCAGCAGCGACCGCGACCGGTTCCACCGGTGGGTCGACGCGATGTTGTCGCGATCGTCGGAGTTCTCGCTGCACGAGCGAAACGAAAGAGAGCAACAAGAGCTCCAAGAATCGCTGCGTCCTGTGAAGGAGATGAGCGCCTACATCGCCGAACACGCGGCGCGCCGCCGCCGTGAGCCCCGCGAGGACCTGCTCACCCGGCTCGTGGAGGCCGAGGTGGACGGGGTCCGGCTGACCGACCAGGAAGTGGTCAACTTCGCCAACCTGCTGCTGATCGCCGGACACATCACCACCACCATGCTGGTCGGAAACACGGTCATGTGCCTGGACGCCCACCCTCAGGAACGGGCCAGGGTGCAGGCCGACCGCTCGCTGGTTCCGGCCGCGATCGAGGAATCACTGCGAGTGCTGACCCCCTTCCCGGTGGTCGCCCGTGTGACCAACGCGGAAACAGTCGTCGGTGGGCGAGCGATCGGCGCCAATCAACTGGTCATGGTGTGGGTCGGGGTCGCAAACCGCGATCCCCGCCAGTTCCTCCATCCGGACCGGTTCAGCCTCGACCGCGAGCCCAATCCGCACCTGGCCTTCGGACGGGGCATCCATTTCTGCGTGGGCGCACCCCTGGCCCGTCTAGAAGGGAAGGTGGCGACGAATCTGCTGTTGGACCGCCACCCCCACTTGCGAGGCGATCCGCAAGACCCGCCAGCCTTCCTGCCGACTCCGAACATGACGGGCGCCCGGAGACTGCCGGTGCTCCTCACATGACTCGAACACCACCCCTCGGCTACCTGGGCCGGGCGCCTCGACGTCCAGGGGCATGGGCTCGATGCCCAGACGGGCGCCGATGAGCCCCGTCCGGGTCGGGCGAGAACAGCACCGCGCAAGGGGAGGCGGCGCTCAGAGGACCGCGCCGCGGGGCGCGACTTCCACGGCGGCGACCCCCCTTGCGTAGAGCACCAGGAGTCGATCGCCGTGTCGACAGCGCAGCACGCCGGAGTCCTCCGACAGCGTGGAGACGACGTGGTCGATGACCTCGCCTTCGCTGCCCGCATCGTGCCACTCGAAAGTGACATCCATGC
>NZ_JAOPXP010000059.1 GCF_025965085.1 Marmoricola sp.
GCCCGTCGCATCGTGGTCACCAAGGACAACACCACGATCGTCGAGGGTGGCGGCGACCCCGCCGAGGTCAGCGGCCGCGTGAACCAGATCAAGGCCGAGATCGAGAACAGCGACTCCGACTGGGACCGCGAGAAGCTCCAGGAGCGTCTCGCGAAGCTGGCCGGCGGCGTGTGTGTCGTCAAGGTCGGCGCGGCCACCGAGGTGGAGCTCAAGGAGAAGAAGCACCGCATCGAGGACGCCGTCTCCGCGACTCGCGCCGCGATCGAGGAGGGCATCGTCCCCGGTGGTGGCTCCGCCCTCATCCACGCGGTCTCCGTCCTCGACGACGACCTGGGCCTGACGGGCGACGAGGTCATGGGCGTGCGCATCGTGCGCAAGGCCGCCGACGAGCCGCTGCGCTGGATCGCCGAGAACGGTGGCCAGGAGGGCTACGTCGTGGTCGCCAAGGTCCGTGAGCTGGGTGTCGGCAACGGCTACAACGCCGCGACGCGCCAGTACGGCGACCTGGTCGCCCAGGGCGTGCTGGACCCGGTCAAGGTGACCAAGTCGGCGCTGACCAACGCGTCCTCGATCGCGGGCATGCTGCTCACGACCGAGACGCTGATCGTCGACAAGCCCGAGGAGGAAGAGCCCGCGGCCGGTGGCCACGGGCACGGGCACGGTCACTGACCTCTGAGGTGACGGTTTCACCCGTTCACTTGTGAAACAGCCACTTCCCCCGCGTTGCACCGCGGGGGAAGTGGCTGTTTTCGTAGGAAAGCAGTGACGCGTGGTGCGTCAGGCCGGGTCGCCGAGCTGTTCCTGCACGGCCTCGGCGGCCTCGTCGATGAGCTCGCGCATCGCGCGCTCGGCGGCGGCGGGGTCCCCGAGCCTGATCGATCGCGCCACGGCGTCGTGCAGCGCGATCGCCTCCGGGTTCGGCCGCGCCGGCATCAGGCGGTGGTGCGTACGACCGGTGAGGACCTCGGCGACGACACCGCCGAGGGCCCGGAACATCTCGTTGCCGGTTGCCTCGAGCAGCGTGCGGTGGAAGGTGATGTCGGCGGCGAGGTAGGCCTCCAGGTCCCCCGAGTGGCCGTGCACCACCATGTCGCTCACTGCTGCCGCGAGGGTGCCGCACTGGTCCGACGTCGCGTGCACGGCCGCTCCCGCGGCCGCCACCGGTTCGAACCCGCGGCGCAGCTCGCTCAGGGACCGCAGCTGGTCGGCTCGGTCCTCGCCTGCAAGGCGCCAGCGGATCAGCCGCGGGTCGAAGACGTTCCAGTCGTCCCTGTCGAGCACGGTGACGCCGACCCGCCTGCGCGAGCGCACCATCCCCATCGACTCCAGGACGCGCACCACCTCGCGGGCGACGGACACGGAGACGGCGTACTCCCGCGAGAGCCGCTCCAGGGTGAGTACGGCGCCCGCGGCGAGCTCGCCACCGACGATCCGCCCGCCCACGTGGTCGAGCGTGCCTCCGTGCAGCTGGCCGGACACGCGACTCGTGGAGGACGTGGACACGGCGACATCCTGCCACGGCAGTCCCCCAAAGATCGGGTTTTTCGAGCGAAGCATTGCAATGATCCGATCTTTGACTGAGACTGTGACGGCAGCCACAGGCGGCCGCAAACGCGATCCCCTCGAGCCCCAGGAGTCCCGGTGTCGGAGAACGCTCCACTCATCGTTGCCATGGGTGTCTCCGGCTCCGGCAAGTCCACGGTCGGGGCTGCGCTCGCCCAGCGGCTCCGGGTGCCGTTCGCCGACGCGGACGACTTCCACCCGCCAGCCAACATCGCCAAGATGACGGCGGGGGACGCGCTGGACGACGACGACCGCCAGCCGTGGCTGGAGACGATCGGGGAATGGCTGCGAGAGCATGAGGGGAGCGGCGGGGTGATGAGCTGCTCGGCGCTCAAGCGCATGTACCGCGACCAGCTGCGGCGTCATGCACCCACCACCGAGTTCCTGCACCTCGACGGCACCCACGAGGTGATCACCAGGCGCCAGGCCAGCCGCCCCGGCCACTTCATGCCGGCCTCCTTGCTGGCCTCGCAGTTCGCCACCCTGGAGCCGCTCGCCCCCGACGAGAACGGCGTCGTGATCGACGTCGACCAGAGCATCGACGCCATCGTCGACCAGTACGTCACCACCCACCCCGAGGAGAGCTGATGATCCCGACCCTCGTACCGCTGGCGGACACGCCGCTGATCGAGCCCGTGGCCGCGGGGTGGCAGCTCGTCGTCGCCGCGCTCCTGGCGATCGCGCTGATCGTCCTGCTGATCACCTACTTCAAGCTGCACCCGTTCCTGGCGCTGATCTTCGGTGGCCTGACCGTCGGCATCGTCGCCGGCCAGAACGTCGGTGATGTGATCACCAGCTTCTCCACCGGGTTCGGAACGACGGCGGCGGGCGTGGGCGCTCTGATCGCCCTGGGCGCCATGTTCGCCAAGCTGCTGGCCGACTCCGGTGGCGCCGACCAGATCGTCGACACCATCGTCGGGAGGTCCTCGAGGGCAGCGCTCCCGTGGGCGATGGCCGGCGTCGGTGCGCTCATCGGCCTGCCGATGTTCTTCGAGATCGGCCTGGTGCTCCTGATGCCGGTCATCTACCTCGTGGCCCGTCGCGCCCAGCTCTCGGTCATCGCGATCGGCATCCCGACCCTGGCGGGGCTCTCGGCGATGCACGGACTCGTGCCGCCGCACCCGGGTCCCCTCGTCGCGATCGCGTCCCTCAAGGCAGACCTCGGTACGACGCTCATCCTGGGCGTGCTCGTCGCCGTCCCGACCGTGGTCGTGGCCGGTCCGCTCTTCGGCAAGCTGGCCGGGCGCTGGGTCGACGTACCCGCCCCGCAGCTGTTCGAGGGTCGCGACGAGCGAGCGCTGGCCGACCGTCCCTCGTTCGTGGCGACCGTGGCGACCGTCCTGCTCCCTGTCGCCCTGATGATGGCCAAGGCGATCGTCGACATCGCCGTCGACGACAGCACGAACGCTGTCCAGCAGGTCTTCGACGTCATCGGCAACCCCTTCATCGCGCTGCTCGCCGCCGTCATCGTGGCGATGTTCACCCTGGGCCGCGCCTCGGGGATGGACCGCGCGGGCATCACCAGGTCGGTGGAGTCGTCGCTGCCGGCCATCGCCGGCATCCTCCTCATCGTCTCCGCCGGCGGCGGCTTCAAGCAGGTGCTCGTCGACACCGGCATCGGCACCCTCCTCGCCGACTGGGCCAGGGGCGCCAACGTCTCCGTGCTGCTGCTGGCCTGGGTGCTGGCGGTGCTCATCCGCCTGGCGACCGGCTCCGCGACGGTCGCCACCATCACCGCCTCGGCGCTCATGCTCGGCCTGGTCGAGGGCCTGAGCCAGGGCGAGACGTCGTTGGTCGTGCTGGCCATCGGGGCCGGCTCGGTGTTCTTCTCCCATGTCAACGACGCAGGGTTCTGGCTGGTCAAGGAGTACTTCGGACTCTCCGTCGGTCAGACCATCAAGTCCTGGTCGCTGATGGAGACGGTGCTCTCGGTCACCGGGCTGGTGTTCGTGCTCCTCCTCGGGATCGTCATCTAGGCCGGTTCACAGCAGGGGCACGAACCGGTAGCTCCCGTGCTCGCTGGTCTCGACGTCGTCGCCGCGTCGGATGGTCAGCGTCATGGTGCCCCTGACGGGGACCACGAGGCGACCGCCGTCAGCGAGCTGGGCGACCAGCTCCTCCGGCAGGTCCGTAGCGTCCGCCGAGACGAGGATCCGGTCGTACGGCGCCGCGTCCGGGACGCCGAGGATGCCCGGACTGGCGGGCCGGATCGAGGCCCAGCCGTACGCCGTCCGCGCCAGGTTCTGCGCGCCCCACCTCGCGAGCTGCGGCACCAGCTCCACCCCGATGACCGACCCGGCCGGGCCGGTCAGCTCGGCCAGCAGGGCAGTGGTCCATCCCGATCCGGCACCGACATCGAGGATCTGGTCGCCGCGCTCGACTGCCAGCAGGCGCAGCATCGCCTCCACGGTCCGAGGCTGGGAGCTGGTCTGGCCGTGCCCGATGTGGATCGGTCCGTCGAAGTCCGAGCGCGAACGGGCGTGGCGCGGGAGGAAGCCCGCGCGCGGTACCGCTTGGAGGGCGGACCTCACCGCGTCCATGGCCTCCACTCAACCATCTCGACGTAGCCTGAGCGCCATGAGCGTGGGCGCGGTGGGGACCGGGCGGGCCGTGGTTCTCCGGCAGTCCGGCGCGGTGCTCGTCCCGGTGGCGGTGTGGGTCTTCTGCGGCCTGGGGGTCGCCGACGCCGTGATCGAGGGCACTCCCGGTTATGCGCTCAGGACCACCGTGTCGTTGTCGGCCATCGCCTGGGCAACCTGGCTGGTGCTCGCCAGCCCCTGCCTCGTGGTGGAGGGCACCGGGCTGCGTGTCGTCAACCCGCTGCGGGTCCACTGGGTACCGTTCGCGGCCCTTGAGGGCGTGCGCGTCCGCGGGCTGACCACGCTGACCGCCCGCCACGCGTCGGGTCGCACCAGGCAGATCACGTCCTGGAACGCGCCAGGGGTGCCGCGGCGGTACGCCGGCACCACGATCCCCATCACCGAGGTGATCGAGCGCTTCCGGAGCTCCTGGGAGCGCACGGCCGGCCGGGGGCAGCCGGAGGCCACCGTGGCCACGTCCTGGCGCTGGCGCCCCTGGCTGGCGCTCGTGGCACTCGTCGCCGCGAGCACAGGAATATGGTTTCGCTAGT
>NZ_JAOPXP010000070.1 GCF_025965085.1 Marmoricola sp.
GTCGTGCCCGCGTGAGTCCGCCCGCGAGTCGTCGCGACTCGACCGAGAAGTTGGGAAACAGACACATGGCAACAGAAGCGTTCGTCTACGACGCGCTCCGCACGCCCCGAGGCAAGGGCAAGAAGAACGGCAGCCTCCACGAGGTGAAGCCGGTCGACCTGGTGGTCGGGCTTCTGGACGCGGTCAAGGACCGCAACCCCTCCCTCGACCCCAACCGCGTCGACGACGTGATCCTCGGCGTCGTCTCGCCCGTCGGCGACCAGGGTGGCGACATCGCCAAGACCGCTGCGCTCGCGGCCGGCTACCCCGACACCGTGGCCGGCGTACAGCTGAACCGCTTCTGCGCCTCCGGCCTCGAGGCCGTCAACCAGGCCGCCTCCCGCGTCCGCGGTGGGTTCGAGGACCTGATCATCGCCGGCGGCGTCGAGTCGATGAGCCGGGTCGCCATGGGCAGTGACGGCGGCTCCTGGGCCTCCGACCCGGCCACCGCGTTCGCGACCACCTTCGTGCCGCAGGGCATCGGCGCCGACCTGATCGCGACCATCGAGGGCTACTCCCGCGAGGACGTCGACACCTTCGCCGTCGAGTCCAACCACCGCGCTGCCAAGGCGTGGGCCGACGGCCGGTTCGCCGGCCAGATCGTGCCGGTCGTGGACGTCAACGGTGTGACCGTGCTCGACCACGACGAGTTCATCAAGCCCGAGTCGACCGTCGAGGGCCTCTCCCGGCTCAAGCCGTCCTTCGCCGGCATCGGTGACCAGGCCGGCTTCGACTCGGTGGCGCTGGAGAAGTACCACTGGATCGAGAAGATCGACCACGTCCACCACGCCGGCAACAGCTCGGGCATCGTGGACGGCTCCGCGCTGATGCTCGTCGGCAACGAGCAGGTCGGCAAGGACCTCGGCCTCACCCCGCGGGCACGCATCATCGCCACCGCGGTCTCCGGCGCCGACCCGACGATCATGCTCACCGGTCCCGCCCCCGCCAGCCGCAAGGCCCTGGCCAAGGCCGGGCTCGAGGTCGAGGACATCGACCTGTTCGAGATCAACGAGGCCTTCGCCGCCGTCGCCATGCGCTTCATGAAGGACATGGGGATCGACCACGAGATCACCAACGTCAACGGTGGCGCGATCGCGATGGGCCACCCGCTCGGTGCGACCGGCGCGATGATCCTCGGCACGTTGATCGACGAGCTCGAGCGCCGCGACCTCAAGCGCGGCCTCGCCACGCTGTGCGTCGGCGGCGGCATGGGCATCGCCACCATCGTCGAGCTCGTCTGACCCCCTCTCACCGGTGGTCGGGGAGCGAGGAACAAGCGTCCAACAGGCGCTCGCTCCGGTCGCTTCCCGGAACCCTCGAGACCACCCACGAACTCTCACAAGGACTGACATGACTGAATCTGCAGTGAAGTACGAGAAGGGCGACGACGGGATCGTCGTACTCACCCTCGACGACCCGACCTCGAGCGCCAACACCATGAACGAGCTCTACACGGAGTCCATGGGGAACGCGATCGACCAGCTGTACGCCGAGAGGGACGACATCGCGGGGGTGGTCATCACCTCCGCGAAGAAGACCTTCTTCGCCGGCGGCGACCTCAAGGCGATGCTCCAGGCCGGACCCGACGACGCCCGGGCGATCTTCGAGATGGGTGAGGGCATCAAGGCCGACCTGCGTCGTCTCGAGACGCTCGGCAAGCCGGTCGTGGCGGCCATCAACGGCGCCGCCCTCGGCGGTGGCCTGGAGATCGCGCTGGCCTGTCACCACCGCATCGTGGTGGACGACAACAAGATCGACCTCGGCCTGCCCGAGGTCACGCTGGGCCTGCTCCCCGGCGGGGGCGGTGTCACCCGCACCGTCCGCATGCTCGGCATCCAGTCCGCCCTGATGGACGTGCTGCTCCAGGGCCCGCGCTTCAAGCCCGCGGCGGCCAAGGAGAAGGGCCTCGTCGACGAGCTCGTGCGGAGCCGTGAGGACCTGGTCCCGGCCGCGAAGAAGTGGATCGAGTCCCACCAGGACGACGCAGCCGCGGCCAGCAACCCCTGGGACCGCGAGGGCTACCGGATCCCCGGCGGCACGCCGTCCAGCCCGAGCCTGGCCGCCTTCCTGCCCGCGTTCCCGGCGATGCTGCGCAAGCAGACGAAGGGCGCCGTCTACCCGGCTGCCCGCGCGATCATGTCCGCGGCCATCGAGGGCGCCCAGGTCGACTTCGAGACTGCGAGCCGCATCGAGTCGCGCTACCTCGCCGAGCTGATCACCGGGTCGAACAGCAAGAACATGATCCAGGCGTTCTTCTTCGACCTCTCCGCCATCAACGGCGGGTCGCTGCGTCCCGAGGGCATCCCCACGTTCACGCCCACCAAGGTCGGCGTGCTCGGTGCCGGGATGATGGGCGCGGGCATCGCCTACTCCTGCGCCCGTGCGGGCATGGAGGTCGTCCTCAAGGACGTCGCCCAGGAGTCGGCCGAGAAGGGCAAGGCGTACAGCGAGAACATCCTCGCCAAGGCCGTCCAGCGCGGGAAGATGGACGAGGCGAAGAAGGCCGAGGTCCTCGACCGGATCACGCCCACCACCGAGCCGGACGACCTCAAGGGCTGCGACCTCGTCATCGAGGCCGTCTTCGAGGACCCGGCGCTCAAGGCGAAGGTCTTCGGCGAGATCCAGGACGTGGTCAACCCCGACGCCCTGCTCTGCTCGAACACCTCGACGCTGCCGATCACCGAGCTCGCCGAGGGTGTCAGCCGTCCCGACGACTTCATCGGCCTGCACTTCTTCTCGCCCGTCGACAAGATGCCGCTGGTCGAGATCATCCGGGGTGCCAGGACCACCGACGAGGCCGTCGCCAAGGCGCTCGACGTGGTGATGGCGATCCGCAAGACCCCGATCGTGGTCAACGACAGCCGCGGCTTCTACACCAGTCGCGTCATCGGCACGATGGTCAACGAGGGCCTGGCCATGCTCGGTGAGGGCGTGCACCCGATGTCGGTGGAGCGCGCCGCGACCCAGGCCGGCTACCCGGTCGGGACGCTGCAGCTCTCCGACGAGCTGAACCTCGAGCTGATGGCCAAGATCCAGAAGGCCACCGTGGATGCGGCGGCTCGCGACGGCATCGCGCTGCCCGAGCACCCCTCCACGTCCGTCGTCGCCACCATGATCGAGCAGGGCCGACCGGGTCGCCTGCGCGGCAAGGGCTTCTACGACTACGACGAGAACGGGCGTCGTGGCTCGCTGTGGCCGGGCCTCAAGGAGCTTTTCCCCTCCAGGGACGAGCCGGCCGACATCGAGGACCTGAAGGACCGCTACCTGTTCATCGAGGCGCTCGAGACCGCGAAGTGCTTCGAGGAGGGCGTCATCGACTCCTCGGCGGCGGCCAACATCGGGTCGATCATGGGCATCGGCTACCCGGCACTGACCGGTGGCACCGCCCAGTTCATGCACGGGTACGACGGCCCGACCGGCAAGGGCCTGCCCGGTTTCGTCGCCCGCGCCAGGGAGCTCGCCGAGAAGTACGGCGACCGCTTCGCCCCC
>NZ_JAOPXP010000078.1 GCF_025965085.1 Marmoricola sp.
CGACCTGCGTGTGGACGCGGCGGGCATCGTGCCCAGCCCGTACTCGCGGTCGAGTCGGTCGAGCTCGGCCATCCGACGCTCAAGGGCGCGGGCGGCCGTGCGACGGCGTGCGCGCGCCGAGATCCGAATGAGCACGGCACATCCTGACCGACAACGACAGCTCCCTGAGAACTTTTCGAGATCATCTGCCGAGGCGGTCGAGTCCGTCCGGGGTCCCGCCGAGGCGCGCTGGTCCCCTGAGCCGCGGTATCGGTTCCAGGTCGTTCTGGGGGACGCGGGCGATCCGCGTCACCCACCACGGGCGTGCCATGATTTGGGCGACCCACGATCACATGGTCACAATGGGGGGTCACAGTCGAGATCGAGGGTCACATTGTCCGAGGACGAGTCGCGCGACGAACAGGCGCGCCGCGAGGACACGCCCTCACGACGCCGACAGATCGTCAGACGGGTGGTCATCGGCCTCAGCATCCTCGTTCTGGTGCTCTCCTCCGCGTTGGTCGTTGCCTACAAGAAGCTCGAGGGCAACATCAACGTGATGCAGATCAACCTGGGCAAGGACCGGCCGACCAAGGTCAAGGTCGAGGGCCCCAAGGAACCGCTCAACATCCTGCTGCTCGGGTCGGACAACCGTGACGGCACGAACATCGGTGGCGACACCCCCGGCCTCTCCGACACCACGATCCTGCTGCACCTCTCGGCGGACCGGAAGCGGGCCTACGGCGTGAGCCTTCCCCGGGACGCGATGGTCGAGAGGCCGGAGTGCGCGACGAAGAACGGGAAGAACAAGGTCCCCGGCGGCCTGACCCAGTTCAATGCGGCGTACGCCATCGGTGGCCCGGCCTGCACGATCAAGACGGTCGAGCACCTGACCGACATCCGCATCGACCACTTCGTGGTGATCAACTTCGCCGGCTTCAAGGACATGGTCAACGCCATCAACGGCGTGACCGTCTGCGTGCCCAAGGAGGTCAACGACGACGTGGGCCACATCCACCTGCCGAAGGGCACCTACAAGGTCAACGGCAACCAGGCGCTGGACTACGTGCGGGTGCGCCACGACATCGGCGCTCCCAACGGAGACATCGGCCGGATGAAGCGCCAGCAGTCGTTCATCGCAGCCATGGTGCAGAAGGTCGTCTCCAAGGGCACCCTCGCCAACCCGGTGCGGCTCTACAAGTTCCTCGATGCCGCGACCGCGTCCCTGACCACCGACTCCCAGTTCGCCAACCTCAAGGAGCTGGCCTCGCTCGGGTCGTCGCTGAAGGACATCGGCCTCGACAACGTCCAGTTCATCACCGTGCCCAACCGGCCCTACCCGCCGGACCTCAACCGTCTCGAGTGGGCCCCCGAGGCGAAGGACGTCTGGCGCAAGATGCGATTCGACAGGCCGCTGGGCAGGCTCGGGGCTGACGCGGTGACTCCGGGTAGGCCCGGCGGTACACCGTCGCCGTCGCCCTCGCCGGACACCTCGCCCTCGGGTTCGCCCTCCCAGGACACGGCGACCGCCGAGCAGAAGCGCAAGCAGGCGGCTGAGGAAGCCGGTCTGTGCGCCTGAGCGTCGCGGCGCGCCCTACTTGCTGTTACCGGTTCGTTACCGGAGTATGGCGGGCGTGAGGACTGTCCTGACAGGTGGCACCGGCGTCATCGGGCGCGCTGCCGTCGGCGCACTCCTCGACGCGGGACACGACGTCGTCGTCGTCACCCGCTCGCAGTCCGGCTCCGCCGTGGTCGAGCGGCTCGGCGCCACCGCCGTTCCCGGTGACGTGCTCGACCCGGAGAGTCTCAACACCGCCTATGAGGGTGCCGACGCCGTCATCAACCTCGCCACGAAGATGCCGATCGGCCACGGCTCCCTGCGGCCGGGAGCCTGGCGACACCACGACCGGCTGCGCACCACCGGCGTGGCCAACGTCGTGAAGGCGGCCCGCGCTGCTGGCGTACGCCGGGTGGTGCAGGAGAGCCTGAGCATCCTGTACGCCGACCAGGGCGACCGCTGGATCAACGAGCAGAGCCCCCTCGACATCACGCGGATCACCGAGCCCGCTGCCGTGGGAGAGTCGATCGTCCAGGACTACACGTGCGGTTCGCGGGCCGGTGTCGTCCTGCGCTTCGCAACCATCGTGGGCGACGACCGCCAGACGCGCTACTGGCTGCGTGCCACGGCGAGCCGACGGCGGGTGGGCGCCGGTCATCCCGCAGACTGGGCACACGTCATCCACACCGACGACCTCGGTGGGGCGGTGCTCGCCGCGCTGCACGCGCCCACCGGGGTCTACAACGTCGGAGCGGACCCGGTGCGCCGGCACGACCTCCTCCAGGGGTACGCCGACGCGGCGGGCCTCGAAGTCGGTGCGTTCATGGGCGCCTGTGGGCGGTGGATCAACCGCGAGCGCCTCGAGCCGCAGTGCAGGTCGCTGCGGGTGAGCTCCGACCACTTCGCGTCCCAGACCGGCTGGCGCGCCACCCGGCCGACGTTCGACGTCGGCTGGCTCGACGTGGCGACGACCCTGCACGACCTGCGCCGATGACTCCCGAGGAGCGCGAGGCCCGACGCCGCCGGCTGGCGGAGGTGTTCGGTGACGTGCTGCCCGACCAGACGAGCGACGACGCCGACGAGCCGGAGACGCGGACCGACAGCAACGAGGAGTGGCTCAAGCGGCAGGTGCCGCCCCACCACGGCTGAGTCGTTCAGACCCGGTCGGGGCGTGAGGCCAGCAGGTCGCGGATCTCCTCGAGGAGTGCGACGTCGGCCGGCGTGCCGGTGTCCTCGGTGGGGAAGAACCTGTTCTTGGCCACCGTGTAGGGCTTGACGATCACGAAGTAGACCACCGCCGCCAGGATCACGAACCCGATCACGGCGGTGAGCCACGCGCCCAAGGGCAGCCCCGCAGGCTTCCACCTGCTGACGTCGGGCTGGCCGCCGACCTTGCCGACCAGACC
>NZ_JAOPXP010000081.1 GCF_025965085.1 Marmoricola sp.
GGCGCCCTCGTCGGCGAGACGGGTCAGCTCGGTGGACAGCGAGGGCTCCCCCAACTGCAGGAACGCCACCGAGGCGCCGTGCTCGCGTCCCAGCCCGAGCAGCAGGTCGCGCGCCTGCACCTCACGCACCGACATGCCCACCAGCACAACAGGGTCCGCGGCCCGGTCATCCATCTGTCGCCTCCCGCCCGTTGTTCCGACCGCCAGCGTAGGAGGTCCGGAGGGCCCGTCCGGTCGTTGTCGTCTCCGTCGACGGCCTGAACCCGACCTCCCTGGTTCAGCTGGGTCCGGGTAGCCTGCGGGACCCGGGTGCGAGCCGGTCGTCCTACGCCGGGGAACAGCCCGTGCGCAACGGGAACGTGGTGGCCGACCTCTCGACGCAGCTGCACGGCCACCTGTCACCTGAACACACAGAACTCCCCGCCCCTGGGACGGGGAGCTCGAGTCAGGCGCGTCTCACGGAGCGAGACGGAAGGTGCGATCAGTCGCGGGCGCTGCGCTGGGTCGGGATGACGTCGCCCAGCAGTTCCTTAACTTCCGACTCGCGGTAGCGGCGGTGGCCGCCCAGCGTGCGGATGGCGCTCAGCTTGCCAGCCTTGGCCCAGCGCGTGACCGTCTTCGGGTCCACGCGGAACATGGCTGCCACCTCAGCAGGAGTGAGGAGGGATTCTGTTTCGGTCGGTCGCGTTACCACGGCGCTCCCCTTTGGTACTTGACATCGGAGCTCTTTGCTCTGCTCACGAGTGTGCCACCGGGGTTGACGGCAGGAAACATGAAATGTCCTGATTCCCCAAAACGGCAGGAAAACGGGCGTTGTAGTCTAGACCAGCGCAGGTCCACCCTTGACTTGCCTCTTGAAATAGTGCATTCAACGCAAGCACGACATATCAGGAAGAGTCACCACCGTGGCCGAACCGACCCTCTCATTGTTCGCCCAGCTCAGCAGCCATGAACAGGTCGTCGCCTGCCAGGACGAGCGCAGCGGCCTCCGGGCCCTGATCGCGATCCACTCCACGGCGCGCGGACCGGCACTCGGCGGCACCCGCTTCTACCCCTACTCCTCCGAGGCCGACGCTCTGCGCGACGTGCTCAACCTGTCGCGCGGGATGTCCTACAAGGCCGCCATGGCCGGACTCGACCTGGGTGGTGGCAAGGCCGTCATCATCGGGGACCCCGCGACCGACAAGACACCGGAGCTGCTGCACGCCTACGGACGCTTCGTGCAGTCGTTGGCCGGGCGCTACTACACGGCGTGCGACGTCGGGACCTACCCCGAGGACATGGACGTCATCGCGCAGGAGTCCGACTTCGTCACCGGTCGCACGGTGGGCCAGGGCGGCGCCGGCGACTCGTCGGTGCTCACGGCGTACGGCGTGTTCCAGGGCATGCGCGCAGCGGCCGAGGCCGTCTGGGGCGCACCCAGCCTGCAGGGACGGGTCGTCGGGGTCGCGGGGGTCGGCAAGGTCGGCCACCACCTGGTCGAGCACCTGCTCGAGGACGGTGCCGAGGTCGTGGTCACGGACGTGCGCGAGAGGGCAGTACGCCGCCTCTCCGATGCCCATCCCGGGGTCCGCGCCGTATCGGACACGACGGCGCTGGTGACCGGACCGCTCGACGTCTACTCACCGTGCGCGCTGGGGGACGCACTCACCGACGGGGTCGTGGAGGCACTCCGCGCCCGCATCGTGTGCGGAGCCGCGAACAACCAGCTGGCCCACCCCGGGGTGGAGAAGCGGCTGCAGGACCGCGGGATCCTCTACGCCCCCGACTACGTCGTCAACGCGGGCGGGCTGATCCAGGTCGCCGACGAGCTGCACGGGTTCGACTTCGAGCGCGCCCGCGAGCGCGCCAGCCACATCCTGGACACGACACGTCAGGTGTTCGCGCTCGCAGCAGCCGACGCTGTGCCGCCTGCCGTGGCCGCGGACCGGATCGCCGAGCAACGGATGGCCGATGCCAGCGGTGACCGCGGGATCTGGCTGCCCTGACCTGGAGTGCCTGGACGCCCGGGAGAGGGGCGCCTGGCGGCCGTTCTCAGGGCGCTGCGACTGGTGTCAGTCGCGAGCAGTGGAGTCGGAGTAGTCCGCCCATTTGTCGTACTCGTCGGAGTCCTCGACCGGCTCCACCGGGTCCACGCGAGCAGCCGGAGCCGACTCGTCCCCGTGAAGTTCCTGGGCCAACGATGCGAAGTCCGTCTCGTGAGTGCGGTACTTCAGATCGCGAGCAACCTTGGTCTGCTTCGCCTTTGCACGGCCGCGCCCCATGGGTGGCCCCCTCGCACGTTTGGCCGGCGCCGCTGCGGGCTGCCGGTCGGAGTTGTCTGTTCGTGCCACAACCCTAACCGGCCGGTGGTGATTTGCGCACCTCGGCCCGCGGAGTGAGCCCCGACAAAGCGGTCAGGCACGGCCGCACCGAGGTCCTCGGACCGCAGACCGGGGTCAGGCGTGGTCGCCCCTGAGCGTCACGCGGCCGCGGTCGTCGACGGAGTCGGCTGCTTCCACGGTGCCGGCGACCCACGCCTTGATGCCGTGACCGGCGAGCAGGGACACCGCCCGGTCGGCGTCTCCCGGGGCGGTCAACGAGACCATGCCCACCCCGCAGTTCAGCGTCCGCTCGAGGTCCTCGCGCGCGACACCGCCGGTCTCGGCGACCAGGCGGAAGATGGGGGGCAGGGACCAGGTGGTGCGGTCGAGGGTGGCGGCGAGCTCGACCGGAAGCACGCGCTCGAGGTTGGCGGCGAGGCCACCGCCCGTGATGTGCGACATCGCGTGCGTCTCGGTGTGCCTGGCGAGGTCGAGGCAGGCCTTGGCGTAGATGCGGGTGGGCTCGAGGAGCTCCTCCCCGAGGGTGCGGCCGAGGTCGTCGACGTACTCGTCGAGGCTGCGCTTCCCCTGCTCCAGCAAGACGTGCCGCACCAGCGAGTAGCCGTTGGAGTGCAGCCCGCTGGACGCCATCGCGATCACCGCGTCACCGGGACGGACGCGGCCGGGGCCGAGCAGCTCGGCAGCCTCCACGACGCCGGTGGTGGATCCGGCGACGTCGTACTCGTCGGGGCCGAGCAGCCCTGGGTGCTCGGCCGTCTCGCCGCCGATCAGGCCGCAGCCGGCGGCGACACAGGCTTCCGCGATGCCCTTGACGATGGCGGCGATGCGCTCGGGTACGACGCGGCCGGTGGCGATGTAGTCGGTGAGGAAGAGCGGCTCGGCACCGCAGACCACCAGGTCGTCGACCAGCATGCCGACGAGGTCGAAGCCGATGGTGTCGTGCTTGTCGAGCGCCTGGGCGATGGCGACCTTGGTGCCGACGCCGTCCGCCGAGCTGGCCAGGAGGGGCTGGTCGTAGGACTTCAGCGCGCTGGCGTCGAAGAGCCCGGCGAAG
The DNA here is from genome assembly GCF_025965085.1 of Marmoricola sp. Lineage (GTDB taxonomy): Bacteria > Actinomycetota > Actinomycetes > Propionibacteriales > Nocardioidaceae > Marmoricola. The sequence goes on from NZ_JAOPXP010000081.1 coordinate 3,379, forward strand.
CCGCCGATGCCGCCGATCATCTCGGGACGCCTGGCCTGGTCGACCCAGACCTTCATCAGCTCGACGGCCTTGTCGCCGGCCTCGATCGATACCCCGGCCTGCTCGTAGGTGGTCCCAGAAGTCGTCCCAGAGGTCGTCCCAGAGGTCGTCCCAGTCATCTGTCCGCTCATCGCCTTCTCTTCATCGGGTCAGGGTCGGTCGAGGGCGTCGGTGGCACCGGCACCGGCGACCGAGACGGTGAGGCCGTCGGCGTCGAGCAGCGGGGCCATCTCCAGAAGGTGCTTGCCGAGGAACTCGGGCTCGGGCAGCTTCACCGGGTAGACGCCGTCGAAGCACGCACGGCACAGGTTGTCCGCGGGCACCGTCGTCGCCTCGATGAGCCGGTCCAGCGAGATGTAGCCCAGCGAGTCGGCCCCGATCGAGGAGCAGATCTCCTCGGTCCCCAGGCCGTTGGCGATCAGCTCGGCCCGGGTGGCGAAGTCGATGCCGTAGAAGCACGGCCACTTGACCGGCGGGCTGGCGATCCGGACGTGCACCTCGCGGGCGCCCGCCTCCCGCAGCATCCGGACGAGGGCCCGCTGGGTGTTGCCGCGGACGATCGAGTCGTCCACGACCACGAGGCGCTTGCCCTCGATGACGTCCCGCAGTGGATTGAGCTTCAGCCGGATGCCGAGCTGGCGGATCGTCTGGCTCGGCTGGATGAACGTGCGGCCGACGTAGGAGTTCTTCACCAGGCCCATGCCGTAGGGGATGCCGCTGGCCTCGGCGTACCCGATCGCGGCCGGTGTCCCGGACTCGGGGACAGGGATGACCAGGTCGGCGTCGGCGGGGAAGTCCTGGGCCAGCCGACGGCCGATCCCGACGCGCACGCTGTGGATGCGCTGGCCGGAGATGCGGGTGTCCGGGCGGGCGAGGTAGACGAACTCGAAGAGGCATCCCTTGGGTGCAGCCGGCGCGAACCGGCGGGTGCGGAGTCCCTGCTCGTCGATCGCGACCATCTCGCCCGGCTCGATCTCGCGGACGTAGGAGGCACCGACGATGTCGAGGGCCGCGGTCTCGCTCGCGACGACCCAGCCGCGCTCGAGCCGGCCGAGCACGAGGGGACGGATGCCCTGGGGGTCGCGGGCGGCGTAGAGGGTGTTCTCGTCCATCCACACGAAGGAGTAGGCCCCCTGCAGCTGAGGCAGCAGCTCGGCGGCGCGCTCCTCCAGGGAGCTGTCCGGGTGGACGGCCAGCAGCGCGGTGACCAACGACGTGTCGTTGGTGCTGGTCTCCATCTTCCGCGCGCCGACGTCGAGCTCGTTGTCGTCGGGCAGCCCCGCGACCATCTGCTGCAGCTCGCGGGTGTTGGTCAGGTTGCCGTTGTGACCCAGCGCGATGGCGCCGTCGGCCGTGGGCCGGAAGGTCGGCTGGGCGTTGTGCCAGGTGCTCGCACCGGTGGTCGAGTAGCGCGAGTGCCCGATCGCGAGGTGGCCCTTGAGCGCCTCGAGCGTGGACTCGTCGAAGACCTGCGAGACCAGGCCCATGTCCTTGTAGACCAGGATCTGGCGGCCGTTGCTCACCGCGATGCCGGCGGACTCCTGTCCGCGGTGCTGCAGCGCGTAGAGGCCGAAGTAGGTCAGCTTGGCGACGTCCTCCCCCGGTGCCCACACGCCGAAGACGCCACAGGCGTCCTGGGGTCCGCGCTCGCCAGGGTCGACGTCATGGTTCAGGCGGCCGTCTCCACGACGGCGTGCCCCTGGGTTCGCTGGGCTGGCCACCCGGCTGAGTGTACGGGTCGGCTGCGGTGGGTCCGGACGCCGCCCGAGGACCATGCCGGAGACCTGCCCGGCTACTCGCGCCCGACCAGGTAGGACAGCACCCCGAAGGCGACCATCAGCGAGACGAGGGCTCCGGTGACCGAGGGTGAGAACAGCACCGGCACCGTGCTCAGCAGCAGGATGTCGAAGCCGCGGATGATGCTGCCGTAGAGGTTCGTCGGTACGCCGCCCGCCGGCGTCGAGACCAGCGGCTTGGCGTAGTCCGGCGGCCGTCCGGTGACCCAGCGCACGGCGCCGGCCAGGGCACAGGCACCGATGGTGAGGGCGAGTACGACCGAGTCGGCCCAGCTCACGCCCACGGCACCGTGCAGCGCCGGGAAGGTGGCGAGGCCGAACCCGACCATGGCGGCACCGGGGACGACGAGCGTGCTCTTCCTGGTCGAGGACACCGGGAACGGCATCGCCCGCGCGAGGCTCGGCGTGCGCGTGACCACTCGCAGGCCCGCGAGCAGGGGCAGGCCCGCGAGAAAGCCACACAGGGCGGTGAGCAGCAGGACCACCCGTCCGGCGCCGGCTGCCTCGGCGGCGTACGGGATCACGACCACGCCGGCGAGGATCACCAGTGCCTGCGGGCTGCGCCGCAGGCGGCTGAGGTCGCACCAGACCAGCGCCGCCTGTCCGCTCGGCCCGCCACGGCGGGAGCGGACGGCGTCGTGGGAGTTCCAGCGATGGGCGAGCAGCACGTCGTACACCAGGGCGAGGTCGAGCGTCGCCAGCGCCCCGGAGAGGCCGGGGGCCAGCGAGCCGCCCGGGGAGACGTCGTGCCTGCCCAGCCGTCCGACCCGGCGTACGGCCCGTACGAGCACGGCCACCGAGAGCAGGACGACGACGGCCACCGCGATCCAGGCGCCGGCCGGCAGGCCTGTCGGGGCCGGCCAGGCGGGCACCCGGTCCAGCGCCACGGCCAGGAGCCCGGCCCACACGAGCAGCGCGACGGTCCAGGTCAGCAGGCGCGCGTCGAGCCCGCCACCGGCCTGGGACAACGCCGCGAGGCAGACACCGGCGACGGCCAGCACCGCGACCGAGCCCGAGAACGCCAACAACGGGTCGACAGTGAAACCGCCGAGCGTGGTGGCTGCGGCCGCCAGCAGTGACGAGAGGACGGCTGCGATGGCGCACGTCCAGAGCAGTCGCGGGCGCAGCAGCGCCGAACGGTCGACCGGTGCGCTCAACAGCCACGAGCCCACCGCCGGCGAGACGAAGACCGGTCCGAAGAGCCGTGCCAGCGCGAGCACGACGGCAAGGGCGGTCAGGCCCACCAGCCAGGGCATCACCGTGCGCGCCTCCTGGCAGCCGCCGACGGTGCACCTCTCGTCGGAGACAAGGCGCAGGTTCACGATGACGCTGACCACCATCGACCCGAGCATCAGCGACGCGAAGACGGCGACGTAGGCGTCGCCCAGGGCCTCGATGATCTTGGTGTCGATGCGACCTCGGCGCCAGTGCCGGATGTCGCCGCGAAGGTCACGCACCTCGGCCGTTCCGGTCATCGACCCGTCTCCTGCGCGCCGACGTCGATCACCCGGTCGGCCACGGCCTCGACCAGGGTGGGGGCGTGGCTGGCCAGCAGCACGCCGAGACCGTCAGCCTTCTCCCGCCTCAGCCGCTCGGCGAGCCACTCCAGCCCGGCGGTGTCGAGCCGCTGCTCGGGCTCGTCGAGGACCAGCAGCCGGCGGGGCCGCACGAAGGCGCTGGCCAGGGCAAGCCGGCGCTTCTGGCCCGAGGACAGGGTGCCGGGCAGCTGGCCGGAGTGCGGACTCAGGCCCAGCTCGGTCAGGATCTCGTCGACCACCGCCTCGGCGTCGGGCACCCTGTGGGCCTTGGCGAACAGGTCGAGGTGCTCGACCACGCTGAGGTCGGGGAAGAAGTCCATGTCGTCCATCACGACGGCGACGGCCGCGCGCACCTTCGGGGAGCGTTCGTCCATCGGCTCGCCGTCGAGCTCGATCGTGCCCGACGTCGGTGTGTCGGCCCCGGTGATGCACCTCAGCACCGTCGACTTGCCGGCGCCGTTGCGCCCCACGAGCGCCACCGCGGTGCCGGCCGCCACGTCGAGGTCGAGCCCGTTGACGACGTCGACCTCGCCGAACCGGCGTACGAGATCGCGCACCCGCAGCAACGGGGGCGCCTCGGGCGGTTTCCTCTTCTTCTTCGCGGCCACGACCGACAGAGTCGCAGACGGTCCCTCCCGCCGCCGCGACCGCAGTCGCTCGCAGCGTTCACATGTGGTCGGCGCCCGCCTTGATCGCTTCGCGGATGCGGCTGTAGGTGCCGCAGCGGCAGACGTTGCGGATCTCGTCGAGGTCGGCCTCGGTGATCGTCCTCCCCTTGGCCCGGGCCTGCCTGACCTTGGCCACGGCCGCCATGATCTGGCCGGGCTGGCAGTAGCCGCACTGGGCGACGTCGTACTCCAGCCAGGCCTCCTGCATCGGGTGCAGGTCACCGGGGACGGTGTCGGCCAGGCCCTCGATGGTGGTCACCTCGTCGGTGGGCAAGATGTCCTTCACGCGCACCGAGCACGGGTTGAACGCCTTGCCGTTGAGGTGGGACGTGCACGCCTTGCAGACGTTGATGCCGCAGCCGTACTTGGGGCCCGTGAGGCCCACGACGTCGCGCAGGACCCAGAGCAGTCGGACGTCGTCGTCGACGTCGACGGTGACGGACGTGCCGTTGAGGATGAAGGTGTGTCGTGTCACAGGGGAGCTCCTCAGTAGGTGTGGTTCAGGCCGTCGACGGGCGACTGGGGCACGGGCGGCACGAACGACTTGATGTCGAAGGTGATGGGGCTGTCGTGGTTGATCGGGAACCTGGTCGGCACCTTTCCGGTGGCGCGGGCGAACGCGCAGGCGACGGCCGCGACCGACGAGGCGACAGCGGCTTCCCCGGCACCACCGGGCTGCTGGGAGTCGGAGCCCACGACCACGACGTCGAACTCCGGCGGGATGTTCCACTGCCGCGTGTAGAAGTAGTTGTCCCAGCTGGCCTCGAGGAAGTGGCCGTCCCTCAGGTGCAGGCTGCTGGTCAGGGCCAGCGCGAGCCCGTCGGAGAACCCGCCCATCATCTGCGCCTTGAGACCCTGCGGGTTGATGACCAGGCCGGCGTCGACGGCGATGATCGCCTTGGTGACCCGGGGACCCGTCACGCCGTCGCGCACCTTGCGGTTGACGGTCTCCGGCCGGCAGTCGATCTCCACGAGGCAGGCGGTGGCTCCCTTGTACTCCTTGTGGATGGCGATGCCCTGCGCGGTGCCGGCGGGCATCGAGCGTCCCCATCTCCCGACCTCCGCGGCCCTCCTCAGCACCGCGCGGGTGCGCTCGTCCTTGAGGAACTCCAGGCGGAACCTGTAGGGGTCCTTGCCCATCGCGCGGGCCAGCTGGTCGACCACCAGCTCGTTGGCGCACCGCACGTCGGGTGAGTAGATGTTGCGCATGCTCCCGGTGTTGAACCGGCTGTCGGTCTCGGTGAGCTGCTGCGTGACCGCTCCGAAGTCGTAGGGCAGCTCCTGGGTCAGCTGGAAGATGGACTCCGCGAAGCCGAGGTTGCCCAGACCGGCCGGGAGCTCGGCTGCGCTCGAGGAGAGCATCTCGCCCAGGCCGTGGCTGAAGTCGGTCTCGATGCTGGTGTGCTGCTGCTCGAAGGTGAGGACCTGGCCGGCGAGGTACGTCGCACGGATGCGCGAGGTCGCCATCGGGTGGACCCGGCCCTGGCGCGGCTCGTCGGCGCGGTGCCACATCAACCGGACGGGCTTGCCCATCGCCTTGGAGATCTTCGCGGCCTCGATTGCGTGGTCGCCGAACAGCTTGTGCCCGAAGGAGCCGCCACCGGTGACGACGTTGACCTTCACCTTGCCCTGCGGCAGTCCCGTCGCCTTGGCTATGTCCTCCTGCGCGACGATCGGGGACTTCAAGCCGGCCCACACCTCGGCGCTGTCGGCACGCACGTCGGCGATCGCGGCGTAGGGCTCGAGTGCGGCGCTGCTGCGGAACATGAAGGTGAAGTCGGCCTCGACCGTCTTCGCGAGCACCGGGACCTTCGGCACCACGAGTGGCACCTGGGCGCCGCGGAGCTCCTGGAGGATCGTGGCGTCGGACTCGCCGTCGACGCTCCCGGGCAGCCAGTCGACCTCGAGTGCGCGGACGGCGTCGATGCAGTGTCCGAAGGTGGCGGCGCGTACGGCGACCCCGGTGTCCACCATGGCCACGTCGGTGACACCGGGCATCGCCTTCACGGCAGACAGGTTGCGTACCGCCTTGGGTGAGCCGTTCAGCGTGGGTGGCCGGCAGACCATCGTCGGCAGCGCGTCGGGGACCTCGAGGTCCATCGCGAACTTCTTCCGGCCGGTGACGATGTCGCGGGCGTCCACCCGGTTGACCGGCCTCCCGATCACCTCGAAGGAGTCGCTCGGCTTGAGGACGACCTGCACCTTCCTGGTGACTGCGCTCGCCGCCTTGGCGGCCAGCTCGCCGTAGCCGACCGACGAGCCGTCCGGGGCAGTGATGACGCCGTCCTTGGACCTCAGCAGGGCCATCGCCGAGCCGAGCTCGATCGCCGCGGCCTCGAGCAGGGCCCCCTTCGCGATCGCGGCAGCGACCCTGATCGGGGTGAAGGTGGAGACGGTCGTGTTGGAGCCGCCGGTCAGCTGGTTGAAGACCAGCTCGGGCCGGGCGGGTGCCAGGCTGACGCGGACCTTGCTCACGGGCAGGTCCAGCTCCTCGGCGATGATCATGGCCGTCGAGGTGGTGATGCCCTGGCCCACCTCCATGCGCGGGATCGCGAAGGTGGCGGTCCCGTCCTTCTCGACGGAGATCGTGATCATCTGCGCCGTCGGTCGTGCCGCGTCGGTCTGGAGGTCCTCGAGGTCGTAGGCCTCGGCGATCTGGGGCGCCGAGGGAACGGCGGCGTACGCCGGGGTGCCGACGCGGAGGTCGGCGGCGACGACCAGCGTGGACGCGCCCACGACGTAGCCGAGGAAGCCACGGCGGCTCGTCCCGGGGCGAGGCGGGACGGGGAGTTCAGGGGTCGACTGTGAAGGGGCCACGCAGCGGTCCTTTCGTTGCTGCGGCCCGGGAGGCTCCCGAGCCTCCTCCCCCGCGATCGCCTCACCCGCTCCCGAGGGTGACAGCGATCACTGGTCTGGACAGTACCCGGTGCGTTGTCAAGACCGGCTACGCACCCGCCGTCCGGGCTATGTCGGCCACAGGTCGGCAGATCCGGTCAGAGCGCGTTTCAGGGTCTCCTCGTCGGCGGCGACGACGAGGCCCGCGGAGGTCGAGCGGGCGGTGTACGGCGTCCCGTCGCGGTGGGCGGCGGCACCGCCGGCCTCGCGGACCATCAGCGTGCCCGGGAGGTGGTCCCAGGGGTTGGTGTGCCCGTAGAGCAGGTAGTCGGCCTCCCCCTCGAGCAGCTTGGGGTAGTCGACGCCGCAGCAGATCCACGAGCCGTTCAGCACCGGGAGTCCGTCCGGCTGGCGACCCCGCCGCGACCAGATGGAGGTCGCACCCTGCGGACGCTCGCCGGCGGGCTCGCGATGGACCGGCTCCCCGTTGCGTCGTACGCCGCCCCCGAGCTCGGCCACCCACGCCGTCTCGTGCTCGGGCTGCCAGATCCAGCCGCGGACCGTCTCGCCCTCGAGCACCTCGGCCACCATCACGGCGAAGTCGGGTGAGCCGTGCACGAAGTTCTTGGTGCCGTCGACCGGGTCGACCGTGAAGGCGTGATCGGCGGCGCGGAAGCGAGGCAGCAGGTCCGGTTGCGCGGCGTACGCCTCCTCGCCGAGCACCACTGCGTCGGGGTAGGCGTCGAGCAACGCCCTGGTGATGAGCTCCTCGGCCTCGCGGTCGGCCACCGTCACGAGGTCGCCGGGCAACTTCTCGTCGATCTGCGAGTCGGAGAGGGAACGGAACCGGGGGGTGATCACGTCCGCGGCCACCGACTGGAGCAGCTCGAGGACGGCCTCAGTGGAGAGCTGCACGGTCTCACCCTAGCCCGGGCCGCGCGGGCGACGGGACCGGACCTGGGTCGGGTACGGCGCCAGGGCTGCCTACGTCGTCGGGGACGCCAGACGGTGCAGCAACAGCGTCTCAGCGAGGCACACGCGCTCGAACTCGGCGAGGTGCAGGCCCTCGTTGGCTCCGTGCGCACGGGTGTCCGGGTCCTCCACACCGGTCACCAGCACGCTGGCCTGCGGGAAGGTGTCGAGGAACTCCGCGATGAACGGGATCGACCCACCCACCCCCATGTCGATCGGCTCAACGCCGTCCCAGGCATCGGCGAACGCCGAGCGTGCTGCGTCGTACGCCGGGCCGCTGGCGTCGATCTGGGTGGGCTCGCCCGTGTCCACCACGGTGAAGGTGAGCTCGGCGCCCCAGGGGACGTGGGCCTCGAGGTGGGCGCGGAGGCACTCGGTGGCGTTCGCGGTCGTGTCGCCCGGGGCGATCCGCAGGGAGATCCGGGCGCGCGCGAGCGGGACGAGGGTGTTGCTGGCACCGTCCACCTTGGGGGCATCGACCCCGGTGATGCTCAGCGCGGGCTTCGTCCAGAGGCGCTCGACCGCCGTCCCCGAGCCGATGAACTCGACGCCGGGGGCGATGCCGGACTCGGCGAGCAACCGCTTCTCGGGGTAGTCGACGTCCGCCGCCGGGCCCGCGTGCAGACCGGCCACGGACACGTTGCCCCGGTCGTCGTGAAGACTGGTGATCAGGCGGCTCAGCGTCATCAGCGCGTCAGGCACGAGACCGCCCCACATGCCCGAGTGGACCGCGTGGGTGAGCGTGCGCACCGCGATGTCGACGCGCACCAGCCCACGCAGGCTGGTGGTCAGCGCCGGGACACCGATGTCCCAGTTGCCGGAGTCGGCGATCACGATCACGTCGGCTGCGAGGTAGTCCCGGTGCTCCGCGAGCAGGTCGGGGAGCGTGTCGGACCCGACCTCCTCCTCGCCCTCGATGAACATCGTCACGCCCACCCGGAGGTCGTCGCCGAGCGCCCTGATCGCGGCCAGGTGGGCGACGATGCCGGCCTTGTCGTCGGCTGCGCCGCGTGCGTAGAGGCGGCCGTCACGCTCGGTCGGCTCGAACGGCGGTGAGTCCCACTCGTCGTGGTCGTTCTCGGGCTGCACGTCGTGGTGGGCGTAGAGCAGCACCGTCGGCTGCCCCTGGGGCGCCGGCTTGTGGGCCAGCACCGCCGGGGCGCGACCGTCCTCGCGGGCGCTGACGATCCTGACGTCCTCGAAGTCCTCGGCACGGAGGAGCGCGGCCACCGCCTCCGCGCTGCGCTGCACCTCGGCGAAGCGTGCCGGGTCGGCGCTGACCGACTCGATGCGGACGAGGTCCTGGAGGTCCCGCCTGACCCGTGGAAGCTCGGCGTCCACCCGTGAGCGCAGCTCGTCGATGTGCATGGCTCGAGACTAGGTGGTCTCCTCAGGGGATCAGCGGGAGGTACGTCGAGAGGTCCGCGCGCTGCCCCGAGGCGCGGATCCGTCCCTCGGCCAGGGCCGCGTCCCAGGTCACCTCCCCGGTCGCGAGCGCGACCCAGGTGGCCGCGTCGAGCTCGACCACCGCAGGCGGCGTACCCCTCGTGTGGCGGACGCCCGGGATCACCTGCGCCGCGGCGTAGGGCGGAACACGCACCTCGACCGAGTGCCCCGGCGCCTTCATCGCCAGCACCGCGAGGAAGTGCTTGCTCAGCAGCTTCAGGTCGGCCCGGGTGGGTTCCTCGCGTCCGAGCGCCTCGGCAACCGCTACGGGGTCCTGGGGTTGAAGACGGGGCATTTCGCCACGGTATCCGTCCGAAGCGGCCGGTCAGGTGTGGGGCAGCTGGGCGCTGAACAGGTGGAAGGCCACCACCGGCTCCTGCGAGAGCCGGCGGGCATGGAGGTCGATCTCCCGGTCGGACCCGGTCAACCGACCGGCGTGCTGGAGCATGTGCTCGGCCCAGGAGGCGACGGTGTAGATCTCGACGTACCGGTCGGGTTGCGCAGCGTCGACGAACAGGTGCCACGACGTCGCCCCGGTGCGACGCCGCACACGACGTATCGCCGGCATCAACTCGAGGAACTCTTCTCGCGTCTCGTCCCCGATCGTGTAGAAGAGCGCCACGAGCACCGTCCCCGGGTGCTCCTCCGCCTCCAGCACCAGGTGTGGTTCTGGCCAGAAGACTGCCGGCTCGCGATCGAGGCCGGCCACGTCCCTCAGCGGCAGCAGCCAGGCAGAGGCGGCCCCGATGACGAGCAGCGACGCGGCGATCAGATGGGCCCACGTCAGCCCGAGCTCCTGCGCGACCAGGCCCCAGATCGCACCGGCGCCCGCCATCGACCCGAACATCACCAGCTGGTAGATCGCCAGTCCCCGGGCGCGGACCCACACCGGGAGGAACGTCTGGAGCGTCGCGTTGAGCGTCGACAGCACCGCGAGCCAGGCGACGCCGGCTGGAAGCAGACACACGATGCCGAGCCAGGCCGTGGGTGTGACGACGAGGACGACCAGTGTCAGTGCGTAGAGCACCATCGAGCCGGCGACCATCTGGTCCGTGGTCAGGAGGGCCTTGGTGCGCGGAAGGATGAAGGCGCCCAGGATCGACCCGATGCCCATCGCCGCCAGCATCAGGCCGTAGCCACCGGCCGCGAGGTGGAGCCGCCGGTTGGCAACCACCGCCAGCAGGGCCCAGAGGACGTTGGCCGGGACCACGAACATCACGCAACGCAACAGGATGCGGCGGACCACCGGCGCGTGCCGGACGTAGCGCCCCCCGGCCTGCAACGCCTGCAGGAAGGGCTCGGCTCCCGGCGGGTCGGAGTGGTGCCGCCAGGTGAGCAGCACCGCCGCGAACACGACGAAGGTCGCCGCGTTGAGCGCGAACACCGCGGTGACGCCGAGACCGGCTACGACCACGCCGGCGATGGCCGGCCCCACGGCGCGAGCGAGGTTGACGTTGATCGAGCCCAGCACCGCCGCCGTGGGGACCATCGACCGCGGGACCAGGTCGGGGACCACCGCCTGGTACGCCGGTGCCTGGACCGCCGATCCCGCACCGAGGGCGAAGGTCAGGGCCAGGAGCAGCGGCGGTGTCATCGCCCCCGCAGCCGTGAGCAGCGTCAGGGTCAGCGCGACCATGACCTGGAAGGCCTGGACGCCGATGAGCAGACGACGCCGGTCGAACGAGTCGGCCAGGACACCCGCAGGCATCGCGAACAGCAGCACCGGCAGTGCCTGGGCGGTCTGCACGAGGGAGACCAGCGTCGCCGCGTTCGGCTCGCGGACCAGCAGCCACTGCGCCCCGACGGTCTGCATCCAGGTGCCCACGTTGCTGACCAGCGACCCGATCCACAGCGCCCGGAACAGCCCGATCCGCAGCGGCGCCCAGGCCGAGCTCGACCCCGGGTCGGCATCCGAGCCCACTGCTGAGGCCGAGCTCATGCGTCGTCCCCTTCCGTCCGCGAGTGCGCGGCCGTCCCGGCACACAGCACGCGGTCTCCTGCCATGGAAGTCGCTCAGGGCGCACGGCCTCTATGGGCAGAGTGACCGATGTCGGCGCAGGCGAACGCCAGGAGTGTCCGCTCGACGGCAGGTCGCGGTCGTGGGCACCAGCGGCGGGAGGGGCGCAGGCCTCACGACCGGAGACGGACGGGGCAGCGCCGCTCAGCGGCTCACTGGACCCGGCAGTGGTCTCGAGATGCTCGTTCCTCGCTCCTCCACCACCGGGATGGGTGGCCTCACCAGTCCGCTCAGGCCAGGGCGGCCGGCAGCGTCAGCCGCCAGGCGGTGCGCAGCTCCTCGAGGGGTACGTCGAACGCCCCCGCCACGGCCAGCGAGTCACCGCGGGTCTCCCCCAGCGACGTGATG
>NZ_JAOPXP010000100.1 GCF_025965085.1 Marmoricola sp.
CCAGCTGGCACGACGCCAGGTGCTCGAACGCCAGTACGCCGCCGACGCGGTCCTCGACCTGGATCACCTGGCCCACCAGCTCGACGTCGACGGCCCCTCGGCCTTCTACGCGCTGACCCGGCTGGCCGCGGACGGGCTGGTGCAGCGAGATCCCACCCGCGGCTACGTGATCACCCCGTTCGACGTGCACACCTCCGACGAGACGTTCGACGCTCGCGGCGTGATCGAGCTCGGGGTGATCCAGGTCGCCGGCGGGGACGCCAGCGCCTCCGAGCTGGTCGAGCTGCGCCGACGGTTCGACGCGATGGCGGCGCTTCTGGTCGGTGAACGGTTCGTCGACTTCGACGCCTACCTCGACGCGAACTACGCCTTCCACGAGTTCCTCGTCTCGCTCGCACACAACCCGGCCCTGACGGCGGCGTTCGGACGACTCTCCATCAAGACCGTGATGACGCGAAGCTTCGGCTCGACCCCGGTCACCTCGCAGGACTTCATCGAGGCGCAGAGACAGATCACCGAGGGCATGGAGAGACGCGACCAGGCGGCCGCGTCAGCCGGCGTGCTCCGCTACAACGAGCTCGCCAAGCACCGCGTCCGCGAGATTCTCGACCGCACCGGCGGTCGGCTGTGACCGGGGCGTCGCCCCGTCAACGGCCGACCATGCCGGCGGACAGGTCGATGTCGGCAGCGCAGAGGCCAGGCATGTGCAGCATCGCGATCACCGCAGCCGCCACCTCCTCCTCCGTCAGCATCCTGTGCAGTGCGGCCCTGGAGACGTAGGCCTCCTCGGCCTCGGCGTACGTCGTCGCGGTGCGGGCTGCCTCCATCTCGAAGTTGCGCTGCATGCGCGGTCCGTCCACGGGCCCGGGAGACAGCGAGTTCACCGAGACGCCGAGTGGACCCACCTCGAACGCCAGGGTGGTGGTCAGACCGATGACGGCCATCTTCGAGGCCGCATAGGGAGTCCGTCTCGTCAGGGGTCGCTTGCCGCTGACCGAGGCCAGGTTGATCACGTCACCGGCCCCTCTTTCCACCATGCCGGGGAGGAAGGCCTGGCACATCAGGTAGACGCCGCGCACGTTGACCGCGAACACGTCGTCCCACTCCTGGGGCGTGATCTCCATGAGCGGCGCCACCGGCCCCGGCACCCCGGCGTTGTTGACGAGCACCTCGACGGTCTCGTCGCCCAGCTCCCGCGCCAGCTCGGCCACGCTCCCGGGGTCGGCGACATCCACGGTGGCGACCCGCACGCTGCCTGCCAGACCCACGGCCTCCGCGGCGACCGCCTCCAGGGTGTCGCGGCGGCGCCCGACCAGGACGACGCGCGCACCGCGGGAGACGAGCGCGAGGGCGATGGCACGACCCAGCCCGTTCCCGGCGCCGGTGACCAGCATGGTGCGGCCGGCGACCCGGTCGCCCAGCGACGGACTTGTCGGGTTGAACGGCGCCGGGCTCACGACGCGGTCTCCTCCAGCATGGCCACGGCCCGCGTGGGTCCACCGTGGGCGCCGATCACCTTGAGGGGGAAGCCCGCGAAGGTGAAGCGCCGGCCGATCAGGAGGTGGAGGTTGGTGAGGTTCTCGTAGTGGGTGATGTGGTGTTCGCGGCACATCATGTGGCAGGGGTAGCTCTTGCTCGTCGGGTTGTCGGGCGTCGGGCTGTCCACGCCGAACGTCTTGACCCCGTGCTCGTAGATCCACTCGCTGCCGGTCTCCCCCAGACCGGGGAAGTCGGTCAGGTAGCGCCGGTCACCCGCGAACCGGCCGTGGGTGCCCGTGTGCAGCAGCAGGATGTCGCCACGCTCGACCGACACGTCGACGGCCGCCTCGGCCGCCTCCAGGTGCTCGGCGGTGATGTCCTCGCCCGCAGCCACGTGCGAGACGTCCAGGCACACGGCCGGGCCGAAGAAGAGGTCCAGCGACATCTGGTCGATCGTCTGTGCGCTCGGGTCGGGATCGAGGTGCGAGAACGAGTCGACGTGGGTCGGTCCGTTGTCGTTGATCATGAAGCCCTTGGTCTGGAACGAGAAGCCACCCTCGAACCGAGGTGCGGTGTCCTCGTGGGAGGCGTGATCGAAGACCACGGTCTTCAGGTGGCCCGGGTATACCTGCATGCCCTGGTAGATGTCCTGGGACAGGTCGATGATCTCCACGCGTGACTCCTGTGTCTCGGTGGGTCCGAACGGACCCGGGACACCGGACACTATGAGTCGGAGGGCAGACATGGACGCTCCGATAGGAGTATCTTCGGCGCCGTGAACGCACCGATCGAAGCGCCCCGAGGCCTCAGCCTGCGAGATCTCGTGGAGTCGGTCGAGCCGGGCTCGCTCCGATGGCTCACCGACGGGGCCGGCGCCGTACCCACGACGTCGGTGGCCATCTGGGACGCGGCCACCACCCCGGACGTGGGGCAGCTGGTCGCGCTTACAGGGCTGGTCGGGGAGAACCCGATCGGCGAGATCCTGGAGAGCTGTGCCGACCATGGGTGCGCGGGCCTGGTGGTCCGGCTCGACCCCTCCTCCCCTGCCGGACGCGAGCTGGCGCAGCGAGCCGAGCGTGTCGGTCTTCCGGTCGCGTGCCTGACGGACGACCGGCCGTGGTGGCCGGTGCTGCAAGGGCTTGCCGCGGCACTGGAGGGCGCTACGACATCCGACCGGGACCGGCGTTCCGACGACCTCTTCAGCGTCGCGGACGACATGGCAGCCCTCGTCGGAGGCCCCGTCATTCTCGAGGACGCATCGTTCCGCGTGCTGGCCTACTCCGCCTTCGTCGGGGACATGGACCGCGGGCGCGCCGAGGCGATCCTCGGCCGCCGCATCCCGGATCCCTGGCTCGACCACCTCTCCGCCACCGGCAGTCTCCAGCGACTCCGCACCACCTCGGACGTGGTCGACCTGGCCGACGGGCCGTGGCAGGCCCGTCGCAGGCTGATCACGTCGGTCCGGGCGGGTAGGCGACAGCTGGGCGTGGTCTGGGTGGCCGAGGGCGACACCCCACTGCCGGCCGGGGCCGAGGACGCCCTGCGTCGCGCCGCCGACTCCGCGGTGCCGCACCTGCTGCGTCACCTGGAGCAGGTCGACGCCGAGGAGGAGCGCCGGCTCCGACACGTCCAGGTCCTGCTCGGCGGCGACCCCGAGGGCGCCGCGTCAGCGGCCGAGCTCGGGTTCCCAGCAGGCTGCACCTTCACCGTGCTCGCCGTGTCCAGCCAGGCGCCGGCCGTCGAGTCCGACCCGGAGGACGCCTGGAGCCGGCTCAGCGATCACGTGAGGCTGTGCTGCGAGTCCTTCCGCCGCCCGGCGGCGGTGACCCGGTTCGGACCCGGCGCACTGGTGGTGGTCGCGGTTCCCGCCGATGCAGCCGACGAGAGCGCTCTGCGTGTCGGCCAGGAGATCGTCCGCCTGGCCGGGTCCGGGCCCCTGGCGCCCCTGGTCGTCGCCGTCAGCCGGACCGACTCCCGACTCAGCTCGATGCCACGCCTCCGCGACGAGGCAGTCGGTGCCCTGGCGGCCCTCGACGGCCAGCGTGGGCCGCGGTGCGTGCACTTCCGCGACGTGGAGGCGGAGGTGCTCGTCCGCGACCTTCTCACCCGGCTGCCCACCGGCACCAGCCTCTCCGGGCTGGACGCGCTGTTCGCACACGACGAGCGCAACGGGGGCGACCTCGTGCTCACGCTGCGGGCCTACCTCGCTGAGTGCGGGTCTGCCTCCGCGGCCGCCGCCTCGCTCGGAGTGCACGTGACGACCCTGCGGCACCGTCTCCACCGCGCGAGCAAGGTCTCCAACCTCCGGATCGACGACCCCACCACCCGGCTCGCGTGCGACCTGCTGCTGCGGCGTACGACACCCTGACGCAGCGGCGGTATCAGTGAGTGTCGGCCCCCGTCTCTGACGGTTTCAGCCACAGTCAGGCGATGGTGACGGCTCCTAGGGTGGACGGACACCTGAAGGCACGGAGAAGGGCAGGACCAGATGGGCGTCGTCGGCATGATCGGGCTGGGCATCATGGGGTCGGCGATGTCCGGCCACCTGGTCAGGGCCGGGCACGAGGTCCACGGGACCGATGTCTCCGCTGCTGCCGTCGAGGCGTTCGCCGCCTCCGGGGGGCGGCCGGCTGCCGATGTCGCAGCCGTCGCCGAGGCCGCGGAGGTCGTCATCACGTCGCTGCCGAGCGCCGAGGCAGTCCTGCTGGTCTGCCAGCAGCTGGCACGGGCTGCTCGGCCTGGACTGGTGGTCGTCGAGACCTCGACGCTCTCGCTGGAGGTCAAGGGTGCCTGCCGCGAGATCCTCGAGTCCGCCGGAGCCGTGCTGCTCGACTGCCCCCTCAGCGGCACGGGTGCCCAGGCACTCCTGCGCGATGTGGTCGTCCTCGGCAGTGGTGACCCGGCCTCCTTCGAGAAGGTCAGGCCCTTCCTCGAGGTCTTCGCCCGTTCGGTCCAGCACCTGGGACCGTTCGGCAACGGCACCACGATGAAGCTCGTGGCCAACCTCCTGGTGGCCATCCACAACGCCTCGACCGCGGAGGCCTTCGCACTGGGCGTCCGCGCGGGTCTCGACCCTCAACAGCTCTACGACACCGTCCGTGACGGAGCTGGAGGCTCGGTCATCTTCGACAAGCGCGGACCCTTGATGGTCGACCGGAGCTACCTGCCCGCCACGGCCAAGGTGTCGATGTTCGTCAAGGACGTGGGGCTGGTCCAGGAGCTCGCTGCGTCCGTAGGGCTGCAGACTCCCGTGCTCGACGCGTCCCTGCCCCTGTACGAACGGGGAGTCGCCGCCGGTCTCGGTGACGCCGACGCCGCGGCCATCCTCGAGATCCTCGACGAGAGCAGGTCACGATGAAGCTCACCCACGCCGACGCGATCGCCGACGCCACCCTGCAGCACGCACGGAGGATCGACGCCGCGCCGCTCACCGTCGTGGTGCTGGACCCCGGGGGGCACCTGGTGGCGCTCAAACGCGAGGACGGATCGGGCATCCTGCGTCCCGAGATCGCCATCGCCAAGGCGTACGGCGCCGTCGGGATGGGCATGAGCTCACGGGAGCTCGCCGGGCGCGCGGAGAAGCAACCGGTGTTCTTCGGCACGCTGGCTGCGGCCTCCGGAGGCCGCCTGGCTCCGGCCCCCGGCGGCGTGCTGGTGCGCGATGCGGCGGGCGTCCTGCTCGGTGCGGTCGGCGTGAGCGGCGACGTCTCGGACGTCGACGAGGAGTGCGCCGTCCGCGGGATCGACGCCGTGGGCCTGGTGGCCGAGCCCGGCATCGAGACACTGCCGACCACCTGACCGCACCAGCGTCACACTGTCTCCACCTGGCCGGTGAGGGCGGATCGCGTGATCGCCTCGAACGCGCGCACGTTCGAACGAATCTCGCCCAGGGTCACGGGGTACTCCGCCTTCCCCATCACTGACCGGGCGAAGGCCTCGAGGTTGATCAGCACGGCTGGCTCCGGCTCGAAGAACCGGAGCTCGGGCGACCCGTCACGATGTGTCGTGGTGACGTCCCAGCCGGTCGGCGACTCGGGATGGCTCCGGTCGCGTATCTCCATCCAGCCCTGCGAACCCATGACGCACACGCGTCCGATGAAGGGGGTGGTGAGCACCGCGGTGATGACCGCCGTGCCGCCGTCGGCGAAGGTCATGGTGATCGTGAGGTTGTCGCCGTTCTCGAACGACGTCGCCCGCGTGGAGAGCTGCGCCCAGACCTGCGTGGGCGATCCCATCATCGCGATCGCCAGGTCGACCAGGTGGATCCCGGTCGCCGACAGCGGGCCGACCGGTGCGTGTTCGCTGGACAGCCTCCAGTTGTCAGCAGGGAGTGCCAGGAACTTGTCCTGGCTGAACGTGCCCTCGAACACGAGTGGGACGCCCAAGTCTCCGGAGTCCAGCCGCTCCCGCATCTCCACGACCGCCGACTCGAACCGACGCTCGTGACCGATCCCGAGGCGAACCCCTGCCGTCGCCACCGCCTCCAGTGCCCGGTCCGAGTCGACGGAGCTGGTGCTGAAGGGCTTCTCACAGAACACGTGCTTGCCGGCGCGCGCTGCCGCGACGACCTGGTAGGAGTGCATCCGGTGCGGGCTGCACAGGATGACCGCGTCGATCGCCGGATCCTCGAGCGCACTCGCGAAGTCAGCCGTGGTGGGTACGCCGAGGGCCTCGGCGCGGGCCCGTCCCGCGGCGTCCGGATCGACACCGGTCCGGACGGACAGGAGCTCGCTCTGGGCCACCTGGCCGATGATGTTCTGGCCCCACCAGCCGAGACCGACGACGGCGACCTGGATCGCGTCCATGCGGTCCGGGCCTCTCAGTCGTCGAGCTTGAGCAGGCGGGCCGCCGTGCCGCCCCGGATGGCGACGCGGTCGTCCTCCGAGAGCGACGTGACCCCGTCGATCTGACCCAGCGGGTCGTAGTGGCCCATGTCGAAGGGATAGTCCGTGCCGACCACGACGTGGTCCGCGCCCATCTGCTGGATGAGGAACTCCAGGTGCACGGAGTCGAAGACCAGGCAGTCGACGTACACCTGCTTGAGGTAGCTGCTCGGGGGCCGCGAGATGTGGTGACGCCCCTCGGGCCGCAGGTCGTAGGAGTGGTCCATCCGCGAGGAGTAGAAGGGCAGGTACCCGCCTCCGTGGACCGCGACCAGCTTGAGGTCGGGGTGATCCTCGAGCACCCCGCCATGGATGATCCGGGTCAGCGCGAGGGTGGTGTCGAGCGGGTTCCCCACCACGTTGGTCAGGTAGTACTTGCGCAGCCGCTCACCCCCGGTGAACCCGTTGGGGTGCAGTAGCACGACGACGTCGAGCTCCTCGGCCTTGGCGAAGAACGGGCGGAAGCGGGGGTCGTCGAGGTCCAGACCCATCACGTTCGTGTTGATCTCGACGCCGCGGAAGTTGTGTTCCTTCACGGTGCGCTCGAGCTCCTCGACCGCGGAGCGCACGTCCTGGAGCGGGACGGTGGCGAGGCCCACGAACCGGTCGGGGTGGTCGGCCACGATCTTGGCCAGGTTCTCGTTCTGCATCCGGGACAGCTCACGCGCCAGCTCCGGGTCGGCCCAGTAGAAGTACCCGGGCGGGGCGACGGAGATGGCTTGTACGTCGATGCCCATCTCGTCCATGTCGGCCAGCCGTACTGCCGGGTCGGTGGCCTTGGGGAAGATCTCCTTGACGTGCCCGACCTGGTAGGCGTTGGTCTCGTCGCCGCCGAAGTAGCTGAAGGGCTCCATCTCGGGCGACATCAGGCCCTCGACGAGGGCCTGGCACTCGGGGGTGAACACGTGGGCGTGGATGTCGACGGTGCGACCGGGGCGTGCGGTGCTGGTCATCGGGGACCTCTCATGGGAAGTGGTGTCGCTCTCGGGTCAGGTCAGGACAGGACGGGAGTCTGGTCGACCCACGGCAGCGTGGCGTCGCCGAACTTCGCCGCCCGGACGTCGCCGGAGCGGGCGTGTCCCTCGAAGCGCTCCACCCGGGCCGTGCGACCGCACAGCTCGCCGAGCCGCGCGCTGGCCGCCGGGTCTGTGACCTCCTGGTAGGTCACGGTACGGAGGTACTTCCCGACCCACAGACCGCCTGTGTAGCGCGCCGAACCGCGGGTCGGGAGCACGTGGTTGGTGCCGATGACCTTGTCCCCGTAGGAGACGCACGTGCCCTCGCCCAGGAACAACGCGCCGTAGTGGTGCATGCGCTCGAGCGCGAGCCGGGGCTCGGCGGTCAGGACCTGCACGTGCTCGCTCGCGAAGGTGTCGGCGAGGGCAAAGGCCTCGTCGAGGTCCTCGACGACGTGCACCTGGCCGTGGTCACGCCAGGCCGGCCCGGCCATGTCGTTGGTGGACATGCCCGGCAACAGCTTCTCGACGTGCTCCATCGCCTGGCGAGCCACGTCCTCGGAGGTGGAGATCAGGACGGCGGGCGAGTCCGGTCCGTGCTCGGCCTGGCTGAGCAGGTCGACGGCCACGATGAACGGGTCGGCGTGCTCGTCGGCAATCACGAGGATCTCGGTCGGGCCGGCGAAGAGGTCGATGCCGACCTCGCCGAAGAGCTGGCGCTTGGCCTCGGCGACGTACGCGTTGCCCGGCCCGGCCAGCAGGTCGACGCGTCCGATCGTCTCGGTGCCGAGCGCGAGTGCTGCAACAGCCTGCACTCCCCCGAGCATCAGGATCTCGTCGGCGCCGGCGAGGTGCAGGGCGGCGATCGTGGCGACGGGGAGCTCACCGCGGATGGGCGGCGTGCACGCGGTCACCCGCTCGACACCGGCCACCTTGGCCGTCACCACGGTCATGTGCGCCGAGGCGGTCAGCGCGTAGCGTCCACCCGGGACATAGGCACCGGTGGCCCTGATCGGCAGGTGCTTCTGCCCGAGGAACACACCGGGAGAGACCTCGCTCTCGAAGGAGTGCATCGACTCCAGCTGCAGCTGGGCGAACTGGCGCACGTTGGCCTGCACCTCGAGGATGTCCGAGACCACCTGCTGGGGAAGCGCTGCCACGATCTCCTCCGCCTGGTCACGGCCCAGGAGGAAGGAGTCGGGTGACCAGTTGTCGAACTGCGCGGAGTACTTGCGGACCGCCGAGTCGCCCTCTCGGCGAACCTCCTCGATCACGGTGCGTACGACGTCGCGTACGCCTTCCTGCTCACTGGCGTCGAGGCTGACACCGGGGGCAGCCTTCAGCTGCTTGCTCATGGGGGCTCCAGTCGGGTAGGTAGAGACATCGGTCGGACGACGCACCCGCGGGCGCGCGCGGTCTCGACCGTGATGCTGGTCGGGATCTGGTGGTGGCGAGTGGCAGCTAGGCCACGGGCGCGGCGACCTGGGTCGCGGCCTTCATCTTCTCCAGGCGCGCGAGTACCTCGGCCTGGAGCGTGGCCACCGTGGGGTCGGACTGCCGACGGGGACGCGGCAGGTCGATCGTGATGTCCTCATAGATCCGACCACCTGGCTGCAGCACGATGATCCGGTCGGAGAGCTCCACGGCCTCGACCACGTCGTGCGTGACGAAGACCACGGTCTTCTTAGACTGTGCCCAGATGTCCTGCAGCTGGGCACGCAGGCCCCGTGCGGTGATCGCGTCGAGGTGGCTGAAGGGCTCGTCCATCAGCAGCAGGTCCGGCTCGACCGCGAAGGCACGGGCGATCCCGACGCGCTGCTGCATGCCACCGGACAGCTGTCCGGGGAAGAAGTCAGCGTTCTTCGCGAGTCCCACCATGTCCAGGTAGCGACGGGCGCGTGCCGTCGTCTCCTCGTTGAGCTCGTCCTGGACGTACATCATGTTCTTCATGACGCTGCGCCACGGAAGCAGCCGCGGGTCCTGGAAGACGTAGCCCATGCGGGCGTCGCCTCCCTGGTCACTCTTCAGTGAGATGTCCCCGGAGGTGTGCTCCTCGACGCCGGAGATGATGTTGAGCAGCGTGCTCTTACCGCAGCCCGAGGGGCCGACGATCGAGACGAAGGTCTGACCCTGCACCTCGAACGAGATGTTGTCCAGCACGCGGCTGGCGCGGGGGGTGCCCACGTTGAAGGTCTTGCTCAGGTCCCTCACGGTGAGGACGGCCATGGAAATCTCCTGACGGTGAAACGTACGACGGAATGGTGGATGTGGCGGGTGGATCAGGCGGAGTTGTCGCGCCAGCGGAACGCACGACTGATGGCCCGATCCAGCACGAGCCGGTCGAGGATGACGATGAAGCCGACGAACAGCACGACCCAGGCGGCGAACCCGCCGTACCGGTTGGCGTCGTACCAGAAGCGGGCCCGGTAGCCGACGCCTCCCGAACCGCCGAACCACTCGGCGAGCAGCACGCCGTTCCAGCCGATGATCACGGCGAACCGGATGCCGGCGGCGACGTAGCCGGTCACGGCCGGGAGCACGAGGTCGCGCATCCGCCGGAGCAGCGGCACCTGGTAGGTCGATGACATGTCCCGCAGGTCACGGGAGACACCTCGAACCCCCTGTGCGACGTTGATGATCACGAAGGGGACAGCCGTGAGGAACGTCGTGACGATCGGGCTGGTGTCACCGAAACCGAACCACATCACGGTCAGGAACGACCAGATGATCGCCGGGATCGACAGACCCACCAGGACGGGGCTCTCGAAGAACGCCCTCGACAGCTTCGAGAGACCCATCATCACGCCGATGACGATGCCGAACACCGTGGCCAGGGCGACTCCCACCCCGAAGCGGTAGAGCGTGACCCCGAAGTTTCCGAACACCTCCCCGCGAGCGAACTCGTCGCCCAGTCTCTGGACCACCTCGACCGGACCGGGGACCCGGGTGAACACCGCGGCCACGACCAACCAGAAGAGGAAGAAGGAGATGCCAGCTGTCAGCCGGGCGGCTGTGTCCGAAGTCAGACGGCGCTTCCACTCGGGTGTGCTCTCCGCGATCTCGGTCGTGGACCGACGCCTGTTCTCGATGACGGTGCTCACAGCGCGGTGCTCCTCTCCTCGGGGCGCCAGGCGAGGAGACGTGCCTCGGCCTTGGCCAGGACCAACCGCTCGATGACGAGCATGAAGGCGATGAACAGGAACATCCAGGCCAGCACCCCGGAGATCGAGTAGAGCTGGTACTCGGTGCGGATCTGGAAACCGACGCCGTTGCGGCCGCCGAAGACCTCGGTGAGCGCCTCCACCTTCCACGCGACCGCGAAGCACATCCGGATTGCGGCGAACACGAACGGGACGATGGTCGGGATCAGGACCTCGCGCCGGATCTGCTTCGCGCTGCGACCAAACGCCTCGCTCATGGTGATCAGCGACTTGTCAACGCCTCGGATGCCCTCAGCGACGTTCAACGCGACGTAGGGCGCCGACACCAGGGCGACCGCCAGGATCGGCCCGAGGTTCGAGAGGCCGAACACGATCAGCGACATCACCGCGTAGACGATCGCGGGAATCGTCCCGGCGATCGTCACGCCGTCGTGGAAGAAGGCCCGCCAGTAGCCGTAGCGACCCATCAGGTAGCCGATCGGCGCCCCCACGGCGGCGGCGACGCCGAACCCGGCGAACGTCTTGAGCACGCTGGCGGTGAAGTCCGAGGCGAAGTTGCCGTTGCCGAGGATCTCCCCCATCTCCAGCACCACCTCGTGCGGGCGGGGAAGGATCCGGGCGCCGAACCACCAGGACCCGAACTCCCACACCAGCACCATCGCGATCCATCCGGCCACGATGAACGCGGTCTGACGCATCTTGCGACGGGAGGCCGTCTTGCGGGCGGTGGCCTCGCCGGCCTCCACCTTCACCACCAGCTCAGGTGGTCTGTCCAACAGTTGGTCACTCACGTCCAGCTCCTTCCATGCCTCGGAGGCGTCAGCTCTTCGGGAGAACTGTGAAGTCCGGCGTCGGGACGTCGTCCTTGACGAACCCGGTCTTCTTCATCAGGTCGAACAGCTCGGTCTCGCTCTTCACCCAGGCCTCGTCGAGGTAGGTGGTCGGCACGAACCAGTCGTAGGTGTTGTTCAGCCAGTCCTTGATGAACTTCTTCTCGCCGGGCGTCTCCGCCGCGAAGTCCTCGGGGTAGGCCTCGATGATCTTGTCCTTGTTCTTGGCCCACTCCTGCACGCCGCGGTCCCAGACCTTGATCAGGAAGGCTGCCTCGTCGGGGTTCTTCTCGACCCAGGCCTTGCGGGCCACGAACACGTTGTTCTGCGGGTGCGTGGTCTCCTGCGGGTCGGAGCTGAACTTCTCGGCGTAGATCTGGGAGACGGACTTGGAGTCGTAGAGCGGCTTCAGGTCGCCGCTGGACAGCTGCGGGATGGAGAAGTCGGGCAGCAGCAGGCCGGCGTCGGCGTCACCGCGGGCGATCAGGCCGGCAGCGTTCTGCGGGTCGGTCACCACGAGCTCGTAGTCGCCGCCCCCGGCGCGCAGGTCGAGGCCGCAGAACTCCTTGGCGTAGACGCCCCACATGATCGTGATGGAGACGGCGCTGTGAGTGACGATCTTCTTGCCCTTGAGGTCGCAGATGTCCTTGGCCGTGCTGTTCTTCGGGACGGCGAGGATGCTGCGGTCGGAGTTGAACTTGCCGAAGATGGTCGCGGGCTCGCCGGTCTGCTTCTCCAGCTCCGGCACCTCGTAGGAGGCGGCCGAGACGACGTCCGCGTGGCCACCGGCGTACACACCGAACTCGTCCCACGACGAGGAGGTGAGGACCTGGATCTTGGCCGCCTCTTCCATCTCCTGCTTGATGCCCTGGTCCTCCATCCACTTCCACACCGGGTCGGGGGCCATCACCATGTTGACGACGCCACCGGCGTCCTTGGCCTTCCCGCCGCCCTCTGAGGCGCCCGGACGGGACCCGCAGCCACTGAGGGCCAGCCCTCCCACGGTGACCAACGCGGCCAGCTTCCAGCGGTTCGATCGGATGGTGCGTGCGGTGCTCATGTCGTGCCTCTCGGTTGGGTGAGGAGCGGTGTCTCGCGACAGGTTC
>NZ_JAOPXP010000112.1 GCF_025965085.1 Marmoricola sp.
CCATGACTGACCCGATCGCAGACATGCTGACGCGTCTGCGCAACGCCAACCAGGCGTACCACGACTCGGTGTCGATGCCGTACAGCAAGCTGAAGCAGGGCGTTGCCGAGATCCTCAAGCAGGAGGGTTACATCACCTCCTTCGAGGTCTCCGACCACGAGGACGTCGTCGGCAAGACGCTCGACATCCAGCTGAAGTACGGCCGCAACCGCGAGCGCTCCATCGCCGGCGTACGCCGGATCAGCAAGCCCGGCCTGCGCGTGTACGCCAAGCACACAGCGCTGCCCAAGGTGCTCGGTGGCCTCGGCGTCGCGATCATCTCGACCAGCCAGGGTCTGCTCACAGACCGTCAGGCCAACCGCAAGGGCGTAGGTGGGGAAGTCCTCGCCTACGTCTGGTGACCAGGAACCAGGAGGAATAGCAATGTCGCGCATTGGCAAGCTGCCCGTCCCGGTTCCGTCCGGGGTCGACGTTCAGGTGGAGTCCAACACCGTCACGGTGAAGGGCCCCAAGGGGACTCTCAGCCACACGGTCGCTTCTCCCATCACCGTCGAGAACGGTGCGGGCACCCTCGAGGTGAAGCGTCCCAACGACGAGCGGGAGAGCCGGGCCCTTCACGGGCTGACTCGTTCACTCATCAACAACATGGTCGTCGGTGTCACCGAGGGCTACGAGAAGCGTCTCGAGATCGTCGGCGTGGGTTACCGCGTGCTCTCCAAGGGCCCGACGCAGCTGGAGTTCCAGCTCGGGTACTCGCACTCGATCACGTTCAACGCCCCCGACGGCATCACGTTCACCGTCGACGGGCCCACCAGGCTCGGTGTCCAGGGCATCGACAAGCAGCTCGTCGGCGAGGTCGCCGCCAACATCCGCAAGCTGCGCAAGCCCGAGCCCTACAAGGGCAAGGGCGTGCGTTACTCCGGAGAGCACATTCGCCGCAAGGTCGGAAAGGCTGGTAAGTGACGATGGCTATCGCACTCAAGACTGGCAAGCACACCGCGGCCCGGGTGGCGTCGCGCACGCGTCGTCAGATCCGTGGACGCAAGAAGGTCAGCGGCACCACCGAGCGCCCGCGCCTGGTCGTGACCCGGTCCTCGAAGCACATCACCGTGCAGGTGGTCGACGACCTGGTGGGGCGGACGCTCGCGTACGCCTCGACCATGGAGGCCGACATCCGCTCGATCGGGGGCGACAAGACGGCCAAGGCCCGCAAGGTCGGCGAGCTCGTCGCCGAGCGCGCGAAGTCCGCTGGTGTCGAGGGCGTGGTCTTCGACCGCGCCGGCAACAAGTACCACGGCCGCGTCGCGGCCCTTGCGGACGGCGCCCGCGAGGGCGGCCTGACCTTCTGATCACCCAAAGCTTTTAGAAACGGAAGAGGTAGAACTCATGAGCGGACCCCAGCGCGGAGGACGCGCCGGCGGTGGTGAGCGTCGTGGAGGCCGCGACAATCGCGGCCGAGACGGTGCCGACAAGAGCACCTACATCGAGCGCGTCGTCGCCATCAACCGTGTCGCCAAGGTCGTCAAGGGTGGTCGTCGCTTCAGCTTCACCGCCCTCGTGATCGTCGGGGACGGCGACGGCATGGTCGGTGTCGGCTACGGCAAGGCCAAGGAAGTTCCGGCCGCGATCGCCAAGGGTGTCGAGGAGGCGAAGAAGTCCTTCTTCCGCGTCCCCCGTATCCAGGGCACCATCCCTCACCCCGTCCAGGGCGAGAAGGCCGCGGGCGTCGTACTCCTGCGTCCGGCCGCTCCCGGTACCGGTGTGATCGCCGGTGGCCCGGTGCGTGCGGTGCTCGAGTGCGCCGGCATCCACGACGTGCTCAGCAAGTCGCTCGGCTCCTCCAACCAGATCAACATCGTGCACGCCACGGTGGAGGCGCTGCGCTCCCTCGAGGAGCCCGAGGCCGTCGCCGCGCGTCGAGGTCTGCGCGTGGAGGACGTTGCCCCGGCAGCCCTGCTCCGCGCGAAGAACGAGGTGCCGGAGGGCGTGAGCCAGGAGGTGGCTTCCTGATGCCGCGTCTGAAGGTCCAGCAGAAGAAGTCCACCATCGGCTGCCCGAAGAACCAGCGCGACACCGTGCGCTCGCTGGGTCTCAAGCGCGTCGGTGACGTGGTCGTCAAGGAGGACCGCCCCGAGTTCCGGGGCATGGTCCACACCGTCCGTCATCTCGTGACGGTCGAGGAGGTTGACTGATGTCGTCGCTCAAGCTGCACCACCTGCGTCCGGCCCCCGGCGCCAAGACCGCCAAGACCCGCGTGGGTCGTGGTGAGGCCTCGAAGGGCAAGACCTCGGGTCGTGGCACCAAGGGCACCAAGGCCCGCTACCAGGTGCCGGCGGCGTTCGAGGGTGGGCAGATGCCCATCCACATGCGCCTGCCCAAGCTGAAGGGGTTCAAGAACCCGTTCAAGGTCGAGTTCCAGGTCGTCAACCTCGACCGGATCAACGACCTGTTCCCCGAGGGTGGCGACGTCAGCGTCGCCGACCTGGTCGCCAAGGGCGCCGTCCGCAAGGGCCAGCCCGTCAAGGTGCTCGGCCAGGGCGACATCTCGGTCGCCGTCCAGGTGTCCGCGAACGGCTTCTCGGGCTCCGCCAAGGAGAAAATCGCGGCTGCCGGCGGCACCGCCACCGAGATCTGAGAC
>NZ_JAOPXP010000242.1 GCF_025965085.1 Marmoricola sp.
CAGGTCGATCCGGCGCTCTCCCCAGGAGAGGCGGGTCGCGAGGTCGGCGGCCATCCGGGTGCCGTCGACGTCGGCGAAGTCGCGGGTGGCACCGCCCACCCACGCGCTGTTGGTCAGCTCGGCGTTCTTGCCGGTGCAGCCGTAGTGTCCCGTCGGCTGCACGTGGCGCAGGCGCAGCCCGGTGGAGGAGCCCAGGTAGGTCGTGGTGACCTCGTGATAGACGAAGCCGTAGAGGATGCGTCGTTCGGCGTCGGACTGGCGGAAAGCCTCGCCGAGCTGGGCGGCGAACTGGTCGAAGACCTGGATCGAGGTCTCGCCGGGCTCGTCGTCCCAGTCGCGCGTGACGTCACCGGTGACGAGGTCGGCGCGGTCCTCAGCGGCGTCGGCGACGGCTGCTGCACGGTCGGCGCTGGCCACCAGGGCGGACACCTGCTCGAGGGAGACAGCGGTGCCACTGACCGAGGCGTTGCCTCCACCCTGGAAGGCGATCACGGTGACGTCGACGGAGTGCATGACGCCGTTGGTGGTCAGGGTGTTGTTCGCCCAGCGCAGGTTGGCGCTGGTCGTGTCGCTGACGATCGCGATGCACTGCTCCGAGGTGGACGTCTCCAGTGCGTGCTCGACGAGCCGCTGCGGGCGGTTCCTGCTCACACCGACGCTCATCGGACCGTTCCCTCCTCGGTGGTGTTCAGGATGCGGACGTCGCGGAACAGCGCCGAGGGCGCACCGTGGCTGACCGACGCGACCTGCCCGGGCTGCGCCTTGCCGCAGTTGAAGGCCCCGCCGAGCTCGTAGGTCTGCGGCCCGCCGACCGCCTCCATCGATCCCCAGAAGTCGGTGGTGGTGGCCTGGTAGGCGACGTCACGCAGCTGGCCCCGGAGCTGCCCGTCCTCGATGCGGTAGAACCGCTGACCGGTGAACTGGAAGTTGTAGCGCTGCATGTCGATCGACCAGGACTTGTCGCCGACCACGTAGATGCCGCGGTCGACCCGGCTGATCAGTCCCTCGGTATCGGGGCCGTCGGCGGCCGGTTGCAACGAGACGTTGGCCATCCGCTGGATGGGGACGTGGCCGGGCGAGTCGGCGTACGCACACCCGTTGGAGCGACCACCGTTGAGCTCGGCGCCGTAGGTGTGGGCCATCTCGCGATCGAGCTGGTAGCCGACCAGGATGCCGTCGCGGACGATGTCCCACGACTGGGCCTCGACGCCCTCGTCGTCGTAGCCGACGGTGGACAGGCCGTGCTCGGTGGTGCGGTCGCCCGTGACGTGCATGACAGGTGAGCCGTAGGCGAGCGTGCCGAGCTTGTCGTAGGTCGCGAACGAGGTGCCCGCGTAGTTGGCCTCGTAACCCAGCGCTCGGTCGAGCTCGGTCGCGTGACCGACCGACTCGTGGATGGTCAGCCACAGGTTGGAGGGGTGGATCACCAGGTCGTAGACACCCGCCTGCACGCTCGGAGCGGCGAGCTTCTCGCGCAGCAGGGCGGGCAGCTCGGCGCGCTCGGCGTCGAAGTCGAAGAAGTCGCCGGCGAGGTACTCCCAGCCGCGCCCGACAGGTGGCGCGATGGTCCGCATGGAGTCGAACGCACCGGTCGTCGGGTCGGTGCCGTGCACCTCCAGGTGGGGCTCGAGGCGGACCCGCTGCTGGGTGATCGAGGAGCCGCCGAGGTCGGCGTAGTACTTGTTCTCGTGGACCTGCTGCAGGCTCCCCGTCGCGTGGTCGACACCCTCGGCGGCGAGGAGCTCGCGCGTCCAGCCGGCGAACAGGCCGGTCTTCACGGCGAGGGGGACGTCCAGCGGGTCCACGTCGTACGACGAGATCCACGTGGCGTCCTGGTGGACCGGCTCTGGAGCGAGCTCGACCCGGCGGCTGGTCATCTTCGCCGCGACCCGGGCGACCGTCACGGCGGTCTCGGCGACGGTGACTGCCTCCGACTCGGTCAGCGCCACGCCGGAGGCGAAGCCCCAGGCGCCGTCGAGGATCACGCGCACCGCGAACCCGAGGTCCTCGGCATCCTGCGCGCCCTCGAGCGCGCCGTCGCGCACCGAGAAGTACTGGTGGCGGTTGCGCTCGAACCGGAAGTCGGCGTGGCTCACACCGAAGTCGCGGGCCCGCTCGAGAGCCACCTGGGCAAGCCGCTCGTAGGGCAGCGCCAGGAACGTCGGATCCATCTCGTTCGGGGCCATGGCACGACCCTAGTGGCTAGCCACTTGTCACAGTTGCGCAGAGGGTCGAGCCCTGCCGGGCCTTGCGGACCTCCAGCTGGGAGGGCACCCGGTTGCGCAGCTCGGCGACGTGACTGACCAGGCCGACGACACGGCCACCGTCGCGCAGGGAGTCGAGCGTGTCCATCACCCCGTCGAGCGTGGTGGCGTCCAGGGCGCCGAAGCCCTCGTCGATGAACAGGGTGTCGAGCTGGGTCCCCCCGGCCTCATGGCTCACCGTGTCGGCGAGCCCCAGGGCGAGGGCCAGAGAGACCAGGAACGTCTCACCACCCGACAGCGTGGCTGGGTCCCGCTGCTTGCCGCTCCACTCGTCGCGGACCCGCAGGCTGAGGCCTCCCCGCTGCTCCCCAGCGCCCTTCTCGTCGGTCTGCTCGAGGGTGTACCGCTGGTCGGTCATGTGCCCCAGCCGCTCGTTGGCCGCGGCCACGACCTGGCGCAGCCGCTCGGAGAGGACGTACGCCGAGAGCCGCATCTTGAGCAGGTTGTCGGCGCTGCGGCCCTCGACCAGCGAGGCGAGACCGGCCGTCAACGCGTGCTCGCGACGCACCGGCTCCCAGGACGTGACCTCTCGTGCGAGCTCGGCGCCGAGGGCCTCCAGCCGGCCCGTCCGGGCGGCGGCCTGCTGGTGGGCGGCGTGAGCATGGTCCCGGGCGGCGCCTGCATCACGCACGGCGGAGGTGAGGGCGCTCAGGTCGGGACACGGCTCCTCCAGCGCCTCGATGACGGTCGGCTCCTCGAGCACCTTCGTCGCGGCGGTGCGGGTGGCCCGTCTGGTGTCGAGCAGGGACGAGCGGGCCGCAGCCTCCTCGCCGGGAAGCACGGCGGCCATCGCGGCGGCGAGCGACCCGAAGCCCTGGGTCCGTGCGGCGGACTCCGCGCCGGCCGTCGCCTGCGACAGCTCGTGGGCGGCGCGCTCGTGACGGGTCAGCGCGTCGCGGGCCTCCTCGAGGAGCTCGACCGTCTGGGAGTGCCGGACGACCAGCGCCGTGACCGATCCAGCGTCGGGGTGTGCCGACAAGAGCTCGGCCAGCTCCGCCGCGAGCCGCTCGCACCGGCGCTCGACCTCGGCGTGTCGCTGCGTCGTGGCCTCCAGGGTCGCGCGGGAGGTGGCAAGGCTCGTGACGAGCTCGTGGTCGCGCTTCTCGATCGACCTGAGCTCGACCTCCAGCGTCTCGAGCCGGATGAGGGCGGCGGCACTCTGCTGGTGAAGGGTCGTGGCGTCGTGCATGGCCTCCTGCCACTGCGCCGCGTCGCGGTCCTCACTGCGGTATCGCGCTCCGTCGAGCTGGGTCTCCAGAGCGGTCACGGACTCCTTGACCGCCTGGCGCTCGAAGTCGGCGTCCTCGGAGCGCTGGCGAGCGAGGTCCTCGTCGGCGCGGCTGACGCTCTGTGACGCAGTGGCGGGCATCGGGTGCTCCGCGCTGCCGCAGACCGGGCAGGTACAACCGGCGGCAAGACTGCCCGCCAGCTCTGCGGCCATCCCCGAGATGCGCTGCTCGCGCAGGTCGAGATGCTGTTCCTTGAGGTCAAGCGCGCGCCGCGTCGACACGTCGAGGAGAGCCCTGGCGTCGGCGAGCTGGGAGGTCAGCTGGACGACCTGCCGCGCGGCGCCCAGCCCGCTCTCCGCGACCTCCACGGCCAGGCGGGAGGACTCGGCCTGGCTGGCCAGCGTGCGGATCTCGAGCAGCGCAGGTTCACCCCGGTCACGCGCGGCGGCGAGGCGCGCGCGTTCGTCGTCGTCCGCTGCCATCTTCGCCGCGAGCCGAGCCCTCTGCGCCGACAGCGAGGTGAGGCGTGCGCGCTCGTCACGGAGCTCCAGCTCGCGGGGGAGCCAGGACTCGGCCACGGCCCGCGCCTCGCTGGACCGGGTCGCGGCCTCCGCCAGTGCTGTTGGCGTGATGTCGGCGGGGGGCAGCCCGAGGACCGGGGCGACGGCAGCCACGTGGTGCGACGCGGCGGCCTCCGCCTCGCGCTCCGCGTCGGCCGCGGTCTCGGCGCGGAGAGCCGTCGGCAGCACCGCGGCGGCACGTCGGTGCCCCTCGACTGACGCGACCAGCGCAGCCTCGGTCACGGACGTCGCCGCGAGCTCGGCCAGGGCCTGCTGCGCCCGCTCGCCGCGCGCACGGGCCTCGGCCAGCTGCCTTCCGCGTTGGCACGCCGCCTGGTGGTGCTCGAGGCGCTGGTCCGCGGTGGCGAGCGCCTCCTGCAGGAGGCCGGCGGTCCGGGCTGCAGCGGCAGCCAGGTCGTTCGCCCACGGCACCAGGGAACGGTCGGCCACGACCGGCTCGAGGTCGTGCAGGTCCCATCCTGGGGGGACGCCGACCCCGGCGGCCTCCTGGAGTCGGTTGAGCACGCCGGCCGTGCGGTCGTGGCACGTCTGGCTGCGGCGCCGGAGCTCCTGGCGGCGGTCGACCAGCCAGCGCTCGACCTCCTCGAATCGGCGGGTCCGGAAGAGCCTCTGGAGCACGGCGTGCCGCTCCGCGGAGGTGGCACGCAGGAACGCCTGGAAACGCCCCTGCGGCAGCATCGCCACCTGCGTGAACTGGGTGCACGTCATGCCGAGGAGGCCGGTCACGAGCTGCCCTGCCTCGTCGAGGCGGTTGGTCAGCGTCACCCACCCGCCCTCGCGGAGCTCCTCGACGACCACGTGCGCCTGGACCGGCGTGGTGCCCGAGCCGCGGCGCTTGGGACGGTCCCACCTGGGGGAGCGGGTGAACCGGAAGGAGCGCTCACCGATGCTGGCTCTGAGGACCACCCTGGGCTCGGCACCTGGGTCGGCGTGGTCGCTGCGCAGGTGTCGGGCGCTGTGCCGGTCGCCCGGAACCTCGCCGTAGAGGGCGAAGCACACGGCGTCGAGCACGCTCGTCTTGCCGGCGCCGGTGTCACCGGTCAGCAGGAACACGCCTGCGGCGGCGAGCTCGTCGAAGTCGACCTGGACGGTGTCGACGAACGGGCCGAAGGCAGTGATCGAGAGCTCGTGCAGCCTCATCAGCCGCTCACCAC
>NZ_JAOPXP010000209.1 GCF_025965085.1 Marmoricola sp.
GAGGCGCCCCCGAGGTAGAGGCCGGGGACACCGGTCTCCGCGCGTCCGAGGCCGGGTACGGGGCGGAACACCAGCTCCTGGTGGAGCTGCGAGGTGCCGCCGTTGATGGCGCCACCGATCAGGTTCGCGTCACGGCTCTCCAGCTCGGCGGGACCCAGGATGCGGCGCGCCAGCACGCGTGAGCCGAACCCGGGCGCGAGCTTCTCCAGGCGGCCCTGCATGCGGTCGGCGAAGCGCTCGAGGTCGTCGTGGTCCCAGGCGCCGCTGAGGCTCTCGCCGCCGGCGTCGCCGTGGACCTGCTGCGGGACGTGCGTGTAGGCCCACAGCGACTCCGTGCCGGCCGGTGACCGCGTGGGATCGGCGGTGGTCATCTGGCCCGCCAGCGTGAACGGGTGGGCCGGCACCAGCCCTGCCGAGACCTGGCCCAGGGCCTGGGCCATCTCGGTGACGCCGTCGGCGATGTGCAGGGTGCCGGGGGCCTTGGCCGGCGGGCTCTGCCACGGCACCGGGCCGCTCAGCGCCCAGTCGACCTTGATCGTGGACGGGTCGAGCTGGAAGGCCTTCATGCCCCGTCGCACGCGCGCGGGGACGTCGGCATCAGCCAGCAGGTCGTCGTACAGGTGCGGGGCCACCACGGTCGCGATCACTGCGCGCCCGGCCTCGACCGACAACCCGTCGGCGGTGTGCACGGTGCGCGCGCGCCCGCCCGTCGTCGTGATCCGCTCGACGACGCTCGAGCACCGGATCTCCCCGCCGAGTGACCGCAGCCGCCGGGCCAGGGCCCCGCTGAGCTCACCGGCTCCGCCCTGCGGTACCGGGAAGCCGACCGTCTGGCCCATCATGCTCATCATCAGCGCCATCAGGCCGGAGCCGGGGGCGTCCAGGGGGATGTCGGAGTGGCCGGCGTTGCCCGCGAGCAGCACCCGTGGCGCCTCGCCCTTGAACCGGTTGCGGCCGAGGTCGAGGGCGGGTGTGAGCAGGGTCCTCACGAACTGCAGCCCGCCCACGCGCGGAAGCCTCAGCAGGCCCGCCAGGCTGGCCCTGACCGGCGGGAACGGCGTGAGCAGCCCGGCGATCAGGTGTTTGCCGATGACGTCCCAGTCGCGGCACAGGTCGAGCCAGGCCTCACCGTCGCCGGGCGCCTGCTCCTCGAACCACGACGCGGTCAGCTCCCGGTCGCGGTCCAGCAGTGCCCACTGCCCGTCAGGCAGCGGGTGGCCGAGCACAGCGGGCGCGTGGGTCCAGGTGAGCCCGTGCTCCTCGAGGTGGAAGGACTGCAGGGTGGGGGAGGCGTGCGCCAACGGGTAGAAGGCGCTGAAGGTGTCGTGCACGAAGTCGGGGTGTACGTCGGTGGCACTGCGCACCGCCCCACCGAGATCGGGCTGACCCTCCAGGACGAGCACGGACCAGCCGACCTCGGCGAGGTGGTTGGCCGCCACGAGGCCGTTGGGCCCCGAGCCGATGACGACGGCGTCGTAGGCCGTCACTGGAGCGGGCCTCCGTGAGTCACATCCCCCAGGCGTGCGGTCATGGCCGATGTTCGGCGATGAAGGCCAACCTGCGCAGGGTCTCGACGTTGCGCCACTTGATCGCCGGCGCCCGCACCGGCTTGGGGACCAGCTGCCCCGGACCCGAGACGGCGTCCTCCTCGATGACGACGCGGGTGTTGCCGCCCTCGGCCTGCAGGTGCAGCCTGACGACCGCCTCCCCCACCGGCCATGCGCGGGCGCGCAGGGCGAGCAGCTTGAGCGGCTCGCTCTCGGTGACCTCCGTGTTGTCGTTGACGAGGGCCGGCCACGCCCCGACGGAGTGGTGCAGCTTCGCCCCGATCTGCGGCCAGGTGTCGTCGACCTCCCGCATCCGGGAGGCACCGACGACCCAGACCGGGTAGAGCCAGCCGTCGGACAGCACGTTCCACACGCGCTCGGGGGTGGTCTTGATGACGCGCTCGACACTGATCATGAGCAGCACGTACCCGCCATCAGCCCGGCCACACGGGTCCTGGGTGCGACGAAGGTCTCCCGGCATGATGCCGGGAGACCTTGGTCCGGTGCGACCCCGACGGGACTCGAACCCGCGGCCTCCGCCGTGACAGGGCGGCGCGCTAACCAACTGCGCTACGGGGCCTGGATGGTGCAGAACCTCGCTCACTTGCGAAGCCACGGAATGCTAACCCACGAGGGGCCTGCATTCCGAATCGGCCCCCGGCGCGGGCCCGCACACTGTGCGTCTGCGTGCCGAGAGGGCAGATCAGCACCCCCAACGGGATTCGAACCCGTGCTACCGCCGTGAAAGGGCGACGTCCTAGGCCACTAGACGATGGGGGCCTTGCCGCTGCCCGAACGACTGCGAAGAGCGACGGGCACAGCATAGGCGAGCGGGCGGATCAGGCGTAGCCGAGGTCGTGCAGCGCCCGGTCGTCGATGCCGAAGTGGTGGGCGATCTCGTGGACGACCGTGATCCGCACCTCGTCGACCAGCTGGTCGGCGCTCTCGCACATCCGGATCAGGGGGCCGCGGTAGATGAAGATCCGGTCGGGGGGCAGGAACGTGTAGTTGCTGTCGCGCTCGGTCAGGGGCACGCCGTCGTACAGGCCCAGGAGGTCGGGATCCTCGTCCGGCGGCTCCGGCTCCACGAGGACGACGACGTTGTCCATCAGACCGGCAAGCTCAGCCGGTACGCCGTCCAGCGCGAGCGCCACCAGCTCCTCGAAGCCCGCCTCGTCGATCTCCATGGGGACAGCCTGTCAGGAGGCGGCAAAGCTGGTCGGGGCGGTGGGGACTCCTGGAATTGGCGATAGTCCCTGACATTCTGGCCGCCCATTTCGGGCATCAGGGGGCCAGAACGTCAGGGACTATCCGGGATAGGCGAACCCCAGCGTCAGGCAGCAACCGTGCTCGGGCTCGACGCACGCTCGGGCAGAGGGGTGGGGGTGGCGTTGGTGCCCATGAAGTTGTTCGGCAGCGACAGGCGGATCACCTTGTGCCACGCCGAGGCGACCTGGCGGGGGAGCGAGCCGGTCTTGTACTCCAGGCCGTAGCGGTCGAAGAGGTCCTTCACCTTCGGGGCGATCTCCTGGTAGCGGTTGCTCGGCAGGTCCGGGAACAGGTGGTGCTCGATCTGGAACGACAGGTTGCCGGTCATGATGTGCATCGCCTTGGAGCCGGAGATGTTGGCCGACCCGAGCATCTGCCGCACGTACCACTCGCCCTTGGTCTCACCGTCGATCGAGTGCTTCTCAAAGGTCTGAACACCCTCGGGGAAGTGGCCGCACATGATGACGGAGTGCGTCCACAGGTTGCGCACCAGGTTGGCGGTGAAGTTCGCGGACAGCGTGTGCACGATCGAGGGGCCCGACAGGATCGGGTGGACCACGTAGTCCTTCTTGAACTGGTTGCGGATCTTGCGCAGCGTGACCTTGGCTCGGGCCTTGAACTCGGGGCTCTTCAGCGTCTTGCGCTTGACGTTCTTCCCGATCTCCAGGTCGTACGCCGCGATGCCGTACTCGAAGAAGCACGCGTTGATGAAGTTCCACAGCGGCTGTGCGAGGTAGACGGGGTGCCAGCGCTGGTCCTCGTCGACGCGCATGATGCCGTAGCCGAGGTCGTTGTCCTTGCCGACCACGTTGGTGAAGTTGTGGTGCAGCTCGTTGTGCGAGTGTTTCCACTGCTCCGACGGAGAGGCGTTGTCCCACTCCCAGGTCGTCGAGTGGATCTTGGGGTCACGCATCCAGTCCCACTGACCGTGCATGACGTTGTGGCCGATCTCCATGTTCTCGAGGATCTTGGCGACGCTGAGGCCCGCCGTACCCACGATCCAGGCCGGGGGGAACAGCGAGAACAGCAGCACGGCGCGCGAGCCGAGCTCGAGCTTGCGCTGGGTGTCGATGACCTTGCGGATGTACTTCGCGTCGGACTCGCCCCGGGCGCTGACGACCTCGGCGCGGATCGCGTCGAGCTCCCGGCCGATCTGCTCGATGTCCTCGGCGGTGAGGTGGTCGATGGGGCTGACGGGCTTCTTCTGCAGGACAGTCATGTTGATCTCCTTCGGTCGGTGATCGCGGTCAGTGGATGAGTCAGTGGTCGATCGAGCAGCTGCCGGCGGCAGCGCTGATGCAGGTCTGGATCTTGACGTTGTCGCCCTCGACGGCGGTGGTGATCTCGCCGGTGCGCAGGTCGCGCACGCTGCCCTCCCGCATCGGCAGGACGCAGCCATAGCAGATGCCCATCCGACACCCGCTCGGCATGAGTACGCCGGCCTCCTCGGCCTCGTCGAGGATCGGGCGGGAGCCGTCGGCCTCGATGCTGGTGCCGTTCCCGGTGAAGGTGACCGTGCCGCCCTCACCGGCGACCAGCGTGGCGACTCGGAACTGCTCGGTGAGCAGCTTCAGGCCGCGTTCCTCGTGGTGCGCACCGAGGGCGTCCAGGAGCCCGGCCGGGCCGCACGCGAACGTGGTGCGCTCCTGCAGGTCGGGGACGAGGTCGGCCAGGTCGGCGACGTCGAGGACGCCGTGCTCGTCGTCGTAGCGGGCGACGAGGTCGATCAACCCCGCGTCGTGGAGCTCGCGGAGGTTGGCGATGAAGATGGAGTGCGGCTCGCTGGGAGCGACGTGGACCACGACGATGTCGTAGGGCTCGCTGCGCGGAAGGCGTACGACGCCGGACTCCGCGACCGGGAACAGGTTGCGGAGCATCCCGATCACCGGGGTGATCCCGGAGCCGGCGGTGACGAACAGGAACTTGCCGCCGTCGGTGGGCAGCACGAACTCGCCGGCGGCCTGCTCGAGGTGGACGAGCGTGCCGGCCCTGGCCCGGTGCACCAGGTGGTTGCTGACCTTGCCGTCAGGCACCGCCTTGACGGTGATCGAGATGCGACCGTCGGAGCGGGGGCCGTGCGTCAGCGAGTAGGCACGCCACAGGCGGACACCGTCGACGTCGATGCCGATCCGGAGGTACTGGCCGGGGACGTGTCCGGCCCAGTCGGCGCCGGGGCGGATCACGATCGTCGCGGCATCGGCGGTCTCGGGGTGGATCTCCTCGATGCGTCCGCGCAGGTCAGCACCCGCGCGCAGCGGGTTGAAGACGTCGAGGTAGTCGGAGGGGACGAGCGGCGTCGCGGCCAGCTCGGCGACGCGCAGGGCCCGGGCGCGCAGCCTGCTGCCGAACCCGCGGGGGCCGCGCGTTTCGGGAGCGAGGAAGGTCGTCGTTGCCATGTACTCCACGATGGTGTGCCTGCGGGCTAAAGTCATGACCGGAGCGCGTGAATCGAAGGCGCTGTTTTGTTCACAGGAGATGAAAGCCATGGCTGAACAGCCCGTTCTGCGGCTGTCCCGGCACACCGTCAATGAGTTGCGCAACATTCTGCCCGACGTGGCCGAGCGGACGGTGTCGGCGATCACGGCCGACGTCCCGAGCTACTCCCACGCACTGAGCGGGCCCATGGGGGAGACGATCCGCACGGCGGTCGAGCTCGCCCTGGGCGGGTTCATCTCGCTCGCTGGCAGCCAACGCGGCGGCGCGGCCCAGACCCCGACCGCACCGGCCGTCGACGGGGCCTACCAGCTCGGCCGGGGGGAGGCGCGCAGCGGCCGCTCCGTCGACGCGCTGCTGTCGGCGTACCGGATCGGGGCCCGGGTGGCCTGGCGCGAGATGTCCTCCACCGCCGTCCGCAGCGGGGTGGACGCCGACACCCTGGGCCGCTTCGCCGAGCTCGTCTTCGCCTACATCGACGAGCTGTCGGCCGCCAGCGTCGCCGGGCACAACGACGAGCTCGCCACGACGGGACGGGTCAGGCAGCGTCTCCTGGAGCGACTGGCCGCGAGCCTGCTCGACGGTTCCGCGCCGGAAGTCGCCGAGACCACCGCCGAGCGTGCGGACTGGACCCCCCCGACGACGCTGACCGCGGTGATCGTCCCGGAGTCGCAGGTGCGCACCGTGGTCAACTCCATCGCCGGCGAGATCCTGCAGTCGACCGAGGCACTGCCCTCCGACCTGGGGGAGGGACGCGAGCTGCTGCTCGTCCCCGACGTCCAGGGGCGCAGGCGGGCGTCGCTGCTGAAGGCGCTGGCGGGCCTCGGGGCCGTCGCCGGCCCGGCGCGCCCGTGGCTGGAGGTCCGGTCCTCCTACGAGCGTGCCCTGCGGGTGCTCGCCCTCGGACTAGGCACCGACAGCGAGGAGCACCTGGTCGAGCTCGTGCTCGGGGCGGACACGAGCGCCCTCGACGACCTGCGGCGCCGGGCCCTCGCACCCCTCGCGGAGCTGGGCCCGACCAGCGCCGAGAAGCTCAGCGAGACGCTGCGTTCCTGGATCCTGCACCAGGGGCGCAGGGACGCGGTGGCCGCCGATCTGTTCGTGCACGCCCAGACCGTGCGCTACCGCATGGGTCAGCTGCGCGAGCTCTTCGGTGACGGCCTGGAGGACCCGCGCAGGATCCTGGAGCTCACCATCGCCCTCGGTTCGCCGACGGCCACGGGGGCGCCTTCCCCCCAGCACCCGCCTCAGGAGTGAGTGCAGGACGCAGCTCAAAGGTCCAGGTGGGCGAGGCGGCCGCCGACCCAGGTGGCGGCGACCGTCATGGCGCGCAGCGCCTTCGCCTGCTCGCTCGAGGAGCCCCCGGGCAGGGGGTCGGCGTCGAGCAGGGCGAGGTCGGCCGGGTGGCCCACGGCCACCGTCCCGAGCCCGTCGGTGCTGGCGGCCAGCGCCTCGTGCACGCTCAGCGCCTGCTCCGGGTGCCACGGCTCGCGGTCGTCCGCGCTGCGGTGCACGGCAGCCGCCATCGCGTCCCACGGGTCCAGCGGTGAGACCGGTGCGTCACTGCCGAACACGACGTCCACGCCGTCGTCGTGAAGCCACCGCAGCGCGAAGCAGCGGTCCGTGCGGTCGGGCCAGAAGCTCTCGCTGAGGTCGCGGTCGTCGAGCAGGTGGGCCGGCTGCACGCTGGCGCGGATCCCGAGCCGCGCCATCGTCCTGCTGTCCTCGCGGCTCATCAGCTGCGCGTGCTCGATGGAGCCGACGGCGCCTGTCTCCTCGTAGGCCCCGAGGGCCTCACGCACCGCGGCGTCGCCGATCGCGTGCACCGCCACGTCCAGGTCGTGGCTCCTGGCGTGCGCGAGCAGCGAGCGCAGGCTCTCCCCGGACAGGTTGGGGGCGCCGGTCCCCCCTTCGCCGGCGTACGGCGAGCAGCACCACGCCGTGCGGGTGTTCAGGGAGCCGTCCGAGATGATCTTCAGCGGACCCATCGTCACCAGCGGCCCGCAGCCGGGCAGCAGCTCGCCCGTGTGCATGCCCGCGGCCACGAACTCCGCCACGGTGTCGATGTAGGCGCCCACCCGGATGCGCAACAGCTCGGCACCGGCGGCCTCACGCTCGGGCCACGCGCTCAGGCTCTGGTCGAACTCGAGGTCCACCAGCCCGGTGATGCCCTTGGCCGCCGCCTCACGCAGGGTGCGCAGGTAGGCGTCCGGACCCGTGCCGTCGCTCCCCGCCACGTCGGAAAGTCGCGGGTAGGCCTGGAACCACTCGCCCTCGGCGACGACGCCGTCGCGCGCCGGCAGGCGCAGCCCCCGCAAGCCGACGCTGTTGACCCAGGCATGGTGGCCGTCGCCGCTGATGAGTACGACGGGCCGGTCACCGGTGACAGCGTCCAGCTCCCGGACGGTGGGCTGGCGGCTCCAGGACGCGGACCGGTGCCCCCAGCCGATGACCGGTCCCGCCGGTGCCTCCGCCATCCGGCGCGTGAGTCGGTCGAGGGCGTCCTCCACCGAGCGGGTGCCCGTCAGGTCCAGCCGCTGCGAGACCATCGTCCACTGGCCCAGGTGCACGTGCTGGTCCCAGAGGCCGGGCATCAGCCAACGGCCGTCGGCCCGGTGCTCGGCCACCCCACGGGGTGCCTGCAGGTGCTCGCCGATCTCCACCACACGGCCGTCGATGACCAGGACGTCCAGCGGGACACCGGTCGGCGGCGCCTCCGGGGCACCCGGGACCGACGCCGTGTTCGCGCGCACCGGGACCAGCCTCGCCTCGCGCAGCAGGAAGCTGGGCACCGCTGCCGCTCTGCGTCGTGAACGCACGCCTATGCCCCTGTCTCGTCGGTCCTGCCGGGGAAACAGTCGGCGCCTGGGCTCCGACCGGGACACACTAGGTCAGCGCGGAAGCGATCAGGTGACCGAGGGTGGCCGTGACCAGGCAGCCGCCGACCGTGACCACGGCGTACGCCGTCCCGCGGCGCCGGCCACCCCGCACGGCCTGCACCGCGAAGGAGGAGTACGTGGTCAGCCCGCCGCAGAATCCGGTGCCCAGCAACGCCATCCAGCGGCCCTCCACGGCGGCCCCGGCCAGGGCTCCGAGGATGCCCGACCCGACGAGGTTCACCGCCAGCGTGCCCCAGTGCAGGCGGCGGTCCAGGAAGTGACTGGCGAGGTAGCGCAGCGGCGCGCCGACCGCTGCTCCCATCGCGACCAGGAACGCGCTCACTCGTCACCTTCCGCGCTCTCGAATTCTTGTCGTTGCTCGGTGGTGGTCAGCCGGTCGACGAGGAGCACCGCGGCCAGTGCGGCCAGGAGCGTGCCCAGGCAGTAGGCGAGGCCGGTGCCGACGTGACCTCCGTCGAGGAGGGCGAACGTGTCGGCGGAGGCTGCCGACATGGTCGTGAAACCACCGAGGACGCCGGTGCCGACGAACACGGGCAGCCACGGGCGGCTGCGCACGAGGGCGACCATCGGGAGGCCGGCGAGGAGCCCCGCGCCGGCCACGTTGATCGCGAAGACCGTCCACGGGAAGTGACCGGCCGCGACCGGGAAGGCGGAGCCCAGCGACCACCGCAGCACGGCGCCGAGTGCCCCCCCGGCACCGGTGGCCAGGACGCCGGCGCGAAGCGAGGGACGAGGAGACGCTGGAACGGTGCCGGAGGTCATACAGGTGGCATCGAGGTCGGGCCGGTCCAGCGCCGGGGGGCGTCGCCCCTGCCCTGTCGTTCGAACTCGGTGAAGTACCAGGTCTCCAGCTCCACGATCAGGTCCGGTGGGCGCATCGCCAGCAGGTGATCGGCGGACAGCGCGCGGTAGACCTCGCTGAGCAGGTCGCGGATGCGTGCCATCGTGGTCGAGGTGCTCACCGGCACGAGGTACTCGAGGTCGACGCTGTCCACGCGGTCCGCGATGGCCCGGTCCA
This sequence comes from Marmoricola sp., assembly GCF_025965085.1. Taxonomy (GTDB): domain Bacteria; phylum Actinomycetota; class Actinomycetes; order Propionibacteriales; family Nocardioidaceae; genus Marmoricola. Next base: position 9,168 of record NZ_JAOPXP010000209.1, read on the forward strand.
GGTCGCCGATGCCGGCGGTCGAACGACGCTCGCGGTCCGCCTGGACCAGGACCTCTGTGAGCTCGGTGGCGAGCGGGTAGTCCTCGGGAGCGGTCATCGCCAGCAGCCGCAGCTCGCGGCGTACCTCGAAGTGGTAGCGCCGCATCTCCTCGAACAGCCTGGCGGGGACGCCCAACAGGCGAAGTGGCATGCGCGGACCCTCGGCGACGTCCTGGCCGTCCCCCGTCGCGGGGTCGAAGTCGAAGATCTCGCCCTCGAGGTGGTTCTCGTAGCGGGCCTTCCCGCTGGGCTCGAACCACACCGACTTGCTGCGTCCGTCATGAGCCAGGTCCGACCCCCACCTGCGCGACATCATGGCCACCAGGTCGAGGCCGCGGCCGAAGGTCGTGACGTTGAAGTCGTCGACGTCCTCGATCTCGGGAGCCACCGATTCGCGTTGCGGCGGGAACGGGGAGGAGTCGACGACCTCGATGCGGGGGTGGTTGACCGTGCCGCGCACCCGCACCGACAGCGGTGGCTGCGAATGGATGAGCGCGTTCGTGACCAGCTCGGAGACACCGAGCTGAGCCGCGTCGACGAGGTCCTCCCTGCCGATCTCCTCGAGGACCTTGGACACCCAGGAGCGCGCGAGCCTCACGGACGGCGGGCTCGCGGGGAGGACGAGAGATCGCTTGGTCAGGGGCACCTTCCCTCGCTCCCGGCGCTGACAAAAGGAGAGCGGGATGGGTGGTTGAGTCCCGCCTGAGCAAGAGATTAGGGGAATACGACCCCAAGAGCACTCATTCTGTCGCCAATTCGAGCAGGGCATTCTCGACCACCTCGGCCAGGGAAGGGTGGGGCCAGTACTGCCCGCGGGCCATCTCGGCCGGGGAGCTTCCCAGGCTCATGCCCTGTACGAGGGACTGCAGGAGGACGCTCGCCTGCGGGCCGATGATGTGCGCGCCCAGCAGCCGCTGCCCCCTCGGGTCGGCCACGAGCTTCACGAAATGGTCTCCGGGGCGGCTCTCCATTGCCCAGCCATAGGCGATGTCCGCGTAGTCGTAGGTGACCGCCTGGTGCTCGATCGCCCGTTCCTGCGCGTCCTGCGAGGTCAACCCGACGCTGGCGATCTGGGGCGAGGTGAACACGGCGCTGGGCACGAAGCGATGGTCGCTCGCGACGAGGTCGTCGGGGTGCAGCAGGTTGTGCTGGACGATGCGGGCCTCGTGGTTGGCGACGTGCTTGAGCTGGTGCTCCGTGCTCACGTCCCCCAGGGCCCACACGTCGGGCGCCGTGGTGCGTTGGAACTCGTCGACCCGGACCCGACCGTTCTTGGTGGCGACGCCCGTGTTCTCGAGCGCGAGCCTGTCGGCGTTCGAGACGCGGCCGGTCGCGATGAGCAGCACGTCGGTCTCGACCTCGCTGCCGTCGGAGAGAGTCAGGACGGTCGTCCCGTTGCGTCGGACGACGTGGGTGGGCGTGGTGCAGAGTCGGACGTCCCACTGTCGCTGGGCGATCTCGGTGAACTTCCGGGAGACGTCCTCGTCGTGGTGGCGCAGCAGCACCGGTCCGCGCTGGATCTGGGTCACCGCCGTGCCGAGGGCGGAGAAGATGTGCGCGAACTCGGCCGCCACGTAGCCACCGCCGACGATCGCCATCCGGCGGGGCAGGTCGTCGATCCGCATCACCGTGTCGCTCGTGTGGAAACCGACCTCGTCGAGCCCCGGGATCTCGGCGACGACGACCCGGCTGCCCGCTCCGATGACGATCTGGTCCGCTGTGATCTGCGCACCGGTGCCGGTGTCGAGCGTGTGGTCGTCGACGAAGGTGGCGTGGCGGTCGTACACGTCGACGTTCGGTTGGCCCTCGCGGTAGGCCCTGCCCCGGGCGGCGATCGGGTCGATCCGCCCGAAGATGCGGTCGCGGACCTGCGGCCAGCGCGCTCCGTCGTACGTCAGGTCCACGCCGAGCGCGGGTGCGTGCCGGGCGCTTCGCGCGAGGTCCGCGGGGTAGACGAACATCTTCGTCGGGATGCAGCCGACGTTGAGGCAGGTGCCGCCGAAGGTGTTGTCCTCGAGGATTGCCACGCGCTTTTCGGCGAACCGGTGGTCCACGATGGAGTTGCCCGAGCCGGTGCCGATGACGGCGAGGTCGTAGTGGGTCACGCGGCCCATCGTGCCGGACAGTCCCTGGATTCGGGCTTCGATCGACGGCGAGATGTGACCCAACTGACGCATCCCGGGTGGTGGTGCCTGGACTCCAGCGGGGAGGATGAAGGTTATGTCTGACGTGAACACGGGAAGCAGCCCTCGGCGCCACCAGGTCGTCGTGATCGGTTCGGGCTTCGGCGGTCTGTTCGGGGCCAAGGCCCTGCGTGACGCGGACGTCGACGTGACGATGATCGCGCGGACCACCCACCACCTGTTCCAGCCGCTGCTCTACCAGGTGGCGACCGGCATCCTCTCCGAAGGTGAGATCGCACCCCCGACGCGCGAGGTCCTCTCCCGCCAGGCCAACGCGACGGTCCTGCTCGGCGACGTGCAGTCGATCGACCTCGAGGCCCGCACCGTGACCCACCAGGTGCTGGGGCGCCAGTCCGTGACGCCGTACGACTCGCTGCTCGTCGCTGCAGGCGCCGGCCAGTCCTACTTCGGCAACGACCAGTTCGCCGAGTTCGCCCCCGGCATGAAGAGCATCGACGACGCGCTCGAGCTGCGGGGCCGCATCTTCGGTGCTTTCGAGCTGGCCGAGAACCTCGCGGCCAAGGGCGAGAACGTCGACCACCTGCTGACTTTCGTGGTCGTGGGCGCCGGTCCGACCGGTGTCGAGATGGCCGGTCAGATCGCGGAGCTCGCCCACAGGACCCTCAAGCGCGACTTCCGATTCATCAACACCCACGAGGCCCGGGTGATCCTGCTCGACGCTGCCCCCCAGGTGCTGCCGCCGTTCGGCGCCAAGCTCGGCGCGAAGACCAAGAAGACCCTGGAGAAGCTCGGTGTCGAGGTGCAGCTCGGCGCCATGGTGGTCGACGTCGACGAGCGTGGTCTTGTCGTCCAGGACAAGGACGGCACCCAGCGTCGGATCGAGGCCGTCACGAAGATGTGGGCCGCCGGGGTGCAGGCGAGCCCGCTGTCGAAGACTCTGGCCGAGCAGTCAGGCGCCTCGCTCGACCGCGCCGGCCGCATCGGTGTGAACCCCGACCTGACCCTGCCGGGCTACCCCGAGGTGTTCGTCGTCGGCGACATGATCGCGCTGAACAACCTGCCCGGAGTGGCCCAGGTGGCCATCCAGGGTGCGAAGTACGCCTCGAGGGAGATCAAGGGCCGGCTCAAGGGCAAGGCCCCCCAGGAACCCTTCAAGTACTTCGACAAGGGCAGCATGGCGACGATCTCCCGCTTCGACGCCGTGGCGATGGTCGGCAAGCTGCGGATCACGGGCCTGATCGCCTGGCTGATGTGGCTGGGCGTGCACCTCGTCTACCTGACCGGGTTCAAGAACCAGGTCACGGCGCTGCTGCACTGGACCGTGACGTTCCTGAGCAACGACCGTTCGGAGCGCGTCGCGACCGAGCAGCAGATCTTCGCTCGGGCGGCTCTGCAACGGCTGCCGGGCGGGGCCTCGGAGCTGGTCAGCGCGCCGGGGTCGGGCAACGACCGCCGGGCCGAGCTCGAGGCCATCGCCGCCGAGGAGTCGCGCCTGACCGACTCCGGTGAGCGGGGCAGGGTCTCCGACCGGACCGCCTGACCGGCGCGCGGACCTCACTCGAAGCGCGGG
>NZ_JAOPXP010000159.1 GCF_025965085.1 Marmoricola sp.
CGGCAGCAGGTCGGCGATCGCGGAGATCTTGCCCTGGTGCAGCAGCACGTAGGCGTCGTCGAGGACGGCCTCCATCGACTCCTGGTCGGTCACGAAGTACGGCGAGAGGTAGCCCTTGTCGAACTGCATGCCCTCCGTGAACTCGAGCTCGGTGCCCATGGTGTTGGACTCCTCGACCGTGATCACGCCGTCCTTGCCGACCTTGTCGAACGCCTCGGCCAGCAACGCGCCGATCGTCTCGTCGCGGCTCGACACGGTTGCGACCGCGGCCATGTCCTCCTTGGACTCAACGTCGCGGGCAGCGTCCGAGAGCGCCTTGTTGACGGCCTCGGCAGCGAGGTCCATGCCCCGCTTGAGGCTCATCGGGTTGGCGCCGGCGGCCACCGCCCGCAGGCCCTCGTGGACCATCGCCTGGGCGAGCACGGTCGCGGTGGTGGTGCCGTCACCGGCCACGTCGTTGGTCTTGGTGGCGACTTCCTTGGTGAGCTGGGCACCCAGGTTCTCGAACGGGTCGTCCAGCTCGATCTCGCGCGCGACGGTGACACCGTCGTTGGTGATCGTGGGCGCGCCCCACTTCTTGTCGAGGACGACGTAGCGGCCACGCGGGCCGAGGGTCACCTTGACGGCGTTGGCCAGCTTGTCCACGCCACGCTCGAGTGAGCGGCGGGCGTCCTCGTCGAACTCCAGAATCTTGGGCATCCGGGGATGCTCCTTTCGTCAGAAAGCGATAGTCCGAGACAGGTGGGCCCTGGTCTCGTTCGAGGTGGGGCCCATCCGTCTCGGACTATTGGGGTGGATCAGGAAACGACGGCGAGGACGTCGCGCGCGGAGAGGATGAGGTACTCCTCGCCGGCGTACTTGACCTCGGTGCCGCCGTACTTGCTGTAGATGACCTTGTCCCCGACGTTGACGTCGAGCGGGACGCGGTTGCCGTTGTCGTCGATGCGACCCGGACCGATGGCCAGGACCTCGCCCTCCTGGGGCTTCTCCTTGGCAGTGTCAGGGATGACCAGACCTGAGGCCGTGGTCTGCTCGGCCTCCAGGGCCTTGACCACGATCCGGTCCTCGAGGGGCTTGATGTTGACCGACACGTTGTCGACCTCCACTTTCCACACAGTCGTTGGGATTTTCGAAGTTTGCCGCCTGTGTTGAAGTACGCCGTCGCGGGGGTCGTACGTCGGCACAAGCGCTGGCACACTCACCGGGAGAGTGCCAGTGGAAAAACTAGCACTCACACCCCGCGAGTGCCAGACCCGGGGCCACTCGGTGATCCGGATCGGTCAGTCCGGAAGACCCGATCGTGCTCGATCGGGTCGTAGACCAGTGGGCTCACCGTGCCGGAGGAAGGCACCGACGGTGACCGCGCCGCGTCTGGGTGACCAGCGCGAAGAGTGCGCCGAACCGCCCTGGCTGCATCGGATTCCCCGACTTCGCCTCTCCCCCGGCTCGGCGGCCTGCGCGGTGCGCGAGGATGGCGCGATGGATCTCGAGGCCTTCCGCTGGCTGCTGACCGATGAGGGACAACGCCTCCTGGTCGCGGCTGCCGAGGCCGGGGACGACCCGTTGGCCGCCCAGGGCGCCCTCCGGCGTACGGCCGGCGCGGAGCACGTCGCCGCCGCGGTCACCCAGGTACAGCTGCGCCGGCGGGCGGCGCCCAAGTTCGGTGACCTGGCGGAGCGGATGTACTTCACGCCCGAGGGCCTCGAGCAGGCGACCCGCCTTCCGGTCGCGACCCACCGGGCCGCGCGCGCGCACGCGGCGGGCAGCACCCTCATCGACCTCGGCTGCGGCATCGGGGGCGACCTCGTCGCGTTCGCCCGAGCCGGCCTCACCTGCGCCGGGGTGGATCTCGACCCCGTCCGCGTCGAGGTCACGCGGGCGAACCTCCAGGCGCTGGGGCTGGGCGGTGCGGTCACCGTGGCCGACGCCACCGCCGTCGACACCACTCCCTTCGACCTGGCCTACGCCGACCCCGCCCGCCGCTCTGCCAGGGGACGCAGTTTCGACGTCGACGAGTGGACGCCACCGTGGTCCTTCGTGCAGGACCTGCTCGCCCGCGACTCGTGCGTCAAGCTCGCGCCGGGGATCCCCCATCAACTCGTGCCCGAGGGAGTCGAGGCCGAGTGGGTCAGCGACCACCGCGAGGTCAAGGAGGCCGTGCTCTGGTCCGGTCGCCTCGCCACCACCCGGCGCCGGGCAACCGTGATCGGCGACGGCGGCCTGGCGACCCTCACCGACGAGGACGACCCCGGCGCAGGAACCGGACCCGTGGGTCGCTTCCTCTACGAGCCGGACGGCGCGGTGATCCGGGCCGGCCTCGTCACCGCCGTCGCCGACGGGGTCGAGGGTCACCTGCTCGACGAGCACATCGCCTATGTCGCCTCCGACGGCGCGTTCCGGACGCCCTTCGCCCGCGGCTACCGCGTGCTCGAGCAGGTGCCGTTCCGCGAGAAGCCCCTCAAGGCGGCGCTGCGCGAACGGCGCATCGGTCGGCTGACCATCAAGAAGCGCGGGGTGTCGGTCGTCCCCGACGACCTGCGCAGACGACTCTCGCTGCGCGGCGACGAGGAGTCCACGCTGGTGCTGACCCGGGTGGCGGGGAAGGGGACGGCGCTGCTGGTCGAGCCTGTCTGAGGAGCGGCTACGCCGGCCGGCGAACGATGCGGAACACCTCGGGCGCGGCCGTCGGCCCGAGTCCGTAGCCCGGCGGCAGGAACTTCGCGGGGTCGACCTCGTCGTTGCACCGCGCGATGAAGCCGTAGTCGCGCACGTCGTTCTCGGCCCAGGCCTGTGCCGGTGTCTGCTGTCGGAGCATCAGCCCTGTGCGGTCGGCCTCGTAGAGGAACTCCGGGTTCCAGTCACAGCCAACCAGGACGATCAACGAGCCCGGAGGCGTGACCTGGCGCAGTCGTTCAGAGAGGGCGGCGATCGGGGTCCGGTGGCGCAGGAGGTGGATGTCAGCCTTGCCCAGGGGCGACACGGCGGCGCTGAGGACCAGCAGCGCCATGACACCCGCGGCGGCCAGCGTGATCCGGGGACGGTCGAAGCGCTCGGCCAGCGCCGCCACCCCCACGACGGGAATCGCGCACAGCATCGGGTAGACGGCCGTCAGGTAGTAGGCGTGCACCGCATAGAGGTTGAAGAAGATCAGGACCGGGGCAAGCGCACCCACGACCAGGCCGGCGAGCACCACCCGCAGGCGCAGGCTGCCGAACACCACCCCGAGCACGAGGGCGAGTGCGAGGGAGACCAGGCCGAAGCCGGAGATCTCGCCGGACACCCGATGGGCCAGGTCCTGCCAGGTCGCCGCACTCGTGCGCTGCTCCCAGGTGCCGAAGTTCCACGGCACGAGCGCGTCACTGGTGAGGAACTGCGTCGCGGTCGAGGCCGCCTTGACGCCGTCGGCGTGTCGGGTCCACAGCAGGAGCGGCACCAGCGCCAGGCCGGGCCCGAGGGCGAGGGCTGCCAGGATGCGGGGCCAAGGGGCCCGCCGGCCGCGCTCGACCACCACCAGCGCCACCGAGGTGAGAAGCAGGACGCCGGACGCCGGAACGGTGGTGACCTTGACGAGGAACAGCAGGCTGGCGAGGACCGCGCCGGCAGCGAGGAAGGGCCAGCCACGGCCACGCATCCAGGTGTCCAGGGCCACCACCATCCCCAGACCGAGCGCAACGCTGAAGAAGTCGATGAGAGGAGCGTCGCCCCAGAGCAGCCCGAACGGCAGGAACTCGAGGAGTACGACGGTCGCGGCCGCCGTCCATGCGCCCACCCACCGGCGCAGCAGCACGAACCACAAGACAGCGACCACCTGGAAGCCGAGCAGGCCCGCGAGCCGGGTCGCGGCGGTGGCGTCGGGACCGAGACGCATCAGCTCCCGGGCGAGTGCCTGGAACAGCGGGAACTCGAACGGCACGTTGTCGGCGACCCCGAAGACGGGCAGGGGGGAGGCCGTGAGATCCACGCCATGGCGGGCGAACTCGCGGACCCCCATCGCCGTCTGTGCCAACCGGAACGAGTAGGGGCCGGTGGCGGGGAAGAACAAGTGGGGCACACGGATGACGGTCCCGACGACCACGGCCGCCGCGAACCAGCACCCGGGCCGGGTCGCGACGGTCCCGGTGGTGCGCCGCCTGCGCTCAGGCGATGCGTTCACGCTCGGCGGCGATGGTGGTGTCCTCGCCGTGGCCGGTGTGCACGACGGTCTCGTCGGGCAACGCGAACAGCTTGGTGCGGATGGACTCCAGGATCTGGTCCTCGTCGCTGAAGGAGCGCCCGGTGGCGCCGGGGCCGCCCTGGAAGAGGGTGTCGCCGGTGAAGACGCAGCCGAGGTCGTGGACGTAGAGACAGATCGCCCCGGGGGCGTGTCCGGGGGTGTGCAGCACCTTGAGCGCGGCCCCGCCGACCTTGATGGTCTGGCCGTCCTCGAGGTCGACGTCCCAGAGGTGGTCGGTGTGGGTGAGCTCCCAGACCGGCTTGTCGGCCGGGTGCAGCAGGATCGGCGCCGTGACCCGCTCGCGGAGCTCGGGGGCCACCCGCACGTGGTCGTCGTGCGCGTGGGTGCAGACGATGGCCTTGACCTGGCGACCGCCCACGAGGGCGAGGATGTCGTCGACGTTGTGGGGTGCGTCGATCACGATGCACTCGTCGTCGTCACCGATCACCCAGATGTTGTTGTCGACGTCGAAGGTCTCGCCGTCCAGGGAGAAGGTGCCGCTGGAGACGGCGTGGTCGATGCGTACGGAGCTCATCCCCCGACCCTACGGTTTCGTCCTGAGGCGGGATCCGAGACCCACCACGACCAGCCCCGTCACGACCCCGAGGGTGTCGGCGAGCGCGTCGCGCACGTCCCCGTCACGGTTGATGGGCAGCGTCGACTGGAGCACCTCCGAGACGCCGGCGTACGCCACCAGGCCGATCGCCAGGTGCGCGACCGAGACCCCGGCGGACCGCCCGCTGACGGCGAGCGCGGCGAAGAGCAGGCAGTGGACCAGCTTGTCGCTGACCGAGAGACCGGTCGGCACCCCGGACGCCGGGGTGAACAGGACCACGAGGCTGATCGCGACCACGGCTGCGAAGGCGGCCCGCCCCACTCGCTGCTGCCGATGGCGAAGGCGGTCAGCCACGCGGCCCCGCCGTCCCGTCGGCAACGAGCCTTCCCGCGACGACACGCGTCACGCAGGCAGACGCATGTGTCCCCGGCATCGTGACCCGGACGCTGGTGACCGTTCCCTGGTGCACCAGCTGGGTGGAGCTGAGGCCCGCGGGGATGCGCACACTCTGCGTTACACCGTCGATCTCCACGTCGAGCCTTCCGCCGCCCCCCGAGAACAGGTCCACCTGCACACCCCACTCGTAGGGGAACAGAGGCGCGGGCATCACGACATCGACGGGCCGCCCACCCGTGACCAGGTAGCCGCAGTCAGGCTGCGGTCCCGCGGTGCTCACCATCGACGGCTCGACAGCGGCAGGCACCAGGTGCCCTCGGCTGTCGACGAGCAGCATCGGGCGACCGGGGGAGTTGAACCTCAGGCGGGCCCCCAGTGGGGCGACCATCCGCGAGAGGACCGCCTGCTCGGCGAAGGCGGAGCTGAACACGTCCTCGGGGGGGCGAGCGTCCAGCACGCTGGCACCGTCCGCGGACACCACGTCCGCACGCAGGTTGTCCACCCAGTTCCGGGCAGGGTTCGGTCCGATCCGATGCCACTGCATGACGTTGCTCGACACGAGCGAGACGGCAACCGCCAGGACGACCGCGAACGACAGCAAGCGCGCGGCCCCTTGCGCCCGGAGTGGGACGGAGCGCCGGTACACCGCTGCTCCCGTCTCCGCCTCGGCTCTTGTGGGCGAGATGACCATCGAGACCCCGAACAGGGCCACTGGGATCAGGTCGGTGAAGTAGCGGTCCTCGTACAGCGCGTAGGGGCCCAGCACGGCGTACTTGACGCTGAAGAGGATGAGGGACGCAGCCACCACCGCGTAGGCGAGCGTCATCGTCACCGGGATCCACGCGCGCCGTCGCACGAGCAGCGCGGCGCCGATCAGCGCGAGGGTCAGCACCGTGAGTCCGCGGGACACGTACGCCGACGGCCAGTGCTCCAGGTCGTTGACGATCGGGATCGACCCCCACGGACCGCCGTAGAGCGCGGGGATCAGGAGGTCCATGAAGACACCCAGCGCGTAGTCGAAGAAGTGGAGGACGCGCACCGGGAAGGACGCATCCGGCTCGTTGACCCAGCTCACGGGCTGCCGCTCGACCGCATCGGCACGCAGGGCGGCGTACAGGACGAGGTAGACCACCGAGACGACGGCCAGCGAGACCAGGAGAGTACGTCGCTGCCAGATCCGGCGACCCAGGATCAGCAGGAGGACCCCGGCCACCGGGATCAGCATCAGCAGCGCCTTCTGCCAGAAGAACAACGCCACCACGTAGGTGAGGCAGAGTCGCCAACCTGCCCCCCGGACCCCGCCGGCCGTCCGGGTGGCGAAGTAGAGCGCCAGTCCCGTCAGCAGCAGCAGGGGCAGCACCTGCACGGCCGAAGCCCAGAACGCGCTCGGCCACAGGGACACCGGCGTGAGCGAGAGGACCGCGAGTGGCAGGAGCTGCCGCAGCTGGGGGCCGAACAGCTCCCGCAGCGCCATCCCCCAGGTGACGACGGCCCCTACGGACAACGCTCCGACCACCACGACCACAGGCGTGAAGGACAGTGGGAAGAGCTTCGTGAGCACCCACGTGAGGAGGAACTCCCCCGGCATCACGTGTCCGTTGTAGTCCTGGAACAGGTACTCGACGAACCCACGGGTCTGGACCCGATCGAGATAGACCCAGTCATCGATGACCCAGGTCTGCTGGATGGCGACCCAGACGTGCCAGGCACCGGTCACGAGTGCCACGAGCCCGACGCCACACAGAAAGTCCCGCTCCCGGCCCGAGGTCACCCGGTGAAACTACTGGGCTCAGCCGTGGGAGCGGGAACATTCCGCCGTTTCTGGACCAGCCGTGCCTCACTCGCCGAGCACGACGACCGACCGCAGCACCTCGCCGCCGTGCATCTTGTCGAAGGCAGCCTCGACGTCGCCGAGACCGATCTCCTCGGACACGAACGCGTCGAGGTCCAGACGACCCTGCAGGTAGAGGTCCACCAGCACCGGGAAGTCCCGGCTGGGCAGGCAGTCGCCGTACCAGCTGGACTTGAGCGACCCACCGCGCCCGAAGACGTCGATCAGCGGGATCTCGGGGACCTTCATGTCCGGGGTGGGCACACCGACGAGCACGACGGTGCCGGCGAGGTCGCGGGCGTAGAAGGCCTGCTCCCAGGTCTCGGGGCGGCCGACCGCGTCGATGACGACGTCGGCGCCGTTGCCGTCGGTGAGGGCCCGGATCGCCTCGACGGCGTCCTCCTCCTTGCTGTTCACCGTGTGGGTCGCGCCCATCCGGGTGGCGGCCGCGAGCTTCTTGTCATCGATGTCGACGGCGATGATCGTGCCCGCCCCGGCCAGGAAGGAGCCGGCGATCGCGGCGACGCCCACCCCGCCGCAGCCGATGACGGCGACGCTCCTGCCGCGCCCGACGTTGCCGGTGTTGATGGCGGCACCGAGGCCGGCCATCACCCCGCAGCCGAGCAGCCCCACAGCCGCGGGTCGCGCGCGCTCGTCGACCTTGGTGCACTGCCCCGCCGCCACCAGCGTCTTCTCGGCGAAGGCGCCGATGCCCAGCGCGGGAGAGAGCTCGGTGCCGTCCTCGAGCGTCATCTTCTGGGTGGCGTTGTGCGTGTCGAAGCAGTACCAGGGCTCGCCCCGCCTGCACGCGCGACACTGGCCGCACACCGCACGCCAGTTGAGTACGACGAAGTCGCCGGGCGCCACCTCGGTGACGCCCTCGCCCACCGACTCGACGATGCCGGCGGCCTCGTGGCCGAGCAGGAACGGGAAGTCGTCGTTGATGCCGCCCTCGCGGTAGTGCAGGTCGGTGTGGCACACCCCGCACGCCTGGATCTTGACCACTGCCTCACCCGGACCGGGATCGGGCACGTTGATCGTCTCGATGGAGACCGGCTCACCCTTGGTGCGCGCGACGACTGCCTTGACCTGCTGCATGTGTTCTCCCTGGATCACCCGGACTGGACTGCCCTCAACGTAACCACCAGCCGGACGGTCCCCGACGGACGGCCCCTCCTCACGCCTGCCGGGTGCCGGTTGGCGACGGGCAGTTCAGACGAGCACGAGGTCCACCGGCATCGACGAGTCGGCGGGGAGGTCGAGGTCGGAGGGGGTGCGACCGCGGGCGACCATCTCGGACCCGAGGGCGGCGACCATCGCGCCGTTGTCGGTGCACAGTCCGGGCCTCGGGACCCGGACCCGGATGCCGTGGGCAGCGGCTCGCTCCTCGGCGAGCACGCGGAGACGGGAGTTGGCGGCCACCCCGCCGCCGATGAGGATGTGGTCGATCCCCTCGGAGACGGCGGCGTCGATCGCCTTGCGCGTGAGCACGTCGCACACCGCTTCCTGGAACGACGCGGCGACGTCAGCGACCGGCACGGGGTCACCGGAGGCCTCACGTGCCTGGACCCAGCGCGCGACCGCGGTCTTGAGGCCGGAGAACGAGAAGTCGAACCGGTGCCGCTCGAGGTCCCGCCGGGAGGAGAGTCCCCGCGGGAAGTCGATGGCCACCGAGGAACCGGAGGCGGCCGCACGGTCGATGTGCGGGCCGCCGGGGAACGGCAGTCCCAGCAGCCGGGCGACCTTGTCGAAGGCCTCCCCCGCCGCGTCGTCGATGGTCGCTCCCAGCGGCTCGACGGAGGACGTCACGTCGCTCACGCGGAGCAGGGAGGAGTGCCCGCCCGACACGAGCATCGCCAGGCACGGGTCCGGCAGGGCGCCGTGCTCGAGTTGGTCGACGGCCACGTGGGCGGCGAGGTGGTTGACGCCATACAGCGGCTTCTCCAGCGCCAGCGCCAGCGACTTGGCCGCCGCCACCCCGACGAGCAGGGCGCCGGCCAGACCGGGGCCGGCCGTCACGGCGATCGCGTCCACGTCCTTCAGGGAGATCCCGGCGGTCGCGCACGCGCGCTGGATCGTCGGCACCATCGCCTCGAGGTGGGCCCGCGACGCCACCTCGGGTACGACGCCGCCGAACCGGGCGTGCTCCTCGACCGACGACGCCACGGCATCGGCGAGCAGTGTGTGGCCACTCACGATCCCGACGCCGGTCTCGTCGCACGAGGTCTCGATGCCGAGCACCAGGGGTCCGGGAGGCGCGGGAGCAAGCCCAGAGGCGGGCCCGGAAGTCGGGGAGGTCACCGCGCCATTGTGCCCGGCCGGCATCGCCTCGCTGCCGCCACGGTCCAGAGGAGCGTGCCGGGACCGCCAGCACCGGAGGGAACCCATGGATCTGCACGCCGTCGCCGCCGGGAGGTGAGCCTCAGGAGGCCGCGCCGCCACCTTCACGGCCCAGCGGGAGGCGCAGCACGACCGCGGTGGTCCCGTCCGCGTAGTAGCGCCGACGCCGGTCGATCACGACGAACCCCTGCCGGGCGTAGAACGCCAGCGCGCCGCGGTTGTCCTCGCGCACCTCGAGGAGGAGCCGGTCGGCCTCGGTCGCCGCAGCGGCCTCGACGACGCCGGCCAGCAGGGCGGAGGCGACGCCGCGGCGCCGGTGGTCCTGTCCCACCGCGATCCGCTGGAGCTCGGCGATGTCACCCGCAGTCGAGGTCACCGCGTGCCCGACCACGACCCCGTCGGTGTCCGCGACCAGGTAGGTCACCGTCGGCAACGTCCCCAGGATCCCCTCGCGGACCAGCCCCTCGCTCCAGGCGTCGGCGCCGAGGCACGCGGCCTCGAGCCTCGCCACGGCGTCCACGTCGTCGGCTCCGGCCGCGCGCACCACGGTCATGCGCTGGTGCGGTCGAGCGCCTGGAGCAGGTCGTGGGCGACGGCATCGGGGTTCACGGCGTGGCTGGCCATGTGCCCATCCTGCCCCGTCGCGGTTCCTCCGGGACCGCGGGCCTGAGGGTCGAGATCGCCCGATTTTCGTGCGATCCAATCCGGCGGGGGCTGCACTCCGAATCACCGTCACCTAGCCGTACCGAGAGCTTGAATCTGAGAAAGTGCTGCCCGTGACCCCCATCAGCCCCGACAGCGCTGACTCCCCTCCCGAGGGGCTGTACAGCCTGCCGCCGGACGCCGGCGGCCTCGCAGAGCTCCTGAAGCTCTCGGGTCGCGGTGACGAGGCGGCCTTTGCTCAGTTGTACGACGCCACCTCCGCCCGTGCCTACGGGTTGGCCGTGAGGGTCGTCCGCGACCCCAGCCAGGCCGAGGAGGTCGCCCAGGAAGCGTTCCTGGAGGTGTGGCGGACCGCCGGGAGGTTCGACCCGCGCAAGGGAAGCGCCGACTCGTGGATCCTCACGCTCGTCCACCGGAAGGCGGTCGACCGGGTCAGGTCCGCCGAGGCGAGCACGAGACGGGACACGACGTACCACCAGGGGAGCCAGGCCGTGGAGCACGACTCGACCGCCGAGGCGGCCCACGCCTCGATGGAGGCACGACGGGTGCGCCAGGCCCTGCACTCACTGACCGAGGTCCAGCGGCAGGCGCTGGAGCTGGCGTACTTCAAGGGCTACACGCACACGGAGGTGGCCAGCATGCTCGACCTTCCGGTGGGGACGGCCAAGACAAGGATCCGGGACGGACTGATCCGTCTACGCGACACGATGGGGGTGGGACAGTGAACGAGTCACTGCACGCGCTGTCCGGTGCCTATGTGGTCGACGCTCTCGACGACATCGAGCGCGCGATGTTCGAGAAGCACCTCCCGGGGTGCCTCGACTGCCAGCGGGAGGTGGCGAGCCTGCGTGAGGCCACCGCACTGATGGCCGACGACGCCGCCGTCACCCCTCCTGAGTCCCTCCGCGACTCGGTGCTGGCCGGCATCAAGAGCATTCGTCCGCTGGCTCCCGAGGCCGCCGGTCCGCCCTCACCCGGGGAGGAGGTCGCCGGGAAGCCGGAGGACGGCTCCATGGACCACGTGGTCGTGCCGCTGCGCCGCCGCGGATTCCACCTCGGTCGACTGGTCGCGGCTGCCGCCGCGGTGGCCGCCATCGTCGGGGGCGCCGTCTACCAGCCCTGGCAGGGTGAGCAGAACCCGCCCAGTGCGACCCTGGGACCCGCCGACCAGGTGATCGCCGCCTCCGACGCCCAGCACTACTCGATCAACTTCAAGGACGGCTCCAGCGCCTCGGTGGTGCGCTCCCCCAGCGAGGGCAAGGCCGTGCTGCTGACCCGCGACATGGCACCCCCGCCCTCGGGCAAGGCCTTCGAGCTGTGGCTGCGCACCAAGGACGGCGTGATGAAGCCGGCCGGGATGATGAAGTCCGGCGGCGACCACAAGCTGCTGCTCCAGGGCGACGCGGTCACCGCCACGGGCGTCGGGATCACCATCGAGCCCGAGTCCGGCTCGACCACCCCGTCCAGCGCACCCATCGCGATGTTCGAGCTCGGCAAGGCCGATGCATGAGCCGGCCCGCGCCGCGACACGTAGCCGTCATCGGTAGCGGAGTCGCCGGGCTGGCTGCCGCGCACGTGCTCGGGGCGCAGACCCGCGTGACCCTCTACGAGGCGGACTCCAGGCTGGGCGGGCACGCCGACACCCACGTCGTCGACGGGCCCGACCAGTGCTGGGCGATCGACACGGGCTTCATCGTGCACAACGAACGCACCTACCCGCACCTGCTGCGCCTCTTTGACGAGCTCGGCGTCCGGACGCAGGAGTCCGACATGTCGATGTCGGTGCGCTCCGACGACCACGGGCTGGAGTGGGCGGGTGCCCTCGGCCTGGCCGGCCTGTTCCCCACCTGGCGCAACGCCCTGCGTCCGTCGTACCTCCGGATGCTGGTGGAGATCCCCCGGTTCCACCGCATGGCCAGGCGGCTGCTCGCGATCCACGACGACGGCGCCGACGAGACCCTGGGCTCCTTCCTCGACCGGGGTTCGTTCTCCCCACTGTTCCGCACCCACTTCATGGAGTCGCTGGTCGCCTGCGTGTGGTCGTGCGACCCCGCGGTGGCCCTGGACTACCCGGCGCGCTACCTGTTCAGCTTCCTGCAGCACCACGGCATGCTGCAGATCTTCGGCTCACCGCAGTGGCGCACGGTCACCGGCGGCTCGAGAGAGTACGTCGAGAAGGTCGCGGCTCGGCTCCCCGACGTGCGCACCGGCACCAAGGTGACCTCGGTCCTGGAGACGCCCACCGGCGTGGAGGTCACCGACGGCAACGGCCACGTCGAGACCTACGACGCCGTGGTCGTCGCCACCCACCCCGGCCAGGCGCTGGCGATGCTGGCCGAGCCGACCGGGACCCAGCGCGACGTGCTCTCGGCGATGCCCTACTCCCCCAACACCGCGCAGCTGCACACCGACCAGAGCGTCCTCCCGCGCCACCACCGCGCGCGAGCCTCGTGGAACTACCTGCGTCGCCCCTCGTCGGCGGACCGCACGGTCACCGTCAGCTATGACATGACCCGCCTGATGCGGCTGCCCGTCCCCGCGGACGGCCGTCGCTTCATCGTCACGCTCGGCGGTCAGGACCTGGTCGACCCGGCCTCGGTCATCGAGACGATGGAGTACGAGCACCCGATCTACACACCGGCCTCCGTCGCGGCCCAGCGCCGGCTCCCCGAGTGCGACACCGATCGCATCGTGTTCGCGGGCGCCTGGCACGGCTGGGGCTTCCACGAGGACGGCGCCCGCTCGGGCGTCGAGGCGGCGGCGAAGATCGGTGTCGTCTGGGGGGACACCGTGCCGCTGCCCGTCGAGGCGACGACGTACGCCACCACCATCACGCACATCCGCCGCCGGCCCATCGAGCGCACCTTCACCCACCGCTCGCGCACCTGGCTGGTCGACCTCGACCACCTGCCCGACCACGGGGTGCTCGGCACCTTCGAGGCGCGCGACCACCTCGGGGACGCGGGCTCCACCATCAAGGCCAACGTCGAGCACTTCCTCTCCCTCAACGGCGTCGAGCCGGACGGCGGGCGCATCGTGATGGCCGCCAACGCCAGGGCGTTCGGCTACTGCTTCAACCCGATCAGCGTGTTCTGGTGCCACCGCCGCGACGGCGGGCTGGCCGGGGTGGTCCTGGAGGTGCACAACACCTACGGCGACCGGCACGCCTACCTCGTCCACCCCGACGAGCAGGGCCGGGCACGCACGGTGAAGCAGATGTACGTCTCACCCTTCCACGGCACCGACGGCTACTACGAGATCGCGGTGCCGCGACCCGGGGAGCGCCTGCACGTCGTCGTGAGCCTGCACAGCGACGACGGCGCGGTCTTCACGGCCTCGCTGGACGGCCGGTCCACGACCACCACCCCGCTCCGCTCCGCCCCCGCCGCACTGCGCGGCGCCGTCCTGATCCACGCCCACGGCGTCTGGCTGTGGGCCCGCCGCCTCGGGATCCGAGAGCGGCCCGTCCAGCCACGACAGGAAGGCGTCTGACCATGACGACGACTCCCATCCGCCCGACCGACCCGTGGGCGGAGCTCGACAACGTGCCCACCGGGTTCAAGGCCGGGGTCTCCGCGCGCATCGCCCGCCAGCTCTTCCGGGCCGCGGTCAGACGTCTCCCGGTGACGGTGCGCGAGGGCAGCGCCGGGGCCCGGACCTGGGGCACCGGCGGACCCGAGATGCGGATCCAGCGGCCGACCGAGTTCTACACCCGGCTGGGCCGCGACGGGC
This sequence comes from Marmoricola sp., assembly GCF_025965085.1. Lineage (GTDB taxonomy): Bacteria > Actinomycetota > Actinomycetes > Propionibacteriales > Nocardioidaceae > Marmoricola. Next base: position 13,732 of record NZ_JAOPXP010000159.1, read on the forward strand.
TGATCGGCTTCGGTGAGGCCTACCTCACCGGCGCCTGGGACGCCGAGGACCTGGGCGGCTTCCTGACCGTGCTGGCCGCCGACCTGCCGACGCTGATCCCGGCGCCGCTGCAGAAGCTGCGGGGCGCCTTCGTACGCCGCCCGCCGCGCGCCCACAAGAACACGCAGGACAACACGCGCGAGAACATCTCGCACCACTACGACCTGTCCAACGACCTGTTCCGGCTGTTCCTCGATCGGACGCTGAGCTACTCCTCGGCCCTCTACGACACCTCGTTGATCGACCGCGGTGACCACCTGGAGGCCGCCCCGCCCGAGGGCCACGACAGCGAGTCGCTGACCGAGGCCCAGGTCCGGAAGATCGAGCGCCTGCTCGACCGGACGGGCGTCGTCGAGGGCACGCGCGTGCTGGAGATCGGCACCGGTTGGGGCGAGCTGGCCGTGCGCGCCGCCCGCCGTGGCGCGTCCGTCCACTCGGTCACGCTGTCCAGCGAGCAGCTCGAGCTCGCCTCGCAGCGGGTCGCCGAGGAGGGGCTCTCCGACCGGGTCAGCATCGAGCTGAGCGACTACCGCGACGTGCGAGGCAGCTACGACGCGGTCGTCTCGGTGGAGATGATCGAGGCGGTCGGGCACGAGTTCTGGTCGACGTACTTCCGCACCATCGACCGCCTGCTCGCTCCAGGCGGCAAGGCCGGCATCCAGGCCATCACCATGCCCCACGACCGGATGCTCGCGACCCGGAACACGTGGACGTGGATCAACAAGTACATCTTCCCGGGCGGGTTCCTGCCCTCGGTCACCGCGATCGATGAGATCACCCGCCGGGACACCACGTTGCGGATCAGCGAGCGACTGTCCTTCGGCCAGCACTACGCCGAGACGCTCGAACGCTGGGACGAGGCGTTCCTCGCCGCGCACGAGGAGGTCCGCGACCTGGGCTTCGACAGGACCTTCGAGCGCATGTGGCACTTCTACCTGGAGTACTCCCGCGCCGGCTTCGCGTCCGGCTACATCGACGTGCAGCAGATCACCTTCGAGCGGGCCGACTCGTGACCACCACGGAGTCGCGGCCCATGCAGGCGTCCGGCGTGGCCGGTCGGCTGGAGACGGCGCTGCGCCCGTGGGTCGGCGGCGGCCTCCCGGTGCGGCTGCGCGCCTGGGACGGATCCGAGGCCGGTCCGCTCGACGCACCGCTGGTGGAGCTCCGCTCGCGAGACGCCGTACGCCGCCTGCTGTGGCATCCCGGTGAGCTCGGCGCGGCACAGGCCTACGTCACCGGGGAGATCGAGGTCCATCACGACCTCGACGAGGCCCTGACCCACGTCTGGAAGGTCGCGCAGGAGCGCGGCCTCAGCGGCGTACGCCCCACGCCCGGCGCGTTCGCCCGGGCGTTGCGCACGGCGGTCGACGTCGGCGCGCTCGGGAAGCCACCCAGGACCCCGGCGTCGCAGGCACAGGTCAAGGGTCGGCTGCACAGCAAGCTGCGGGACCGCCGGGCGATCAGCCACCACTACGACCTGTCCAACGAGTTCTACTCGTTGATCCTCGACCCGCACATGGCCTACTCCTCGGGCTACTGGCGATCCGAGGACCCGTCGTACACCGTCGAGGATGCGCAGCGCGACAAGCTCGACCTCATCTGCCACAAGCTCGGCCTCGAGGCCGGGATGCGGTTCCTCGACGTCGGCTGCGGCTGGGGCTCGCTCTCGCTGCACGCGGCCGAGCACTTCGGCGCGCAGGTCACCGGGGTCACGATCGCGGTCGAGCAGAAGAAGTTCATCGACCGGCGCATCCGCGAGCGCGGGCTCGAGGACCAGGTCGAGGTCCGGTTGCAGGACTACCGCGAGATCCCCGAGGTCACTGCCGGCTACCCGTTCGACGCCGTGGGCTCCCTCGAGATGGGCGAGCACGTCGGGGAGCGCAACTACGGCACCTACGCGCGGGTGCTCCACGAAGCGGTGAAGCCCGGTGGCCGCGTGCTGATCCAGCAGATGTCGCGCTCCGGCGGGCGCAACGGACACCCCGGCGGCGGACCCTTCATCGAGTCGTTCATCGCGCCGGACATGCACATGCGCCCGGTCGGCGAGACCGTGGCGTTCCTCGAGCGCGGCGGGCTCGAGGTGCGCGACGTGCACATGATGCGCGAGCACTACGTCCGCACGGTCGACGGCTGGCTGCAGAACTTCGAGGCGAACATCGAGCGGCTGACCGAGCTCGTGGGCGAGGAGGTCGTCCGTGTGTGGCGTCTCTACCTCGTCGGTGGCTCCATGGCCTTCCGTGACGGACGCATGGGCGTCGACCAGATCCTGATGGTGCGCTCCGGTGCAGGCCATACACTTCCGGCCGTGAGGACTTCGTGATCTCCCAGTGAGGCTCCTGGCCGTGCTCGCAGCCTCGTTGGTCGCAGTCGTCGTGCTGATGACCGTGACGGCGCTCGTCTCCCGCCGCGTGGGCCGCGTGTCCGTCGTCGACGTGACCTGGGGGCTGGGCTTCGTGCTGATCGCGCTGGTGAGCGCCGTACTCGGTGACGAGCCGGTGCGCTGGCTGCTATTGCCGATGGTCGCCGTGTGGGGCCTGCGACTTGCCTGGCACATCGGCCGCCGTCAGCTCGCCCACCCCGAGGAGGACCCCCGCTACGCCAGGATGCTGGGCGACGGCGGGTTCGCGGCCGCGGTGAAGCGGGTGTTCGTGGTGCAGGGTCTGGCGATGTGGCTCGTCTCCTTGCCCGTGCAGGTCGGCGCGGCCACCGGGACGAAGTGGCCGTGGCTGGTCTACGTGGGCGTGGTCGTCTGGGCGGTCGGGCTGGTCTTCGAGTCCGTCGGGGACGCCCAGCTGACGGCGTACAAGAAGAACCCGGACCGCAGGCCGGTGATGGACGAGGGGCTCTGGGGCTGGACGCGTCACCCGAACTACTTCGGTGACTCCTGCGTGTGGTGGGGCATCTGGATCGTGGGGGGCCTCGCCGGTGGACCACTGCCCGCGCTGACCATCCTCTCCCCCGCCGTGATGGCCTACTTCCTCGTCTTCGCCTCCGGCGCCCGACTGCTGGAGAGCAGCATGATGAAGCGCGACGGCTACCCGGAGTACGCCGAGCGCACCTCGATGTTCTTCCCGCTCCCGCCGAGGAGACGCGCGAGCTGAGGTTCCGGAGGGGCTGGCTCAACCCGTGCGCGAGGTCTACGGTCGTGGGGGGCGGCGCACCGCCGCGTTCGAGACGGCACCGAGGAACGCCATGAACGTCACGCTCCGGTCCGAGGACGGCCTCCGCACCGCCTCCACCTGGAGGAGGACGATCCGCCTCACCCTGCGCGCCGCGCTGGTCGCAGGGGTCACCGGCCTCTGCCTGGCCTCGGGTGCCGTGGCACCGGCGTCGGCCGCAGCACTGTCCCCGACCCCGTTCGGGGACATGGACCGGGACGGGTGGTCCGACCTGCTGGTCCGCAACACCACCTCCGGCGACCTCATCCTCTACCGAGGGACCCGAGGTGGTCTCCGCGCACCGCTCCGGGTGGGCCGCGGCTGGAACGGCATGGACGCCATCACACGCCACGGCGACATGGACGGCGACGGTCACGAGGACGTCGTCGCGCGCGAGGCCCGGACGGGTGCGCTGTGGTTGTACCCCGGCACCGGCACCCCGGGCGAGATCTCGCCGGCGTTCGCCCGTCGGATCCGCATCGGCGCCGGCGGATGGAACGCGATGAAGGAGATCACTCCGGCCGGGGACCTCGACGGCGACGGCCGCGGCGACCTCCTGGCGGTCAGGGCGGCGACCGGAGAGCTCTTCCTCTACCCCGGCCGCGGGGCGTCCTTGGCGGGGCCTCGTCTGTTCGGCCGGGGCTGGAGCGCCATGGACGAGCTGACCGGCATGGGTGACATCGACCATGACGGACACGTCGACCTGCTCGCGCGTCAGATGGACACCGGCGACGTCTGGGCCTACCCGGGAAGCGGGTCCGGCTCGTCGGCCCGGCTGGGCGCGCGCACGATGGTCGGCGCGGGTGCGGCCGGCTGGGGGCGAATGGAGAGCTTCGCCTGCCTCGGGGACGTCGACCGGGACGGGTGGAACGACCTCGTGGCGGTCGACGCCTTCGCCGCCTGGACGCCGCGGGTCTACGGCCTGAGGAACGGGCGCCTGCACACGGTCTCGGAGTACGGCCCGGGGTGGCGACGCCACCTCCGCCCGATCCTGTGAGGGCCGGTTTCAGCCGACGCGCTTGGGCTTCCCGGGCTCGGCCGCGTCGGGACGGCGCAGGTAGAGCGGGTTGGGCTCGAGCAGCTCGAAGCGCTCGTTGACCACGATGTCGCAGAGGACTGCCGCCGAGGGGTGCTCGGGCCCGGTGACCTTCGCGAAGTACTCGGGGTAGAGCCTGCCGCCCCTTCCGACCACGGGCAGGTCGTTCCTGGCGTCGGCAGGCTTCACGACCTCAGGGCCCGACACCCGCCGTCCACGGGCGTACGACGCCAGGTAGACCTCCTTGCGTCGCGCGTCGGTGGCCACCACGAACTCCTCCAGCCCCGCGTCGATCGCGGCTGCCGCCAAGATGTCGAGCGTGCAGACGCCGTGGAGCGGGATGCCCAGCACGAACGCCATCGTGCGTGCCGTCACCAGTCCCACCCGAAGACCGGTGAACGGCCCCGGCCCGACCCCGACCGCGATCGCGTCCAGGTCCGCGGCCCGGGCGCCCGCCTCGGCGAGCACCCGCTCGATCCCGGGAGCCAGCATCTCCCCGTGCCGCATCGCCTCCTCGGACTCGAACGACGCCACGACCGCCTCGGCGTCATGCAGGGCAACGGTCACGTGAGGGGTGGCAGTGTCGAAGGCGAGCAGCACGCCCCGAGCCTAGGCGGAGCGCAGTCCGAGCCCATCAGGTGGTCAGCGAGCCTCGTTGCGCCGGTGGTCGGGAGATCCCGGATCGGTGGTTCGGGGCGTGAGCCTCTGCTCGCTCCTCGACCAGCTCGGGTCTCGCGTTGCTCGCTGCTCAGCCGCTGGTGCGGGAACCGACGGAGCCGAGGTCGAGCTCGCGCCAGCGTGGGCCCACCGGGGTCAGGGTGACGGTGCGCTCGTCGTCGGAGGTACGCCGGAGGCTGAGCTCGAGGCGGTCGACCGAGAGCGACTCGGCGAGGCCCTCGCCCCACTCCACCACTGTCACCGCGTCGTCGAGGTCGGTGTCGAGGTCGAGGTCGTCGAGCTCGGCGGCGCCCCCGAGGCGGTAGGCGTCCACGTGGACCAGGGCCGGGCCGTCAAGCAGGGACGGGTGCACGCGCGCGATCACGAAGGTCGGGGAGGTGATGGCGCCGCGTACCCCCAGGCCGGCACCGATCCCCTGGGTCAGCGTCGTCTTGCCCGCCCCGAGATCACCGGTGAGGATCACCAGGTCGCCGGGGCCGAGGCGCGCGGAGAGGTGCTCCCCGAACGCACGGGTCTCCTCGGGCGTGGCGAGGTCCTGCGTGATCGGGAGCATCCGCAGCATCGTCAGGCGGTTTCCGTTGCGCTCGGACTCGACGTACCCGAGGTTGCGCCAGAAGCTGATCGTCCCCGGCAGCTCCACCCGCGCCTCGAGCTCGAGTCCGGTGAAGCCGAGCTCCTGGGCGATCTCGCGGGCCCGTGACGCCATCTGGGCGGCAACGCCCAGACCCCGCACCGCAGCGAGTACGCCGACCCGGCGCAGCCCGAGCAACCGGCCCCTCGGCTCCAACAGCAGGGCGCCGACCGGGGACCCGTCGCGCTCGACGAGCAGGCCGCTGTGGGCGTCGAGCGCCTCGCGGATCGTGTCGACCGTCTCCTGCAGCGCGGTCGCCGGAGGGTCGAGGACGGGCCGGTCGGCGAACGCCTCGTGGATCACGCGCAGGACATCGGCCGCTCGGGATCCGTCCACGACCTCGATCGTCGTCTCGTCGCTCATCGGGGCGCCACCGCCACGAGCTCCTCCAGCGCCTCGTTCACCTGGGCACGCGACTCGAAGATCGCCATGTGGCCCGCGCCCTCGCACTCCACGAGCCGGGCCTCGGGAAGTCGCTCGGCCATCATGCGGCTGTGCTCGATCGAGGTGAGCCTGTCCTTGGTGCCGCAGATGATCGTCGTCGGGACGTCCTCGAAGGCGGAGAGGTGCTCGAACTTGTCGAGCGTCGAGAAGTTCGGGAAGAACTCGGCCAGGACCTCGAAGGGGGTACCGGCCAGCATCTCGTCGAGGAACTCCACCTCCGCGGCAGGCACGTCCTTGCTCCCGAAGGCGAACATGTCCGCGACGAGGAAGCCGATGTTGGAGCCCGGCCGACGAGCGGTGTCCACCAGTTCCGGCGCCTTGGCCAGCGCCGCAATCAGGCGCGGGGCGACCACCTGCCCGACACGGTCGGGGATCCAGCGTCCGAGCGTGCGGTGCGGCTTCAGGTTGCCTGCGGTCGTGGAGATCAGACCGACGCCGGAGACGCGCCGCGCGAACAGCTCGGGGTGCCGCTCGGCGAAGGCGATGATCGACATCCCGCCCATCGAGTGCCCGACGAGGACGACGTCGCCCTCCGGCACGAGCTCGGTGACGACCCGCGCGAGGTCGTCGCCCAGCTGCTCGATGTTGGCGTGCTCACGATCACTGCGCTCGGAGCGTCCGTGCGAGCGCTGGTCGTAGAAGACCATCCGGTGCTTGCCCCGGAACGCCTCGCGCTGGAAGTGCCAGCAGTCGAGGTTGAGCGCGTAGCCGTGCACGAAGACCACGGTCACGTCCGACTGGCGGCGACGCTCGCCGGCTTCGTAGGGCGCGAGCTCGTCGATCTCGGCGTGCAGCACGACCCCGTCGTCGCACTTGACCGGCACCGGGTCCGAGTGGATCGCGCCCAGGCGGTCGGCCTCGGCGGAGCCCGAGCGACGTGCACTCACCACCCGGCGTTCGACCACCACACCGGTCGCGAGCGCGGCCATGGCAGCCGCGCCGAGCCCGCCTGCGGCGTACGCGAGGGAGCGTCGCTTGCTCACGTTGCCTCGTCCCCGACCCAGACCCGGGTCTGTCGGCCACCCATCCGGGTGACGATCTCGTAGTTGATCGTCCCGCACCACCGCGCCCAGTCGGTCGCGGTCGGCTCGCCGTGCGTGCCGGGGCCGAACAGTACGACGTCCTCACCGGCCTCACCCGCGGGCGCCTCGACGACGAACTGGTCCATGCACACGCGGCCGAGCACCCGCCCACGCGCACCACCGACGAGCACCTGCGCAGTGGAGGAGGCGGCGCGAGGAATGCCGTCGCCGTACCCCATCGGGACCAGCGCCACCCGGAGCGGCTCGGTCGCCACGAACGTGTGACCGTAGGAGACGCCGTCGCCGGCAGCGAGCTCCTTGGTGAGTACGACGGACCCGCGGACCGTCATCGCCGGGACCAGCCCGACCTCCTCGGCCGTCCGCACGTCCGGGGCCGGACTGAGGCCGTAGACGGCGATGCCGAGGCGGACGAGGTCATACCTGGTCCCCGGGAGCAGGATCGCCCCCGCCGAGTTGGCCAGGTGACGGACCTCCGGCACCAGCCCGGCGCGCGCGACCACGGCGAGCGCCTCCTCGAACGCAGCGACCTGCGCCTTGTTGGCCGGATGTTCGGGCTCGTCGGAGCAGGCGAGGTGGGACCACGCCCCGGTGACCGTCACGAAGCCGCCCTGCTCGGCAGCCCGGGCCGCGTCGGCCAGGGCCGACCACTCGGTGCGCGGAGCCCCTCCGCGGGAGAGGCCGGTGTCGAACTTCAGCTGCACGCGGGCGACGCGGCCGGTCTCGTGCGCGGCGGACACGATCTCGTCGAGCTGTGCGACCGAGTAGGCGGAGACGTCGACCTCGGCCTCGAGGAGCCGGGTGAAGTCCGCTCCCGGCGCAGCGAGCCAGCACAGGATCCGCCCGGTGTCACCGGCCTCGCGGAGGGCCAGCGCCTCGGCGCCGGTGGCGACCCCGAGCCAGTCGGCCCCCGCCGCGCGCGCGGCCCGAGCGACGGGCAGCATCCCGTGACCGTAGGCGTCGGCCTTGACGACCACCATCGCCAGGGGGCCCTGCGACCGTCCCTCGGAGACGAGCTCGCGCAACCGGCCGACGTTGTGCCGAATCGCGCCCAGGTCGACGACGACCTGGGCGTGCGGGCTCGGTGGGGAGGACATGTCGTCGCCCATCCTCCCATTTCAGCCGAGCAGGTTGCGTACGACCTCCGGCACGGCGTCGGCCACGGCACTCGCGCTCAGTGGTCCACCCGCACTGGCCAGGGCTGCCGCGGCGCCGTGCAGCCACGACCCGACGGAGGCGGCGTCCCACGGGTCCAGGCCGGCAGCGAGCAGCGCACCGATGAGCCCGGCCAGCACGTCACCGGCCCCCGCGACGGCCAGCCACGGCACGCCACTGGTCGTCACCCGCACGCGCCCGTCGGGCCGGGCGATGAGAGTGCGGCGCCCCTTGAGCAGCACCACGGCGTCGTACTCCACGGCCGCGCGGCGCGCGAAGCCGAGCTGGTCCGCCTCGACCTCCTCACGGGCCACGTCGAGCATGCGGGCGAGCTCACCGGCGTGCGGAGTGAGTACGACGGAACCGGCGCCCTTCTCCACGTGGATGAGGGCGTCGGCGTCGACCACGGTCGGAACCCCGTCGCCGAGCGCCTCGGCGAGGGCCGCCTCCGCATCGGCGTCACCGCCGGAGCCGACCACCCAGGCCTGCACCCGCCCCTCGGCGGCGACGACCTCCGGGTGACGGGCCCGCACCGCGTCGGCCGCCGACCCGAGGTAGCGGACCATGCCCGCCAGGCCGGTCGCCGCGCCGGACGTGCACAGCACCGCCGCCCCCGGATAGGTCTGCGAGCCGGCACGGACACCGACGACGCCGCGGGTGTACTTGTGGTCGAAGCCGTCGGGTACCGGGAGCAGGGCTGCGACGTCGACCGGCTGGAGCGCCTCGACCGGCGCCTGCGGGAGGTCGAGGCCGAGGTCGACGAGGTGTACGACGCCACACGCGCGCGCCGCCGGGTCGATCAGGTGGGCGATCTTGTGGGTGCCGAAGGTGACGGTCAGGTCGGCACGGACATGCGCGCCGTCGAGGTGTCCGGTGTCGACGCCGACCCCGGAGGGGACGTCCACCGACACCACGGGTACTCCCGGGAACGCGGCCAGCGCGGCCTCGGCCTCCTCGAGGAGACCGGATCGTCCCCCGATGCCGACGATCCCGTCGACGACGACATCCGGCTGGTGGGCCTCGGACACCGCGACGGCGCGTCCACCGCTGGCCAGCAACGCCTCCAGCCCGTCGGCGCGCGCCTTCTCCGACAGCAGGACGGCCTCGACCGCGGCCCCCCTGCGCGCGAGCATCGCCCCGGCCCACAGGGCGTCACCGCCGTTGTCCCCCGCCCCGACGAGCAGGAGGACCCGGGCGGCGTAGGCCGAGCCGATGAGGTCGGTGATGGCGACCGCCAGCCCGGCGGCAGCTCGCTGCATCAACGCGCCGTCGGGGAGCCCAGCCATCAGCTCCCCCTCCGCCGCCCGGACCTGCTCGACCGTGTGTGCGCTGCGCATGGACCCAAGTTAACGGTCGCGGTGTCACCAGCTGGCTCGGGAAACCGTCACCGCCGCTCCAGCACCACGAACGCCAGCGCAAGCCCTCCGTCGTGCGAGAGCGTCAGGTGGACGGTGTCGGCGCCGAGAGCCCCTGCCTGCTCCGCCACGGCGCCGCTCAGCTCGAAGCGGGGTCGGCCGTCCTCGTCGGTGACCACCTCGGTGTCGTGCCAGGACAGGCCGGGTGGTGCGCCCAGCGCCTTGGCGAGAGCCTCCTTGGCCGCGAAGCGGGCGGCCAGCGACTCCAGGGGCAGGCCCGACTCCGCCGCGGTGAAGAGGCGTTGCCTCAGCGACGGGGTGCGTTCCAGGGACTGCCCGAGCCGGGCGACGTCGACGAGGTCGGTGCCCACGCCGACGATCATCCGGCGATCATCCGGTCGTCACTCGACGGTGACCGACTTGGCCAGGTTGCGCGGCTGGTCGACGTCGTGACCCATGTTGGTGGCCAGCTCGCAGGCGAAGAGCTGGAGCGGGACGGTGGCCACGATCGGCTGCAGGAGGGTGGGTACGACGGGAAGGGTGATCGTCACGTCGGCGTACGGCGCGACCTCGTCGTCACCCTCCTCGGCCAGGACGAGCGTCTGCGCACCCCGGGCCCGGATCTCCTGGATGGCGCTGATCATCTTGGCGTGCAGCTGGTCGCGGCCCTGGGGAGGCACGACGCAGAACACCGGCAGGCCCTCCTCGATGAGGGCGATCGGGCCGTGCTTGAGCTCGCCCGCGGCGAACCCCTCCGCGTGGATGTAGGCCAGCTCCTTGAGCTTCAGCGCACCCTCCAGCGCCACCGGGAAGCCGGCGTGGCGGCCCAGGAACAGCACCGACCTGGCCCCGGCGAGCTGACGTGCCAGCTTGTAGACCGACTCAGCGTCGTCGAGGATCCGCTGCACGTGGGCGGGCATCTTCTCCAGCTCGTGCACCACGGCCGCGATCTCGTCTCCGTACTTCGTGCCGCGCACCTGCGCGAGGTACAGGCCGAGCAGGTAGCAGGCGATCAGCTGGGTCAGGAAGCCCTTGGTCGAGGCGACACCGATCTCCGGGCCCGCGTGGGTGTAGATCACCGCGTCCGACTCGCGCGGGATCGTGGAGCCGTTGGTGTTGCAGATCGCGAGCACCTTGGCCCGCTGCCGGCGCGCGTAGCGGATCGCCATCAGGGTGTCGGCGGTCTCCCCCGACTGGCTGATCGCGACCACGAGCGTGTGGCGGGTGAGGATCGGGTCGCGGTAGCGGAACTCGTGGGCCAGCTCGACCTCGCACGGGATGCGGGTCCAGTGCTCGATGGCGTACTTCGCGACCAGGCCGGCGTAGTTCGCCGTACCGCAGCCGATGATGACGATCTTGTCGATGTCGCGCAGCTCGTCCTCGGTGATGCGCACCTCGTCGAGCTGGAGCAGCCCGGCGCCGTCGTGGCGCCCCAGCAGCGCATCGGCCACCGCCCGCGGCTGCTCGAAGATCTCCTTGCGCATGAACCAGTCGTAGCCGTCCTTCTCGGCGGCCGAGAGGTCCCAGTCGACGTGGTAGTGCTTGCCCTCCGCCCGGTTGCCATCGAAGTCCGTCACCTGGACGTCGTCGCGGGTGATCGTCACGACCTGGTCCTGGCCCAGCTCGAGCGCCTCACGGGTGTGCTCGATGAACGCGGCGACGTCAGAGCCGAGGAAGTTCTCCCCCTCGCCGAGGCCGACCACCAGCGGCGAGTTGCGGCGCGCCGCGACGACTCGGTCGGGGTCCTGGCCGTCGACCGCCACCAAGGTGAAGGTACCCTCGAGCTGGCGACAGGCCACCTGCATGGCCGTGGTCAGGTTGCCCGACTCGTCCAGCGCCACCTCCAGCAGGTGGGCGGCGACCTCCGTGTCGGTCTCCGAGCGCAGGCCGTGACCGGTGCGTTCGAGCTCCTCGCGGAGCTTGGCGAAGTTCTCGATGATGCCGTTGTGCACGACGGCCACCCGGCCGGTCCGACCGAGGTGCGGATGCGCGTTCACGTCGTTGGGCGCACCGTGGGTGGCCCAGCGGGTGTGCCCGATGCCGGTCGTCGAGGGCGGCAGCGGACTCTCCTTGATGGCCTTCTCGAGGTTGGCCAGCTTGCCGGCCCGCTTGTCGGAGACGATGTCACCGTCGTTGACCAGCGCGATGCCGGCCGAGTCGTAGCCTCGGTACTCCAGCCGGCGCAACCCCTCGATCACGACGATCTCGGCCTGCTTGTCGCCGACGTAGCCCACGATTCCACACATGGCGGTCAGTCTAGGTGCGCGTGGGGCGCGACTGCTGCAGGCAGCCGCCGCACGGGCCGGTCGGCCCGATCGGGCGCTCCTCTAGGGTGACGATCATGTCGAACGGCGCGCACCCGGGCGAGAGCTCGCCGTACGTCGAGCTCGACCGGGACGCCTGGGCGGCCCTGGGCCGCACCACCGAGCAGCCGCTGTCCCGCGAGGAGATCGACAGGGTGCGGGGTCTCGGCGACGAGCTGGACCTCGAGGAGGTGCAGCAGGTGTACCTGCCGCTCTCCCGCTTGCTGAGCCTGCGGGTGAAGGCCGCCACCACCCTGCACCGCAGCCAGGAGGAGTTCCTCCACCAGCCGCAGCCGCCGCGCACGCCCTTCGTGATCGGGCTGGCCGGCTCGGTGGCCGTGGGCAAGTCGACGACCGCACGCGTGCTGCAGCAGATGCTGGCCCACTGGCCCGAGCACCCCCGCGTCTCCCTCGTCACCACCGACGGGTTCCTGCTGCCCAACGCCGAGCTCCGCAGGCGGGGGCTGCTGCACCGCAAGGGGTTCCCGGAGTCCTACGACCGCAAGGCCCTGCTGAAGTTCGTCATCGACATCAAGTCGGGCAGGGACGAGGTCGAGGCCCCGACGTACTCCCATCTCGTCTACGACGTCGTCCCCGACGAGAGGATCGTGGTCTCCCGGCCCGACATCGTGGTCATCGAGGGACTCAACGTCCTGCAGTCCGCGGCGGTGCGGGCCGACGGGCGCGCCGGGCTGGCGGTCAGCGACTTCTTCGACTTCTCCGTCTACGTGGACGCCGCGACGGCCGACATCCGCCGCTGGTACACCGACCGGTTCCTGCGGCTGCGCGAGACCGCCTTCCGTGACCCGGCGTCGTACTTCGCCCGCTACGCCTCGCTCTCCCACGACGAGGCCGTCTCCGAGGCGAGCCGCATCTGGGACGAGATCAACGGCCCCAACCTCAAGCAGAACGTCCAGCCCACCCGGTCACGCGCGACCCTGGTGCTGCGCAAGGACCACGACCACTCGGTGCGGTGGGTGCGGCTGCGCAAGCTGTGAGCGCGGACGACGTGTTCCCTGAGCCATGGTCGTCGGCACGACGACACAGGTGACCCAGCGGCGGTCCGGCAGCGGCGCTCGCGTCGTCCGACCTCGCCGTCACGCAGCCACACCCCGACCTTCCCTCCGTCCGTCCGGTGCTCGAGACAACGGCGAGCGCTCACCCGAAACTCCCTCAACGAGCGGACGACCGGTCTGAACCAGCAGGTGACAGCGGGCGCCCGCCGCTGGGACCGCGCCTACGCTGGGAGGTATGCCGCGGATGAGCATGAACAAGGTCATCCACGGCGCCCTGCGGCGCGATCTCGACCGGTTCGAGGTGGCGCTGGCGGCCTTCCCGGCCGGCGACCGGGAGAGGGTCGCGCAGCTCGGCGCCGCGTGGGAGAACTTCGACCACCAGCTGACCGATCATCACGAGGGCGAGCACGACATCGCGTGGCCGGCGCTGCGGCAGGTAGGGGTGAGCGCCGAGACGATCGCGCGCATGGATGCCGAGCACGCGGTGATCGCGGGGGCGCTCGCCGGCGCCCGGAGCGCCATGTCCGCGCTGCAGGCCGACCCCGGCGCCGACGAGGCCATTGCCGCTCTGGCCGCTATCCGCCGCCTCGAGGAGGTGACCGTCGAGCACTTCGACCACGAGGAGCAGGAGATCGAGCCGATCTACCTCGCGAACGAGGACTCGCCCGCGATCAAGGAGATGGGGCGCAGGTTCGCGAAGGTGGGTCCCGTCAAGGGCGGGCAGTTCTTCGCCTGGGTCACCGACGGGGCGTCGGCCGAGGAGAAGGCGACCATCGGTGCCACCGTGCCGGCGCCGGTGCTGAAGCTGGTCATGGCGCTGTTCGGCAGGAACTACCGCAAGCGGGTCGCCCCGGCATGGAAGGGTTGACCCGCCTCGTCGTCGAGACCGCCCAGGAGGGCTGACGGCCCGACGCTCACTCAGCCGGGGGATCCGCCGCGTCGGCCTCCTCGACCTGGACGAAGCCTGCGAGTGCCCGCACCAATTCCGGGGGCAGGGCCAGGCCGTCCTCGGTGGCCGGGTTGACCGCCAGCCAGAGGTCGTCCGAGGGCCAGTTGGCCGCCAGCTGCGCGATCGGCAGCCGGAAAGCGGTGACGGGGTCGGCGCCGGCCGCCTCGAGCGCCTTCTCCGAGGTGAAGACCGGGACGTACTGAGTGCCGTCCTGCTCGATCACGGGAAGCGCGATGGAGCCCTCGGGCGGCGCCTGCTCACCCTCGGCCCGAGGTTCCTGGGGCAGGAGGGCGATGCTGCTGGCGAGGTCGCGCAGCAGCGCCTGAGGGTCGACTCCCTCGGCACCGCCTCCGTCCGTCGCGTCGCTGAGAGCCTGGTCGTCCGGGGCGGAGGTGCTCATGGTCGTTCCTCTCGCAGAGCGCTCATCGGACCCACCACGCTAGAGCTGCCGCCGAAGCGGGACATCACGTGTTCGGGGGATGCACGTCGCTGTGTACGACGAGACGACCGGGGTATCGAGGGGACATGACCATCGACCCCCCAGCACCGGATGCAGACCCCGCCGACGTGGCTGAACAGCACCTGGCCGCCACCCCGACCGACGACCAGGAGGACGCCGTCGACGAGCTGCCGCTGGAGGCCGACGAGGCCGACGTCGCAGAGCAGCGGATGTCCGCCTCCGGCCTGAACGACGACCTGGACGGGGACCCGGACGAGGACATCGACCGGTCCTGACCCACGTGCGTGAGCAACGGCGACGGCACGCCTGCTGTCAGCCCAGCAGCTGCCGGAAGCCGGCTGGCAGCTGTGCCATGACGTCGTCGATCTCGGTCTTCGTGACCGTCTCGCGCAGGGTGTCGAAGACCGCTCGGACACCCGCCCTCGCTCGATCCTCGTCCGTCCCGGCACGTTCGGCCACGCGCTGGACGAACTGATCCACCGCGAGGGCTTCCGCGGGTTCGTCGGCGCCTGCCAGATGCGGCTGGAGCTCCTGCGGCAGCTGCGCCGCCAGGTCGGCCGCCTCGCCACCGCTGATCCGTTCGGCAAGCGTGTGCAGCACGGCCGCAGTGAGGGCGTCGGCAGCCTGGAGGCTCACGTCGGCTCGCTGGCCGACCTTCGTCATGAACTCGTCGTACCTCACGTCGTCCTCTCATCCCTCTGCGGGAACGGACCGATCCGCGCCAGCCGTCCCACGACGCGCCGCGCGGACTCCCCTTCCCTACCAGCGTTTGCCACAGGAGTCGGCATGTCTACGGGCAGAACTGCCGATCCCCGGGAGCAGCCGCGTCTCATCCAGCGTCAGGCCTCCCCGCGGTTCTCGCGCCGGAGGCCGGTGACGTGACGCGGGACCACCACGTCAAGGGCGTTGCGTTGCACGGAGAACCGCGCCGGCGTCTCGGCAGCGATCTCACCGTCGATGTTGATCGGCTGGGAGCCGTCCGTCCTCACCACGACCGACGTCGTGGTGAAGTGCCGCACCAACTCGTGCTCGACGAACCGGCCGCTCCGCAGCAGCCTGGCGATGCTCACGTGGTCGCGCATCCTGCCCTTCTCGATCGCGAAGACATCCAGGCGGTGGTCGTCGATGCCCGCGTTGGGCGCAACCGTGGCTCCGCCGCCGTAGTGGCGTCCGTTGCCGACGCCGAGCTGGAGCAGGTCGTCGAGCTCGACGCTCTCGAGGTCGCCGTCGGGGAACTCCAGCCAGGCACGGAACGGGCGGTGCCGACGGTAGGCGAGGAGCGAGGCCACCGGGTAGGCCACCGGGCCGAGCCGTCGCTTGAGCTCGGGCTTCAGTGCCTGCGTCACGCCGACCGACAGGCCGAGCGACGCGACGTTGAGGAAGGACCTCTGGTTGACGCGACCGACGTCGATGTCGACGACCTTGCCGGTTGCCACCACCTCGGCGGCCCCCTCGAGGTCCCTGGGCATCTCGATGGTGCGGGCGAAGTCGTTGGCGGTGCCGAGAGGCAGCACACCCAGCACCGCTCCGCTCCCCCGGGGCAGGTCGGCCAGGACACCCGCCGCGCAGCTGATGGTGCCGTCACCCCCACCGACGATCACGAGACGGTGCCCGGACGAGAGGACCTCGCGAAGGACGTCAGGCAGCGTCGACGGCTCGAGGACGGCTCGGGCCACGCGCAGCTCGACGCCGTGCCGCCGGAGCGCCTGCTGGACCGGGTGGAACGCCTCCGCCCCTCGGCGCGCTCCGGTGTTGACGACCAGGGCCGCTGGGCCTCGTCCAGCCACTGCGTCCATCCGGCCAGCGTAGGTCGGGAATGCCTAGGAGAGTTCCGGAGCCGGCGGGCCTCAGGTGAGGGTGAGCTGCTGGTCGACGACCGCGGCGAGGCGGTCGGCGATCTGCTGGGCCTGCTCGGCGGTGCCGGCCTCGACCATGACCCGCACGAGCGGCTCGGTGCCGGAGGGACGCAGCAGGACGCGACCCGAGTCACCGAGCTCAGCCTCGGCCTCGGCCACCGCGGCTGCCAGCACGAAGTCCTCGTCCGCGCGACTCTTGTCGACGTTGGGCACGTTGACGAGCACCTGCGGCAGCCGCGCCACGACGGCGGCCAGCTCGGTCAACGACCTGCCGGTGTCGGCCATGCGGTCCAGGACGTGCAGGGCGGTGAGGAGGCCGTCGCCGGTCGTGGCGTGACGGCTCATGATCACGTGGCCGGACTGCTCGCCGCCGAGGGTGAACCCGGAGAGCTTCATCGCCTCGAGGACGTAGCGGTCCCCCACCTTCGTCTGGCGTACGCCGAGCCCGGCGGCCTTCATCGCCTGGACGAAGCCGAGGTTGCTCATCACGGTGGCCACCACCGTGTCGTCCTTCAGCTCACCGGACTCCCGCATGGCCAGCGCGAGCACAGCCAGGATCTGGTCACCGTCGACCACCTCACCGGCAGAGTCCACGGCCAGGCAGCGGTCGGCGTCACCGTCGAGGGCGAAACCGACGTCGGCACCGTGCTCGAGCACGGCCTTCTGGAGCACCTCGAGGTGCGTCGACCCGCAACCGTCGTTGATGTTCAGCCCGTCTGGCTCGGCGCAGATCGCGACCACGTCGGCGCCCGCCTCGCGCAGGGCACGAGGACCCACCTCGGAGGCGGCACCGTGGGCGCAGTCGAGGACGACCTTGATGCCCTGCAACGGACGGGTGATCGTCGAGACCAGGTGGGCGGCGTACTCGGCGACAGCGGTGGGGTGCCGGCGCACCCGACCCACGTCGCCGCCCGTCGGGCGGTGCCACGGATCGCGCAGGCGCCTCTCGATCGCCACCTCGATGGCGTCGTCGAGCTTCACGCCACCACGGGCCAGGAACTTGATGCCGTTGTCGGGCATCGCGTTGTGGGACGCCGAGAGCATGACGCCGAGGTCGGCACCGAGCTCGGCGGTCAGCCACGCGACACCCGGCGTGGGCAGCTCACCGAGCAGGAGCACGTCAACGCCCGCCGACGCCAGGCCGGCCACGACCGCCGCCTCGAGGAACTGTCCCGAGATGCGGGTGTCCCGACCGACCACGGCGACGGGGCGGTGTCCCGCGAAGATGCCGCGCTCGGCCAGCACGTGTGCGGCAGAGACGGAGAGGTCCAGGGCCAGCTCCGCGGTCAGGTGACCGTTCGCTAGACCCCGGACCCCGTCCGTGCCGAAGAGGCGAGCCATGGGAGGCGCCGGCAGATCAGCGCTTGCTGAACTGGGGCGCCTTGCGGGCCTTCTTGAGACCAGCCTTCTTGCGCTCGATGACGCGGGCGTCACGGGTCAGCAGACCGGCCTTCTTCAGGACCGGACGGTTGGCCTCCTCGTCGATCCAGTTGAGGCAGCGGGCCACGCCGAGGCGCAGCGCGCCGGCCTGACCGGTGATGCCGCCGCCGTGGATGCGGGCGATGACGTCGAAGCGGCCCTCGAGCTGCGTGGTGGCGAACGGCTCGTTCACGACCTGCTGGTGCAGCTTGTTCGGGAAGTAGTTGTCCAGCTCGCGACCGTTGACGGTCCACTTGCCGGTGCCGGGCACGAGCCGCACGCGGGCGACGGCCTCCTTGCGACGGCCCGTGGCCGCAGCGGGGGCAATGGTCGCGGCCCTGAGGGGAGCGTCCGCGCTCGGCGCGCTCTCGGAGGAGTAGGCGATGCCCTGCTCGTTGACCTCGAAGGTCTCGCTGTCGTCCTGGGGGCCGGTCTCGGTGTCTACGTCAGCCACGGTGTTCCTTTGCGTGTTCGTCTCGGAAGATGAAGATGTCGTCACTGGGAGATCTGCTTGATCTCGAAGGCCTTGGCCTTCTGGGCGGTGTGCGGGTGCTGGGGACCGGCGTACACCTTGAGCTTCTTGAGGATCTGGCGACCGAGGCGGTTCTTGGGGAGCATGCCCCAGACGGCGTTCTCGATGGCCCTGCGGGCGTCCTTCTCCAAGAGCTCACCCATCGGGGTGGAGGAGAGACCGCCGGGGTAGCCCGAGTGGCGGTAGGACATCTTCTTGGTCGCCTTGTCCCCGGAGAGGGAGACCTTCGAGGCGTTGATGACGATGACGAAGTCACCCGTGTCGACGTGGGGGGCGAACATGGTCTTGTGCTTGCCGCGGAGCAGGCCTGCGACCTGGACGGCGAGGCGACCCAACCGGACGTCGGTGGCGTCGATGACGTGCCACTCGCGCTGGATGTCGCCGGGCTTGGGGCTGTACGTACGCAACGTTGTGGGCCTTCTACTCGTTCGTGACCGCTCCGGGCTGATTCCCGGGGCGGCGGTGGATCCACGCCTTCTGACGAACACTGCTCGCCGGCCGGTCCTGGGGACCGGCCACGAGTCTGCGACGGGACCACAACGAAGGGATCCTGACGCGGCAGGAGACGCGACCCTCGAGATTACCGGGACTGCCCGGTCAGCGTCAAAACGAGACCGGCTGGTGACCCTCGTCCACGGGGGCATAGGTTGAACGTGGTGTGCGCTGGGCATCCCCGGCAGCACCGCTTCAGGACCATCGGGGCCACCGCCCCCCGACACGAGCACCCACTGCGAGGAGCCGACGTGACCGACACCGGTGACAACAACACTCTCACCGTCCGCGACAACAGGACCGGCAAGGACTACCAGATCCCGATCACAGACGGCACGATCAGGGCGGCCGACCTGGGCCAGATCAAGGCCGGCGACGACCAGCCCGGCCTGGCGACGTACGACCCCGGGTTCACCAACACCGCCTCGTGCAAGAGTGCGGTGACCTTCATCGACGGCGAGAAGGGCATCCTCGAGTACCGCGGCTACCCCATCGAGCAGCTGGCGGAGAAGTCCAACTTCCTCGAGGTGGCCTACCTCCTGATCCACGGCGAGCTGCCCACGAAGGAGCAGTACGACGCCTGGGTGCACGAGATCACCCACCACACGTTCCTGCACGAGAACGTGAAGACGTTCATGCAGGGCTTCCGGTACGACGCCCACCCGATGGGCATGCTGATGGCCTCCGTCGGCGCCCTGTCGACGTTCTACCCGGAGTCGAGCAACATCCAGGACCCCGACAACCGCCACATGCAGATCGTGCGGATGATCGCCAAGATGCCGACGCTCGGCGCCTGGGCCTTCCGCCACGCGCAGGGCAAGCCTTACGTCTACCCCGACAACGAGCTCAGCTACACCGCCAACTTCCTCTCGATGCTGTTCAAGATGAGCGAGCAGAAGTTCGACGCGGACGAGCGGCTGGTCAAGGCGCTCGACGTGCTGTTCATCCTGCACGCCGACCACGAGCAGAACTGCTCGACCAACGCGGTCCGCTCCGTCGGCTCCTCGCAGGTCGACCCCTACTCGGCAGTGGCCTCCGGCATCGGCGCCCTCTACGGCCCGCTGCACGGTGGCGCCAACGAGGCCGTGCTGCGGATGCTGCGCCGCATCGGCAGCAAGGAGAACATCCCCGACTTCATCAAGGGCGTGAAGGACGGCAACGAGAAGCTGATGGGCTTCGGCCACCGGGTCTACAAGAACTACGACCCGCGCGCCAAGATCATCAAGAAGGCGTGTGACGACGTGTTCGCGGTGACCGGGGTCAACCCCCTCCTCGAGATCGCCCAGGAGCTGGAGAAGATCGCGCTGGAGGACGAGTACTTCGTCAAGCGCAAGCTCTACCCCAACGTCGACTTCTACTCCGGCCTGATCTACGAGGCCTTCCAGTTCCCGCCCGAGATGTTCACGGTGCTCTTCGCCATCGGCCGTACGCCGGGGTGGCTCGCGCAGTGGCTCGAGCTGGTGCAGGACAAGGAGCAGAAGATCGCCCGTCCCAAGCAGATCTACACCGGTGACCGCACCCTGGAGTTCGTCCCCGCCTCCGAGCGCTGGAAGTGACCCCGCCCGGCGCCTAGGCCAGAGCGCGAGCGGTCTCGGGCACCGCGAGCTGACGCAGGACCCGGGTCGCCGAGTCGACGTCGCCCAGCTCCGAGGAGTAGGCGACGTCGAACGTGCTGAGAACGCTCCCGCGTTCGCACACGGCCCAGATGTCCGACCCGCTGCCGAGGTAGTCGGCCATCTTGGCGGGCAGGAACGGGTTCGGGTCGTAGTGCGGCAGCGTCGTGAAGTCCGTGATCAGCAGGACGTCGAACCGCGTGGTGAGGTTGAGGTACTTCAGGAACCCGATCATGGGGTTGACCGTGATCACGTCGGCCAGCCCGTGCTCCAACGTCTCCAGCGCGAGCGCCTCCGGTTGGGCGGTGAAGACGTGGAGCTGGATGCGGTCTCGCTCGGCAGCGGTGAGCCGGTCGAGTGCTCCGGTGATCTCGCTCAGCCCGCGGTTGACGTAGAAGTTGCCGAAGTAGCCGATGTGCACCTTGCCGGGGACCAGGGCGTAGCCGGAGCGCACGGTGTCATAGAGGTCCGGCGTCGGCACGGGGTGGTGGCAGGCGCGCGAGACGGCCGCGGCGCGCGCAGCGACGGCCCGGTCGCGGCAGTAGCCGAGCATGAAGTCCAGCTGGTGCTGGTTGGTGAAGATGATCTCGTCCGCCAGGGCGTAGCAGATCACCTCTGCCCACTCGAACATCCGCCTCCCCTCGGGCACCGCATGGCCGGCGCGACGCAGGCCGGCGGCGAGCTCGGCGGTCAGCCGGTCGTCCTCGAGGTGGCCCACCCGCTCCTCCCCGCGGGCGTTGTACAGCAGCGGGTCGGAGAACTCGGCCACCCAGTGGATCTCCGGGGACCGCAGCTTGAGCAGGGCCGCGGCGAAGTGGGACTCGATGGACATGGCGCGGCTGTAGACCGAGGTGTAGGCACCCTTCTCGGCCTCCAGGGCCTCCACCTCCACCAGGGCCTGGTCGGCGTAGGCCACCACGGAGGGCCAGGTGGCCACTCCGGCCGAGGCCTCGCGCGAGAGCATGCGGGCCTCGTCGACGACCTCGGCGGCGACGAGCGTCGAGGCTTCGTCCCGGGTGCGCAGGGACCCGAGGTCCTGGCAGACCACGTCGGTCACCCAGCCACGCTCGCGCAGCCGTCGGGCCGCCACGAGCGCGCTCGTGTCGAGGGACGGCGTGAAGAGGAACAGCAGCGCGAGGTGTCGGGCGCGGCCGTGGTTCACCACCGACCAGGGCATGTCGGGGACGCCCAGCGTCCGCACGTGCGCGACCACGTCGCCGTGGCGCTCCGGGTGGCGGACGAGGAGCTCCCGGAGCCTCTCCGCCTGGTGGGTCACCATCTGCTCGGCCAGGTCGCGTGACGGCCCTGCGGGGACCGGCCGCTCGCGCAGCTGCTTGACCAGCTCCAGGCTCTGCGAGACCGCGGCGGAGAAGCCGGCTCCGTCCGAGGGGTCTTCGGCGGGCGTCGCGACGCGGACGGTCGCGTCGCCGTCGGCGAGGCGGAAGGTCACTCCTTCCCGCTCGGAGAACGCCAGCCAGTGGAGGAACTCGCCCTCGCGGCCGGCCTGGTCGGCGTACCGCAGGGTCCGCGCCAGTCGCGTCGCGACGAGCTTTCCGCCGGGCGACCCCAGGGCCCGCAGAAGCTGCTCGTCCGGTCTCCCGGGGGTGAGCTCCCCGCGTCCGGCCACGGTCACGACGCCGGGCTCCGCTCCACGGAGCAGCCCCTCGAGCAGGCCGGGGGAGGCGACCTGCCCGAGCTCCAGGAACACGCTGTGCCCGCCGCGAGCGGCGCGGAGCCCGAGGTCGCGGGCAGCCCCGTCAGAGGCGTGCGACGCCCTGGCCACCCGGACACGATGGTCGGGACGGGCCACGCAGAACCGGGCCAGCTCGTCCTGCACCTCCTGCGCAGCGACGTCCATGACCACCACGACCTCGAACCTCGCACGAGGAAGGCTCTGCGCCGCCAACGACTCCAGCGTGGTGCCCAGCGAACCGGGGCCGCCCCACGACGACGGCGAGACACCCGCTGGGACGGGCACGATGACGGAGACGTCGGGGGCCCCTGCCTCCGCGCCGCCGGGTGCCACAATGAGCACGTCCTGACCCGCGGCGCCCTGACCGGTCATCGCGGCACCCCCACGAAGGAGCTCAGATGACTCTGGGAACAGGCGCGCGTGCGCTGCGTGAAGTGGCCGTGGGAGCCACGCGAGAGCAGGCCGCCGACACGTTCGGCGAGTACTTCGACGACGCGTTCTTCACGTCCTACGACGACTTCGATGCTGAGGTTGATCTCTCGGTCCTCCGGTCAGTGGGCCTCGTCGCCGGCGACGGGCTCTCGGCAGTCTTACCGCGTGTGCTGGTCCGTCACAACGAGCCCGGCGCGCCGCCCCCTCGCGTGTTGGTCGGAATGACGCCGGATGTTCGTCACCGGGACACCGCCGAACAGCTGCTCGCCTCCTATCCCTCGATCACCTTCACCAGCGTGCTCCGCGCCGGCGACAACCTGCTGCTGCCGCTGGAGCACGCCGGCGACGCGGATCCGGGCTCGCGCGAGTCCGCCCTGGCTCGGTTGCCGGCGCAGACGGCCGGGACGACCACCACGACACCCGCCGGCGAGCCGCGCCAGGGGCCCGGGCCGCACAAGCGGGACCCGGTGGAGTCCACGCCACCGACCCCGGCAGCAGCAACCCTCCAGCGAGGCCGTCGTGGACCGGTGACTGTCCTGGCCATCCTGGCCCTCGGGCTCCTGGTGGTCGCCGCCACCGCGCTGACCGTCCTCGGGTTCGCCGCAGGTGCCGACGCGGTCCTGGTCACCGCGGTGCTGTTCCTGGCGGTGACCCAGTGCGTGATGCTGGTCGGCCTCGTGCACGTCGTACGCCTCCTCCGTGCGCCCGGCGCCGGCGGAGCGGCCGCACCCGTCGATCCCGACGAGCTCGCGTTCCGCAAGCAGGTACGCCGCCGCACCGAGCGCCTCATCCGCCTCTCGGAGGAGGCGATCCGGCTCCAGCGCGAGGATCTCGAGGCCGGCCGGAAGGCCCGCCTCGAGATCGCCGGCGTGCGCAAACGGGTGATGTCGGTCGGGAAGCTGCTCAGCCGCACCGGCGCCGTGGCACGCGACGACCGGTCGCGCGACCAGGGCGGTGCCTAGCCCGAGGAGCGCGGTCGCAGGGCCCGTCGCCGTACGGCGCCCGCCACGCGACGCCCGACCCGCTCCAGGTCGGTCCCGATGGGCACCCACTCCGCTTCCCGGGCGGCCTGCTCCCGGGCCGCGTCGCGCTCCCGGCGCAGGCGCCGGACCCGCCTGCTGAGCCGCTCCACCGTCTCGAGCAGCTCCTTCTCCCGCTCGCGGTCGACGGCGCGCTCGCGCTCGAGCGCCAGCAGCAGGGCGCCTGCCTCGGCCCTCAGGCTGTGCTCGTCCGTCCCGAAGGGCTGGTCGTGGGCGCCGTCGAGGGCTGGGCTGAGCAGGTCGGGGAACACGGCCCGGTCCACGAGGCTGTGCAGGCGGTCGGCCAGCCACCGGTCCTCGACGAACGCGTCGCCGTTCGCCAGGTCGGTGTCCGGGGGGAGGCGGAGCAGGAACGCGTTCAGCAGCCAGCCGGCCCGGGCCCGCCGGTAGTCGGCCATGCCGTGGTGGCGGGGGCTCGGCCTCAGGTCAGGGCTCGCCTCGTACGCGAGTCCGGAGTTCACCACCTTCTGCGAGAACTGGCGCCAGGACCGCCACGGCAGGTGCAGCACCTCCATCGCCACTGCTGGGTCGGGCTGTCCCCTGCTGACGAGGGAGACGAAGTGGTTGCCCTGGGAGACCTGCACCCCCGCGTCGCCGACGTGGATGGCGTTGGGCGTGGGATGGGCATGGACGCCGACCGCGACGAGCTGTTCCTCGCTGCGGTGGTCGCGCCAGGTCAGCCGCCCGATCCCGGCGCCTCGCTCCGCGGGACGGCCCACCAGGTTCACGACTGGCACCGTGAACGCGTTCAGCGAGACCGGCGTGCGCTCGAGCGCCGCGCGGATGGTCAGCGACCGGTCGAGGGGCACGAGGAACTCGTCGGCGTCGGCGTTGATCACCCAGTCTGCGCCGTGCTCGGTGAAGGCCCGTCGCGCCATCGTGGTGACGACCCTGCCCTGCTGCTTGGCGTGGGCGGGGTCGTGGTGCAGCTCCACCTTCCCCGTCGCGGCGTACCTCTCCAGCACCTCGGTGGTGCCGTCGACCGAGCCGTTGTCGGTGACGATCGCCAGGTCGATGCCCTGGTCGAAGTGGTGCTCGAGCATCGGCACGACGACGTCGATCTCGTCGCGCACCATCATCGTCATCACGAGTCTCACGCCGGGAACCTTATGTGCCGCTGCGGTCAGTAGACTCCGCTGGTGCAGATCAGCGTCATCGGATGTGGCTACCTCGGCGCCACCCACGCGGCCGGCATGGCCGAGCTCGGGTACGACGTCCTGGGCGTCGAGCTCGACGGCGCCAAGCTGGCCGAGCTCCGTGAGGGCCGGGTCCCGTTCTTCGAGCCCGGGCTGCTCGAGCTGCTCAGCCGCCACGTCGCCTCGGGCCGGCTGCGGTTCACCTCCGACCTGCAGGAGGCCGCTGACGTCGCCGACGTCCACTTCCTGTGCGTCGGTACGCCGCAGCGCGCGGACACCATCGCCGCCGACCTGTCTCACGTCGACGCGGCGATCGACGCCCTCGCGCCGCTGCTGAACAGGCCGTGCCTCGTGGTGGGCAAGTCGACCGTTCCGGTCGGAACAGCCGAGCGACTGGCCGCCCGGCTGGCGGAGCTCGCTCCCGCCGGGTCAGGCGCGGAGCTGGCCTGGAACCCGGAGTTCCTGCGCGAGGGCTTCGCCGTGGCGGACACCCTCGAGCCCGACCGGCTGGTGTTCGGCGTGACGGCCCAGGGGCCGGTGGAGGTCCTGCGCAATGTCTACTCGCGAGCCGTGGAGGCCGGCACCCCGGTCGTGGTCACCGACCTGCAGACCGCCGAGCTGGTGAAGGTCGCCGCCAACGCGTTCCTGGCCACGAAGATCTCGTTCATCAACGCCATGGCCGAGGTGTGCGACCTCGTGGGCGCCGACGTGGCACAGCTCGCGGACGCGATCGGCCACGACGCTCGCATCGGCCGGAAGTTCCTCAACGCGGGCATCGGCTACGGCGGCGGCTGCCTGCCCAAGGACGTGCGCGCCTTCCAGCACCGCGCCGAGGAGCTGGGCGCGAGCCGCACGACCTCCCTCCTCCGCGACGTCGACGCGATCAACCAGCAACGCCGGGCGCACGTGGTCGTCCTCGCGCTCGACGAGCTCGAGGACCGGCCGAGGGGGCGGGTCGCGGTGCTCGGGGCCGCCTTCAAGCCGCACAGCGACGACATCCGCGACTCGCCCGCCCTGTGGGTCTCCGCCGAGCTCGAGAGGCGGGGACACCACGTCGTGGTCCACGACCCGGAGGCGATCCCCAACGCCCGCACGTTGTTCCCGCAGCTCGAGTACGCCGCCGATGTCGAGGGCGCGCTGGACGGCGCAGACCTCGTGCTGCACCTGACCGAGTGGCCCGTCTACCGCGAGATCGACCCGGCGAAGGCAGCAGCCCGCGTGGGCCGCCCCCGGGTCATCGACGGGAGGAACGCACTCGACGTCGGCGCCTGGCGGGCCGCGGGGTGGAGCGTCCGCTCCCTCGGACGTCCCTGAGCAGGACCATGGTGGGCGTGCCGCGCCCGGCTCAGTGGAGTCCGCGGGCGGCCCGGATGCGCAGGGCGTCCTCGAGGAGGACCTCAGCGCGCGCCGCGAACGAGTGCTCGGCGGCGATCCGGGCTGCGTGCGCGCGGCGTACCTCGTCGGAGCCGAACACCGCGTCGAGGTCCGCGGCGTTCGCGAGGTCCGCGAGCTCCTCGGCGTCGTGCACCACCCGCACGGCGTCACCGAAGACCGCCTCGACGCCAGCGGCGCCGTCGGTCACCACGCGTGCTCCCGCGGCGACGGCGTCGAAGAGCCGGTTGGACAGGAACCCGTGCTCCGACATGTCGTCCCAGTGGTCGTTGAGCACCAGCCTCGCGGCCCGGTAGGCCGCCCCTACCTCGGCGTTCGGCAGGTAGTGCCCGCTGATGAAGTCCTCGGGGATGAACTGCTCCCAGCCGTTGCCGAACACCCGGAGGGGCAGCTTCTGCTCGACCGCTGCCATCACCATCCACCGCTTCTCGTTCCGGCTGTTGCCGACGAAGAGCACGTCGTGGCCGGAGTCGGGCTCGGCCAGTGCTGGATGGAAGACCCCGGGATCGGTGGCCTGGAGCAGTGGCGCCGCGGGCACCCCCGTGGCCGCCAGCTTCTCGGCGTACGGCCGGCTGGCGGCGTACACGCGGTCCCAGCCCACGTAGTCGGCAGCTCCCACCCGGTCGGGATGGCTGATCAGCCACATCAGGTTGACCCGGTCGACCACCGGGGTGCACGGCGTCAGGCCGCGTAGGAGCAGCACGACGTCGTCCAGGTGGGCCGAGGCCCGGTGGAAGTCCCCCGCGTGGTCGATCACGACCTCCTGACCCAGGTCGCGCAGGGCGTCTGCCAGGTGGCGGGCGAAGTGGGTGTCCCCCCAGTGCTCGCCCTTCGGCCCGTACGGCGAGGCGATCTTCAGCGCCCACCGCAGGCAGGGCCGGGCCCCCTGGACCCTGGGCGTGGGAAGGCGGGTCAACACCGGTTCGGCCAGGCACAGCCGTCGGTCGGGGTCGACGACGTGGCGGTTCTCGTGGCCGATGACCTCGTAGCCCCGGCGCGCCCAGGCCTGCACGTCGTCCTCGGGCAGCTGCCCGGCCCAGCGGTCCAGCAGGAGGCGGCGGTTCACGATGGAGCTGGCGAACCGTCCGGGAGCCCGTGACTCGTGGTGGATCACGCGCGAGTCGGGCCGCACCACGAACCTTCCCGGGCGGGTGCGGGCGAGTCGCAGGCAGAGGTCGACGTCCTCCATGCCGTTGCGGAAGATGGGGTCGAAGCCGTGCAGCGCCACGACGTCGGAGAACCTCACCGCGAGAGCGGCGCCGGTGAGGGCATGGAACTCGTCCTGCTCCAGGCCCACGGTGTCCAGCTCCGCGAAGCCGTTCAGGAGCATGTGGGGAATCCCCCCACCCCGCGGGAAGACGACTCCCGCCGACTGCACCGACCCCATGGGGTAGAGCAGCAGTGACTGGGCCCCCAGCACGGTCTCGTCGCGCAGCGCGTCCACCAACGGCGCCAGCCAGCCGGGCTGCACCTCGGTGTCGTTGTTGAGGAACACGACGGTCGCACCCCGGGCCTCGGCCACCCCGAGGTTGTTGCCGAGCCCGAACCCACGGTTGACGGGGCTGCGGACGACGCGCACTCCGTCGTACTCGTGGGGAAGAGCCGCGAGCACGGCCGACGTGACGGGACCGCACCCGTTGTCGATCACGACGATCTCCGTGCGGAGACCCGGCTCGCGCGCCGCCGCCACGCACCGGACGGCCTCCCGGGTCAGCTGCCAGTCACCGTTGGTGGGGATCAGCACGCTCACGAGGCCGTCGTCGACCTCGCGGGCGGCGAGGGCCTCCCAGTCGATGAGGTGCTCGTTGAGCACCGGGTCGTTGGCGGAGGCGAGGTTCTCGGGCTGCACCCAGGGGCGCTGGGGATGCGGCGACCGACGCGTGTGCCGTCGTGCGGCCTGGTCGAGCGTGACGCCCAGTCGCTCCGCGAACGCACCGTCCTCGCGGTCGCTGAGCCGCAGCAGGAGCTCCAGGAGCTGACCGCTGGCCAACGACTCGTCGAAGCCACCCACCGACAGTGCCACCTCGCGGGAGACCACCACGGTGCCCAGGTCGATGACCATCCCGGCGAGGAGGCGGTCCCGGGTGGCAGGCCTCGACGCGTGCCGCCGGGCGATGTCGGGCCTCTCGTCGCGGGCGCAGTCATGGGCCCAGGAGCTGCCCGTCTCCAGCAGCGCCCGGTGCACGGAGCTGAGCCGGCCCGGCAGCCACTCGTCCCCGGCGACCATGAACGCGACGTGGCTCCCCCGCGCCTCGGCGAGGCCCCGGTTCCGGGCCGCCCAGGTGGTCGCGCTCGGCCCGGGGACGATGCTGATCCTCGGGTCGTCGGGCAGGTCACAGCTCGCAGGGTCGACCCCGCCCTCGACGCAGAGTACGAGCAGCTGCCAGTCGGTCGTGGTCTGGGCAAGCACGCTGGCGGCCGACCGGCGTACCTCCTCCTCGTCCCGCTCGGCGACCAGGACGACCGTCGTGCTGCCGATGCGCGGGTCCTCGACGGGCGCCAGGTCGACGTCGGCCACCGATCGGGCCCGCCCCCTGCCCCACACCGGCAGGGCGGCCTGCCTGCGCTCGGCCCAGGCACGGGCGTCGGCGTACACCCAGTCGACGAGACCGCGCGGCTCGGACGCCGGGTCCGGCCGGTACCACGCGTTGACCCGGGCGCCGCGGGCAGCACCCGTCTCGGCGTAGTGACCGAGGGGCCCGTCGGGGTGCTCGACCGCGTCGGGGTTCTCCGCCAGGTAGCGGCCGAGGTCGAGGAGGGGGTGCACCGGCACGGTGTACGTCCGCTCGCGGACGTACACGACGAACGGGTCCTCGCCGGGCTCGGCCGCGGTCTTGGTCCGGGACGTCTTGAGCTGGTCGGCGAAGTACCGCGGCGCGAACAGCGGGTGCGGAGTCAACCCGCGGGCGCGCCCTGCGTCGAGGTAGTGCTTGACGGCGGCGCGCCGCCGGAGCTTGCGCCCCAGGACGAGGCGGTACCACTCGAGGTCGAACAGCGGGGACCCCACCAGCAGCTCGACGCTGGGGTCCTCCGGTTCCTGCTCGGCCCCCGCAGGTGCGGGCGAGCGCTGCCTGAGTCGGGACAGCCTCTCCCGAAGAGCGCGAGGGCGTCGCGAAGACGTCGTCACAACCGTGTCCTTCACAGCCCGGGGAAATTCTATCTGTCGGGGCACCTTATGCCGCGACACGTCCGCGCCCCTTCAACACACGGCCGTGGACCGGCAGGATGAGACGATGCACACCATTCTCGATGTCGTCACCGCCGTGACGAGCCTGACGTCATTTCGGCGGCTCATGGCCTCGCTGGACACCCAGTCGGTTCCGGCGAGCCAGTTCCTGATCGTCGCGGTCCCCCAGGGCCTGGACCGGACCGACCTCGAGAAGGTGCGCACCCTTGCGGCGTACCGGCCGAACCTGGTCGTCACCGAGGAACACCCGGACTGGTGGTCGGCGGCGCTGACAGCCTCCCAGGCTGGGTACGTGCTGCCGGTCTCCGAGACGGAGACAGTGGCGCCGGAGGGCGTGGCCCGCCTCCTCGAGGCGCTCGGGATGGAGCTCGATGCCGTGGTGGCGCGGCGCACGGTGCCGAACCTGCCCAGCGACTGGACGGTCTTCGGCCCCGGCTCGCCCCCGGAGCGTGAGGACCTGGCCCGCGCGGACCTCGACCTCCTCGCCGTCGCCCTGCGTCGCGACCTCCTGGAGGGTCGCGCAACCCCCGCGTCGGTGACTGACATTCGCCGGGAGGCCCTGGCTGCGGCCACGACTGTCGAGATCCTGCGCGGCCCTCCGCTCCTGCGTGGATCCGCGGAGTCGTCCGGCCGGCACGCGCCCCCGACCGGGCGGAGCAGCGTGCTCGCGACGGGGACGTGGAGCCAGGGAGCGCTGCATCTCGAGCTGTCGTTGCCCCGCGCGGACGAGGACACCTTCGTCGTGCTGCGGAACCTCGAGACGGGCTCCGACTGGCACGTGCCCGTCGGGGTCTACGAGTCATCGGCCGAGGTCACCGTCGACCCCCTGACAGCAGGTGGTGGCCGACCCCTGGGGAGAGGTCGCTGGGTGCTGGACCTGCACGACGACGACGTCCGCACAGTGGCGTGGGTCCGCAGCCCGGGGAGCGCCCTGATCGGTGCGCTCGTAGTGGCAGCGGTCCGCGGGCCCGGCGGCCGGATCGTGCTGGACGTCGGGGCCACGCACCGCTCGCCGCTGCGGGGCATGGACCCCGCCCTGGCGCACATCCGCGAGGACGCCCGAGGCACGCGCCTCGACTGGGACCTGCCGTTCGCCCACGTGACCGGGGAGGCACGCCTGCCGGCCCGGGTGAAGCTGGGTGAGCTGCCGGTTCAGGCCGAGCTGGTCTCCGGCGACGGGCGCGCCGGTCTGGGGGCCTGGTTGACCGGCCTCCCCTCGCGTGAGCCGGTCAGCGTTGCGCTCGCCGGCTCACCGTTCCACCCGACCGGGCACGACCTCGTGGTCGCGCACACGGGCGAGATGGAGATCCGCCGGACCGAACGCACCACGCCGGACCGGAGGGCGCCTGTCCCTCCCAGGCCTCTGGTCCGGCGGGCGATGGGACGTGTCCTGTCCCGACTCCGACCGGGTGCGTAGCCGGTCGACGCTCCCCGTCAGCCCTCCTGGACGACCGGCTCCTGGCTGCGGCAGTACGCCGCGCCCAGCGCGTCGGATGCCGCACGGCGCACGGCGTCCACGACCGGGGCCGAGCTGCCGGACCTCGCCTCCTGCGCCAGAAGCGGCAGTATCGCCGAGTCCAGGACCCTCCGGGCCGGCTGGACGAACGTCCGGTCCATCAGCTCGTGCGGCACCGGTTGCGGGTCGGGACGGCGGAAGCGGGCGACGATGTCGTCGTAGTTGTCGGCCAGCACGGTGCTGTCGGGGTCGAGGCCCATCACGAGGAGCAGGCCCGTGGGACGGGTGTCGACGGGGATCGTCAGCAGGTCCGGGCGGTACTCGGCCAGCACCGGCACGATCGAGTAGATGTCGCCCGTCCAGTCGCTCGTGGCCCGCTCCCTGTTCGCCTCGACCACGCTGCGCGGGAGGATGTCGTCGAAGACGATGACCCCGCTCCGGCGCGAGTGCCGCTCGGTGTTGACGAAGTCGCGGAGGGCGAACTCGAACAGGTGCAACCCGTCGATGAACGCGAGGTCGAACGGCTCACCCCCGGTGGGAGCCAGGGGATCGGGCCGCGAGAAGTACTCGTCGCTCGTCGTGCGGAACAGGTGGACCTCGGCGTGCAGCTCCCGATCGATCGCGAAGGCCGGGTCGATGCCGATCGAGCAGCAGCGCGACCGGCCGAGGCTCTGGCCCCAGCGCACCCCGATCTCGAGGTAGTGCCGCGGTTCGAGCCGGGCGTGGAGTTCGCCCAGGAAGTCCAGATAGTGCACGTCGGCATCCTAGGTCCCCGGGGCGGCTGCGGTCAGACCGTTGCGCGACCTCGCCCCTCCCAGTAGGGCTTGCGGAGGTCGCGCTTGAGGATCTTCCCGGTGGGGTTGCGGGGCAGCGCCCCGAGGATGTCGACCGACTTGGGGCACTTGAAGCTCGCCAGCTGCTCGCGGCACCACCTGATCAGCTCCTCCTCGGTGGCCTGCGTGTCGGGCCTCAGCGCGACCACCGCCTTGACCGTCTCGCCCCAGCGGTCGTCCGGGACCCCGATGATCGCCACCTCCGCCACTGCTGGGTGCTCGGCCAGGACCCGCTCGATCTCGGGTGAGTAGATGTTCTCCCCGCCCGAGATGATCATGTCCTTGAGGCGGTCCTCCACGTAGACGAATCCCTCGGCGTCCACCTTGCCCATGTCACCGGTGCGGAACCACCCGTCCTCGGTGATCGCCTCCGCGGTGTCCTCCGGACGGTTCAGGTAGCCCTTCATCAGCTGCGGCGTGCGGAACCAGAGCTCGCCGTGCTCTCCGGTCGCCACCTCCTGCAGCGAGTCGGGGTCGACCACCTTGACCTCGCAGCCGGGGATGCACTGGCCGGCGCTGACCAGCCGCTCGGGGTGCCGCTCGTCGCGGTGCGCCTCGGGCATCAGGTGCGTGATCACGCCACAGACCTCCGTGAGGCCGTAGACCTGGATGAAGTCGGTGTCGGGCCAGGCCTTGATCGCGGCGCGGAGCAACGGCAACGGCATCGGCGCGGCGCCATAGCAGTAGGTCTTCAGGCTGCCGAACAGCTTGATCGCGTCGTCACCCGACTGCAGCACCTGCGCCAGGACCGCCGGCACCAGGAAGGTGCGGTTGGCACCCTGCATGATCGCGCCCGCCAGCGAGGCCCCGTCGGGGTCGCGCGTCATCACGCTCGGGACGCCGTCGTTGATGCCGAACAGGACGTACGACGAACCACCCACGTGGAACAGCGGCATCGAGACCATGTTCTTGTCGCCCTCGTCGAACGCCCAGCCCTCATGGGCGTTGACGGTGTGGGCGAGCATGTTGGCATGCGTCAGCGCGACGCCCTTGGGTCGACCGGTCGTGCCCGAGGAGTACATCACCAGGCAGATGTCGTCGGGCTCGACCTCCGGGTCGCGACCCGTGGGCTCGGCGGCGGCCAGGAGGGCCTCGTACTCGTCGCCCTCCGCCCCGTCGGGGGTGATCTCGACGATGTGCTCGACGGTCGTCAGCCTGTCGCGGATCGACTCGACCAGCGGCATCAGCTCGGACCCGACGAGCAGCACCTTGGCGCCCGAGTCGTTGACGGCGTAGTCGACCTCGGCACCCGCGAGCCGGAAGTTGATGATCGCGTTGGCCGCGCCGAGGCTCGAGGCTGCCATCGTCAGCTCGACGCAGGCGGGGTGGTTCTTGTCGAGGAACGACACCACGTCCCCGCGACCGACCCCGAAGGACTTCAGCGCGCCGGCCAGGCGGCGTACGCGCTCGTCCCACTGGGACCACGTCCAGGTGCGACCCAGGTAGGTGCACGCCTCACCGTCCGGGTTGTGCCCGGCCCAGTGGGCGAGCCGGTCGTCCAGGAAGTCAGGGACGGCGAGCTCGGCAGCGTGAGCGGTCATGGGTTCTCCTCGGCCAGGCGGGTGCGCAGAGCGTGACACAGCCCACAACGTCCGGCAACGGGCCCAGGTTCCTCCGAGCGGCGGCGGCCGTTCCCACGTGACGTCCCTAGGTCGACTCGATCCGTCCTGGGTCCCCGGGCTCGTGGTCGGTCGTCGGCCGGCCCAGGCCCAGCACGATGACGCTGGCCAGGACCACCAGGCCGAGCCCGAGGATCTGCAGCAGGTCGAGGCGCTGGCCCAGCACGAACAGCCCGGCCACGGCGGCGACAGCCGGCTCGAGCGAGAGCAGGATCCCGAAGACGGAGGCCGACAGGCGACGCAGCGCGAGCAGCTCCAGCGAGTAGGGCAGCAGCGAGGAGAGGATCGCCAGCCCCAGCCCCTTGAGCAGGTGCTCGGTCGTCCAGACCTCGGTGCTGGTCAGTCCCACTGGGAGCACCACCACCACGGACACGACGAGCGCGATGGCCAGGCCGTCAAGGTTGTCGAACGCAGCGCCGGTGCGACCGCTGAGCAGGATGTACGCCGCCCAGCAGGCGCCTGCGGTCGCCGCCAGGCCGAGCCCCACCAGGCTCAGGTCGCCCAGCGGAACGGTCAGCGCCTCGGAGATGAGCAGCACTCCCCCGGCGGCCGCCACCACCGCCAGGAGGTGGAGGAGACGCCGTGAGAGGAGGGCCGTCAGCACCAGCGGGCCGAGGAACTCCACGGTCACGGCCACGCCCAGCGGCAGGTGCGCCAACGAGCCGTAGAAGCTCCAGTTCATCAGGCCCAGCGCGACCCCGAACGCCACCACGGTCGCCCACGCCTTGCGATCGTGTCCGCGCAGCCGCGGCCGCACGACGAGGGCCAGGATGAGGGCCGCGATCCCGATGCGCAGCAGCACCGATCCGCCCGCGCCGATCTCAGGCACCAGCGTGGCCGCGAGCGCCCCTCCGAACTGCACGGAGACCACGCCGCCGAGCACGAGCAGCGGGGCCGGCACGGACGCGGCGGTGACGGGACGACGAACCACGCCCGCCACCCTAGGGGCTGGCCCGACGAGCTC
>NZ_JAOPXP010000165.1 GCF_025965085.1 Marmoricola sp.
GGTTGGTGCCTTCGACGTCGTGCTCAATGACCGTACTCCGAGATGGCCCTCCTCACAGGAGGACACGACGACCAGGAAGCTATCGTCCGGCGCCGACGGCCACGGCCTTGCGGGACTCCAGGATGGAATCGATGAGGCCGTACTCCAGGGCTGCGTCCGCGGTGAGGATCTTGTCGCGCTCGATGTCGAGATTGACCTCCTCGGGGGTCTTGCCCGAGTGCTCGGCGATCAGCTTCTCGAGGAGCTCGCGCATCCGCAGGATCTCGTTGGCCTGGATCTCGATGTCGGAGGACTGTCCGTAGGTGCCCTCGGTGTAGGGCTGGTGGATCAGGATCCGGCTGTTCGGCAGCGCGAGGCGCTTGCCCTGTGCGCCGGCCGCGAGCAGGACCGCCGCTGCCGAGGCCGCCTGGCCCAGGCACACGGTCTGCACGTCGGGCTGGATGAACTGCATCGTGTCGTAGATCGCGGTCATCGCGGTGAACGAGCCACCGGGACTGTTGATGTAGATCTGGATGTCACGGGTGGGGTCCATCGACTCGAGGCAGAGCAGCTGGGCCATGACCGCGTTGGCGATGTCGTCACTGATCGGGGTGCCGAGGAAGATGATGCGGTCCTCGAACAGCTTGGCGTAGGGGTCGATCCGGCGCACACCGTAGGAGGTGCGCTCTTCCCACTGCGGGATGTAGTAGTTCATTGAGGATCTCGATTCTGGTCGCAGCGGTTGGTCACTTGGTGCCGAGGCGAGCGGGGCGGCCTTCGTCGGCAGCCTCACGCGCGCTGGTGATGACGTGGTCGATGAAGCCGTAGTCCTTGGCCTGCGCCGCGGTGAACCAGCGGTCGCGGTCGGCATCGGTCTCGACCTGCTCCAGCGGCTGACCGGTGTGCTGGCTGATGAGCTCGAACAGCACCTTCTTGATGTGCAGCGACTGCTGGGCCTGGATCTTGATGTCCGAGGCCGACCCGCCCATGCCACCCGAGGGCTGGTGCATCATGATCCGCGCGTGCGGCAGCGCGTAGCGCTTGCCCTTCTCGCCGGCGCAGAGCAGGAACTGCCCCATCGACGCCGCGAGGCCCATGCCGACGGTGGCGACGTCGTTGGGGATGTAGTTCATCGTGTCGTAGATCGCCATGCCCGCGTCGACCGAGCCACCGGGGCTGTTGATGTGCAGGAAGATGTCGGCGTCGGGGTCCTCCGCGCTGAGCAGGAGCAGCTGCGCACAGATCGCGTTGGCGTTCTGGTCGCGAACCTCCGAGCCGAGGAAGACGATGCGCTCACGGAGGAGCCGCTGGTAGATGTGGTCGTCGAGGCCGTACGACCCGCCTCCGCCGTCCATCCGGGGAGAGGTCTGGCCCTGCATGAGGTTCTCAGTCACGAGACCGACCCTAGACGTCCGCCGTGACAAAACCACGGGGAAACGGCCGTGTTCGCCCACAGCAGACTCAGCGGACGCCGGACCCCTCCACCGTCGACCGGATCCGCTCCAGAGTCGTCCGGATGCCGTCCGCCAGCTCGACGTCGTGGCCGGCTGCCCCACCGATGACCGGGCCCAGCAGGGACGTGCCGAGGGTGAACCTCGGCAGCACGCGTCTGCCGGTGACCGCGGTGCCGTCGGCCGTCGGCTCCAGCTCGTAGATCCAGGTGGCACCGCTCTCGCGCGTCTTCCACGCGACCGCACGACCAGGCTCCCAGCGCACGACCTTCGAGGTGGTGGGCCAGACGACGGCCTTGCGCCGGTTGATCCCGATGATGTTGGCCCCCACGCCCGGCCTGCCCACGACGAAGGCCCTGCGGAGCTCGGGGCTGAACTCCGGCATCCGCGCGAGGTCGGAGACGACCTCCCACACCGCCTCGGGTCGGGCCTTCATCTCCACGGTCGCCGAGATTGCTGCGGGCTCGCTCATCGGGTGCGGCTCTCTTCCTTCGTCGGGGGGTCGGAGCGGTCACGGAGCCACTCCCGGACGGCAGCGTAGATGTCGTCGTGGTTGAGCAGGTCGAAGTGGTCGGCAGACGGGACGTGCAGCGTCTCGGCACCGGGGAACATCTCCTCACCACCGCGGGAACGTCCCAGTGCCGAGGCGTAGGGCACGAGGTAGTCACCGATCGCGCCCGAGGTGAGGGACCGTGGCGACCTGGTCAGGGTCGCCGCCACGAGGCGGTAACGGGCGTTGGGCAGGTTCTGCACGTCCTGGGCCAGCCCGTGGCGCAGGTTCAGGATGCCGACGGAGCGGTACTCGAGGATCCGGCCGAAGGGCGCGGACTCGGGCAGTGCCCCGAGGTAGCGCACCCCCTGGTCGACGACGCGCTCCAGGGGGGCACCGAGGTGCGGGGTCCCGAGGCAGATCACGTCGGTGACGCGATCGGTCCACGGCGACTCGTTGTCGGTGGAGACGGCGCACGCCGCACGGAGGATCAGGCCGCCCATCGAGTGGCCCACGAGGGCGATGCGGCGTACCTCGAGCGGCCAGGACTGCACGAGACGGTCGAGTACTCCCGCCATGGCGACGCCGTTCTCGGCGATCGGGAACCCGGTGTTGACCCGCACGTAGACGGGGGTCCACCCCTCCCCCACCAGGCGCTCACCGTAGCTGCGCCGATCGGGCACCTCGCGCTTCGGGCGGGCCGCACGGTTCCAGTGCGACTCGTTCTCGCTGAGGCCGTGCACGAAGACGACGACCTTGTCGGTGGCGTCCGGGAAGGCTGCGGCCACGCCTGCCCGGTCCAGCGAGATGTCCCGTCCGTGGACGCGCACGCCCATGTCGAAGGCGAGGTTGGACCCCTCCTCGCGCAGCCGGTCACCGATCAGCCCGTTCACGGCGGACACGACGAACCGGCCCCGCGGGGAGTCCTCGATCGCGGGCGAGATCCCGGCACGGCCTGCCGCCCGCAGGCCCTTGGCCGACACCTTGAGGCCCGCGCTGATCCCCGTGTAGACGATGTGGGAGATGCCGTCGTGGACCCGGTGCGTCAGCGTCGTACCGCCGGTGACGTAGTCGCCGACGCCGTGGACGCGCCCCGCGACCGCGCCGTGGACGTCGCGGACGGTGCCCACGACCAGGTCCTCGGCGACCTCGGCAGCCAGGGCCGCTGCGTCCAGCACACGTGCGTCATTCCTGCTCACAGTGCACAAGTGTTCACTGAAACCGCGCACGCGGTCAACGGCGACGCGCCGACTCAGTCCTTCTGGACGCCCTCGGGTGACCCGTCGGCCTCGGTAGACCCTTCCGACGCGGAGGGCTCCGCGGCGGCGTCCTGGCCGGCCTGCGGGGCGGTGTCCTCCACAGCCTCCTCGGCAGCGGGGTCGCCGATGCTGCCGTCCGGGAGCAGGTTCTTCAGGTCCACCACGTTGCCCGACGCGTCGGTGACCGTCGCGCCCTCGACGATGCGGGCCAGTGCCTTGCCGCGCACGACCTCGGAGACCATCTCCGGGATGTGGTTGTGCTCGACCATGTGCTTGACGAACTCGTCGGGGTTCTGGCCGGACTGCTGCGCACGACGGAAGAGGTGCTCGGAGAGCTCGTTCTGCTCGACACCGATCTCCTCGGCCCGGGCGATCTCGTCGAGCAGGAACTGCGAGGCCATCGCGTCACGGACGCGCTTCTCCAGCTCGGCCTCGAACTCGTCGACGGTCTGCTTCTCGTTCTCGAGGTACTGCTCCATGGTCATGCCGGCGTAGGTGAGCTGCTGCTCGATCTCCTGACGGCGACCGGTGAGCTCCTCGGCCACGACACCCTCCGGCAGGGGGATCTCGGCGGTGTCGAGGAGCTGCTCGAGCACGGCGTCACGCGCAGCGGCTGCCTGCTCGAGGCGCTTGCCGCGCTCGAGACGGGTCGCGACGTCCGCGCGGAGCTCGTCGATGGTGTCGAACTCCGACGCGGTCTGGGCGAAGTCGTCGTCGAGCTCGGGCAGCTCCTGCTCCTTGACGGCAGCCACCGAGACCGAGACCTCGACGTCCTGCCCGGAGAGGTCCCCACCGAGCAGCTGCGAGGTGAACGTGGCCTGCTCACCGGCGCTGAGGCCGCGCAGGGCCTCGTCGATCCCCTCCAGCATGTCCCCGGAGCCGACCTTGTAGGAGTAGCCGCTGACCTCGCCGCCCTCGACGTCCTCGCCGCCAGCAGTCGCCTTGAGGTCGATCGTCACGATGTCGTCGTCCTGCGCGGCGCGATCGACGTCCTTGAGGGTGGCGAAGCGCTCACGCAGCGCCTCGACCTGCTCGGCGACGTCCTCGTCGGTCACGGCGAGGTCGTCGACCTGCACGGCCAGGCCGTCGTAGGAGGGAACCTCGATGCTCGGGCGGACGTCGACCTCGGCGGTGAACTCGAACAGCGAGTTGTCCTCGAGCTTGGTGACGTCGATCTCCGGCTGCGCCAGCGGCTGGAGGTCGTTGTCCTGCAGCGCCTGGATGTAGAGCTTCGGCAGGGCGTCGTTGATGGCCTCGTCGAGGACGGCGCCACGACCGACCTGGCGGTCGATGACCGGCGGCGGGACCTTGCCCTTGCGGAACCCTGGGATGTTGATCTGCTTGGCGATGTTCTGGTAGGCCGCGTCGAGGCTCGGCTTGAGCTCCTCGAAGGGCACCTCGACGGTGATCTTGGCCCGGGTGGGGCTCAACGTCTCGACGGCGCTCTTCACAGGGGGTCTCCTTGGGTGTTCGGGTGCGGGGTCATGGGTGCTTCGGGTGTGACGGTGCGACTGTGCAAGTCGGGGCGACAGGACTCGAACCTGCGGTCTCCTGCTCCCAAAGCAGGCGCGCTAGCCACTACGCTACGCCCCGCCAGAAGGCCCCCCATGCGTCGGCCGAGGGGGCTCCTGAGAGCGGATGACGGGAATCGAACCCGCGTATTCAGTTTGGAAGACTGAGGCTCTACCATTGAGCTACATCCGCGAATGCGCCCTCTGAGAGGGCGGGGACCATCGTGCCACAGCGGACCCCCGGCTCACGAACCGGCCGTCCGTACGCCGGCACCAGCGGTCAGCGCCGGTGGATGACGACCAGAGCCCGGTCGTCGTTGGTCTGCTCCATCGTGTCGATGAGCAACTGGGCACCGCCGTCGAAGCCGTGCTGGAACAGCCGCTCCCCCAGGCCCGCCAGCTTGTCCATCCCCAGGGAGATGTCGCGCTGGGCCGTCTCGACGAGGCCGTCGGTGAACAGCAGCATGCCGTCCCCGCGCTCGAGCCTGCCGCCGATGCAGTCGAACTCGGCGTCCTCGATCAGGCCGAGGAACGGACCGTCGGAGTTGAGCACCGACCACCGGCCCGATCCCGCGTGCAGCCAGACCGCAGGCGGGTGGCCGGCCTTGCGCACCTCGAAGTCCCCGGTGGCCAGGTCGAGGTGGAAGTGGATCGCCGTGGCGAACCCCTCGCCCCAGTTCTGTCCCAACAGGTACTCGTTGGCGGCCGGCAGGAACTGGTCGCCGGGCAGCGCGGACACGATGCCGTTGAAGGCGCCGGAGAGGAAGAGCGCCCGGGCGCCGGCCTCGACGCCCTTGCCGGACACGTCGACGACGACCAGGTCCAGCTTGTCGTCGGCGGAACGCCTGGCCACGATGAAGTCGCCGGCGAAGGACGTGCCGCCTGCCGACTTGGCGACCGACTCGACCAGCCAGTCGGAGGGCAGCTCCGGAAGGTTCCCCTGCTTGGAGATGCGGTCGCGCAGGTCGATGAACATCGATTCGCCGAGCGGTCCGGAGACCCCCAGGCGGCCCCGCCGGAACGACGTGAACATGATCAGCAGCGCGATCGCGAAGGTCACCACCGCCCGGGCGACGGGGCGGAAGGTGCCCATCGGTTGGACGATCAGCAGCAGGGAGAAGCAGGCGCACACGAACACCACGAACCACGGCAGGGTGCGCGGGCCGAGCCAGAGGCTGCCGACGAACATGGGCAGGAGCAGCACGGTGGACGGGGCGAAGTCCGGGTAGAGCAGGCCCAACAGGGTGACTGCGACCGTGAAGAGCGCGAGGAACACCAGCGGGGGTTGGTCGGAGACCGTCATCTCGCGCCGCACGCGCAGGGACAGCCCTCGCCAGGTGGTCGATTGCCGGTGGGCCAACGTCGTCTCCGCGTGAATCCGGTCAGCCCGGATCGGAGGTGGGATCCGGGACGGTGGGTCGGTCCGGGTCGTTGCCCGGCCGATTCGCATGTGGTGCGTGTGGTCCCTGCTGCGTGCTGGTCGCCTAGCGTACGGCGCGCGACCGGAACGCGGGCTGGCAACGCGGACACCAGAAGAGATTGCGCCCGACGAGCTCCTGGGTCCGGACCTTCGACCCGCAGACCAGGCACGGCTGCCCGGCGCGCCGGTAGACGTAGACCTCTCCCCCGTGGTCGTCGACGCGGGGGGCACGGCCCATCGCGTCGGGTGTGTGCTCGTCACGGACCGTGTCGATCCGGCCGGTGCGCACTCCCTCCCGCATCAGCCCCACGAGGTCGTCCCACATCGCGCGGAACTGGCCGACACGCAGGGTGTTGCCGGGACGCAGTGGGTGGACGCGGCCCCGGTAGAGCACCTCTGCGCGGTAGACGTTGCCGACCCCCGCGAGCACCTTCTGATCCATCAGCAGGTCGCCGATCGGTCGGTGGCTGCGCCCGATCCGGGCCCAGGCGACCATCGGGTCGGCATCGGGCCGCAACGGGTCGGGCCCCAGGGAGGCGATGATCTGCTCGCGCCTCTCCCGGCCGATCAGCTCGCACTGGGTGGCGCCCCGGAGGTCGGCGTACGTCGTGTCGTTCTGCAGGCGCAGCCGGACCTGGCCGACGGGGATTCCTGCCGGTGCGGGACTGAGCTCGAACTTGCCGATCAGGCCCAGGTGCACGTGGATGTAGCGCTCACCGGGGAACTCCACGAACAGGTGCTTGCCTGCCGAGTCGGCACCGAGCATCGGCTGGCCGTCGACCAGGGCCGCATCGGCGGCGAAACGACCCTGCGGACTGCTCACCCGCACCGGCCCGCAGGCGAAGGCAGCCGAGAGATCGTCCGCGAGCCGTCGGAGGGTGTGGCCCTCAGGCATTCCGGCCGGAATCCAGGCCGCGCCCGGCTGCGGACTCCGGCAGCGGCGGGAGCTTGCCCGTGGTCTCGTACTCGGCGAGCATCGCGATCCGGCGCGAGTGCCGCTCCTCGCCGGTGAAGTCCGTGCTCAAGAAGATGCCGATGAAGCGGCTCATCTCGTCCACGGTGTGCATCCGGCCGCCGACGGAGATCACGTTCGCGTCGTTGTGCTCGCGGGCGAGGGCGGCGGTCTCGTCGCTCCACGCCAGCGCGGCACGCACACCGCGGACCTTGTTGGCCGCGATCTGCTCCCCGTTGCCGGAGCCGCCGATCACCACGCCGAGGCTGCCCGCGTCCGCCACGACGGCCTCGGCCGCCCGGAGGCAGAAGACCGGGTAGTCGTCGAGGGCGTCGTACTGGAAGGGACCGTGGTCGACGGGCTCGTGCCCCTGCTCGCGCAGCCAGTCGACCAGGTGGTCCTTGAGCTCGAGGCCGGCGTGGTCGGAACCGAGGTGAACGCGCATGTCGCGATTCTGGCAGACCGGGATGTGCGTCCCTCAGGTGCCGCCACGTGCCGGGAGGTGCTCAGCGGGCGGAACCGAGCAGCAAGGCGCCCCCGACGACCAGTGCGCTCGTGTTCACCAGCCAGAACAGGCCCACCCACACCAGACCCGGGACCCTCGTGAGCCCGGCCAGGACATCGGCGTCAGAGGTGCGGGCGCGTCCACCCCGGCGTTGCGCGTGCAGCTCGAGCACGGCTTGCGGGGCGGCGAGCAGCACGAACCAGGTCACCACGTGGGCGACGACGACCTGGACGGAGGGGGCTGCCCACCACGACAGCGCGAAGACCCCCGCTCCGACCACCAGCACGACCCAGAGCCCGAAGAGGTTGCGGATCTGCACCAGCAGCGCAGCGAGCAGCGTGAGGACCAGCCACAGCATCCCGACCGCGTGGCCGGCCTGCAGCAGGTACGCCGACGCCAGGCCCAGCAACCCGGGACCGACGTACCCGGCAGCCGCGGTGAGCACCATCCCCGGCCCGGTCGGCCGTCCGTGCGACAGGGTGAGGCCCGAGGTGTCGGAGTGCAGCCGGATGCCGGCGAGGCGGCGACCGCTGAGCAGGGCCGCGACCCCATGGGCACCCTCATGCGCGATGGTGACGAGATGGCGCGAGACCGACCAGGCGCGCGGGGTCAGGAGCAGCAGGGCCGCGAGGCCGGTGCCCACCGCCACCGCCGTCGAGGGTGGCGGCTGGGTGCCGAGCGCACTGTCCCGGACCCGGTCGAGGACGTCGACGAGGCTCACCGTGACGTGGTCAACGCTCCAGCAGGAGCTGGACGAAGCCGGCCACCTGCCGGGTGAGGGGCTCGGCGGGATCGAAGACGTCCGGATGACGCCAGAAGCCGTGCACCTGCCCGAGGTAGCGGGTCGCCGTCACCTCGACCCCCGCCTCGGCGAGCAGCTGGGCGAGGTGCTCGCCCTCGTCGCGCAGCGGGTCCTGGCCGGCGGTGACCACCAGCGTGGGCGGCAGTCCGGCGAGCCGGTCCTGTCCGGCGAGGTCGGCGCCGAGCGGTGCCAGGTCGGGGTGAGCGAGATCGTCCGGAGAGGCGGCGTACTGCTGCCAGTACCAGTCGGCCTCGCGCGGGTCGAAGCCGTCCGCGGCGCTGGTGTAGGAGTCGAAGGAGGCCGTCGGGTCGAGGAACGGATAGATCAGCACCAGCCCTGCAGCGGCGCCGGGATTGCGCAGCGCCGCCACCAGGGCGAGGTTGCCGCCCGCACTGTCACCGTGCAGGAACAGGGGGCCCGCCAGACCGTGGGCTGCACCCTCGCGCGCCAGCCAGGCGAGGACGACGTCCACGTCCTCGGGCGCGGCCGGGAACCGGTGCTCGGGTGGACGCCGGTAGCCGACGCTGAGCACGGCCAGTCCGGAGCGGTTGGCGACCCGGCGCGCGGCCGGGTCGTGGACCTCCACGTCGTGGAAGACGAAGCCGCCCCCGTGCAGGTGGACCAGGACCCCCGGACGGGCGTCCGCAGGCCGGTAGAGCCGGCACGGCACCCCGTCGACGTCGAGGTCGACCACCTCGGCGACGTCCTCACGCGGCGCCCGAGACGCGTCCTGGCGTGCCGCCCGGCGGGCGTCGTCGATGTCGGTCTGCCACACCTTCGGCTCCCCGGCAGCCGCCTCGACGGCCCTCCTCGCCTGCGGATGGAGCACGGTCAGCGCGCCATCAGCGCGTCGAGGCCGACCGCCATGGAGGCCGCGAGCCGGAAGTCCAGGCGCGGGTCGGGAACCGTGACGACGTAGCGGTCACGCAGCGACATCTGGCGCTCCGAGCTCATCACCAGGGCACCCGTCGCCTGGTCCTTGAAGTCGAAGTGGAAGGTGAAGGGGAAGTCGACGAACCTGCGCAGGATCGCCACCACCACGTTGCGCTCCTGCCCGGTCGCCTCGAGGCCGGGGGCGCTGAGGTGGAAGGTGGAGCGGAGCAGGCTCTGGGCGAAGTCCTTGCGGAAGGAACCGAGTGGCGTGCCTGCGGCATCGCGTACGTCGTAGCCGGCGCCGAGATCCATCACCTGCCGGGCCTGGAACGAGAACACCGGCTCGGTGCGCTGGTCGTCGCGGTAGAAGGTGACCTGCTCCTTGAACGCCATGCGCTTCTGCTGGGCCACCGCCATCAGCCGGCCGACGGACCCGTCGGGGTTGGCCTCGTTGATCTCGTAGCGGTTGACCATCATCGTCAGCTTCTGCTTGACGAAGAACTGGGGCAGGTACATGGGCGCATTCATGTGCTCATCCTGCCGGTTGGCCGGTCGTGGGACGACTCACTCCGACGCGAGTCGCGCGAGCTCCTCGTCGACCACCGACGGGTCGAGCTTGACGAAGACCGGGTCCGGCTTGGCGATGGGGGTGCCCGGAACGACCGCCCGGCGCTCCCACCGGGCGGCGCCGGTGTAGTCACCCGTGAGGATCGGGTAGCCCGGTCCCCCGTCCAGGTCGTCGGCCTCCTGCAGCCGGGGCATCGGCTGCACGTCACCGGAGCCGCCCAGGACGAGGTCGACGGCGTTGGCCGAGAACGGCAGGAAGGGCGAGAGGATCGTGTTCAGGTCGGCGACGCACTGGGCCACCACGTGCAGGATCGTGCCCAGGCGCTCCCGCTGGTCGTCGCCCTTGAGCTTCCACGGCTCGGAGTCGGAGACGTACTTGTTGACCTCCGAGACGGTCCGCATCGCCTCACCGATCGCCGCCTTCTGGCGGTGGCGGCCGATGAGCTCCCCGACGGTGTCGAAGGCCGCG
The DNA here is from genome assembly GCF_025965085.1 of Marmoricola sp. Taxonomy (GTDB): domain Bacteria; phylum Actinomycetota; class Actinomycetes; order Propionibacteriales; family Nocardioidaceae; genus Marmoricola. The sequence goes on from NZ_JAOPXP010000165.1 coordinate 10,279, forward strand.
GCCACGTGGTCGAGCAACGCCTGGTCTGCGGCGGTCAGCTCCCCCGCTGCCGGGATCTCGCCGAAGCTCTTGGCGATCATGTTCGCGGTGCGGTTGACCAGGTTGCCCCAGCCGGCGACCAGCTCGTCGTTGGTGCGGCGTACGAACTCGGCCCAGGTGAAGTCGGAGTCCTGGTTCTCCGGGCCTGCGGCCGCGACGAAGTAGCGGAACGCGTCGGGCTGGTAGCGGCTGAGCAGGTCGCGCACGTAGATGACGACGCGCTGCGAGGAGGAGAACTTCTTGCCCTCCATCGTCAGGAACTCCGACGACACGACCTCGGTCGGCAGGTTCAGCTCGCCGTACTGACCGGGCTTGCCGCCCTTGTCGCCCTCCCCCGCGTAGGCCAGCAGCTCCGCGGGCCAGATCTGGCTGTGGAAGGTGATGTTGTCCTTGCCCATGAAGTAGTAGGACAGGGCTGCCGGGTCGTTCCACCACTGGCGCCACGCATCCGGGTCGTCGCCCCGTCTGGCCCACTCGACGCTGGCCGAGAGGTAGCCGATCACGGCGTCGAACCAGACGTAGAGACGCTTGGTCGGGTTGTCCACCCAGCCCTCGAGCGGCACCGGGATGCCCCAGTCGATGTCACGGGTCATCGCGCGGGGCCGGATGTCGTCGAGGATGTTCTGGCTGAACCGGATGACGTTGGGACGCCACGTCCCGCTGGCCTCACGCTCGTCGAGCCACGCCTTGAGCGCCTCGGCGAGCGCCGGCAGGTCGAGGAAGAAGTGCTGGGTCTCCACGAACTCCGGCACCTCGCCGTTGATCCGTGAGCGGGGGTTCTTCAGGTCAGCCGGGTCCAGCTGGTTGCCGCAGTTGTCGCACTGGTCCCCGCGCGCGTTCGGGTAGGCGCAGATCGGGCAGGTGCCCTCGATGTAGCGGTCGGGCAGCGTGCGGCCGGTCGAGGGGCTGATCGCGCCGAAGGTCGTCTTCTCGATGAAGTAGCCGTTGGCGTGGACGCCCTTGAACAGCTCCTGCACGACGGCGGTGTGGTTGCGCGTCGTCGTACGCGTGTAGAGGTCGTAGGAGATCCCCAGCGCCGCGAGATCCTCGGCGATCACCCGGTGGTTCTGGTCGGCGAGCTCCTGCGGCGTCACGCCCGCCTCGTCGGCCGCGATCAGGATCGGGGTGCCGTGCTCGTCGGTGCCGGAGACCATGAGGACGTCGTGGCCGGCCATCCGCATGTAGCGGCTGAAGACGTCGGAGGGCACACCGAAACCGGCGACGTGGCCGATGTGGCGCGGGCCGTTGGCGTACGGCCAGGCGACGGCGGACAGGACTCTGCTCATGCGGGTGATCCTATGGTCGACGGGTGACGGCCCCGGACAAGGCCCGTGGCCGCTGTGGGATTCGAGACGGGACTGGCGGCGTCCTCACCGCCTCGCCGTGCTCGGCCCACTCACGGTCCGCGGTGCAGCCGGTCAGGAGAAGTCGAGCTCGGCGGTGCGGCTGCGCTTGAGCTCGAAGAACAGCGGGTACGACGAGACCGCCAGCACGCCGTCCCAGAGCTTGCCGGCCTCCTCGCCGCGGGGCGCCTTGGTGATCACGGGACCGAAGAAGGCGACATCGTTCACGTGGATCGTGGGCGTGCCCACGTCGTCCCCGACGGCGTCCATGCCCTCGTGGTGGGACCTGGCCACGGCTTCGTCCAACCCACTGTCGTCCATGGCGTCGGCGAGCTCGACGGGGAGGTCCGCGTCCCGCAGCGAGGCCTCGATCATCGACCGGGTGATGTCCTCCTTGCCGAGGTGGATGCGGGTGCCCATGGCGGTGTACAGCGGCAGCAGCGCCTCGTTGCCGAACTTGTGCTCGGCCGCGATGAGCACGCGCACGGGACCCCAGGCGGTCTTGAGCATCTCCCGGTAGTCCTCGGAGATGTCCTTGTCCTGGTTGAGGTAGGCGAGGCTCATCACGTGCCAGCGCACGTCGACGTCACGCACCTTCTCCACCTCGAGGATCCAGCGGGAGGTGATCCATGCGAAGGGGCAGCGGGGGTCGAACCAGAAGTCAGCGCGAGAAGGATTCGTCATGCCCCCAAAACACCGCGGACCGCCAGAATCATTCCCCGGGTGCAATGATCGGCACCATGCCTGGAACCAACCTGACCCGCGACGAGGCGAGGACTCGCGCCCGTCTGCTCGGCGTCGACTCCTACACCGTCGAGCTCGACCTGACCAGCAGCGAGTCGACGTTCGCGAGCACCACGACGATCACGTTCACGAGCACCGAACCCGGCGCCGAGACGTTCGCGGACCTGGTCGGAGCGACGGTCCACGAGATCACGCTCAACGGCGTCTCGCTGGACCCCGCGGAGGTGTACTCCGACCAGCGGATCCGGCTCCGCGACCTCCAGGAGCGCAACGAGCTCGTCGTACGGGCGGACTTCCCCTACTCGCACACCGGTGAGGGCCTGCACCGCTTCGTCGACCCGGTCGACGACCGCGTCTACACCTACACGCAGTTCGAGGTTCCCGACGCGCGGCGCGTCTACGCCACCTTCGAGCAGCCCGACCTCAAGAGTGTCTTCACCTTCCACGTGACGGCCCCGGACAGCTGGGTGGTGGTCTCCAACGCCCCGACCCCCGAGCCCGAGCCGCTCGGTGACGGAAAGGCCGTGTGGCACTTCCCGACGACGGAGCGGATGCCGACGTACATCACCGCCGTGATCGCCGGCGAGTACCACGCCGAGTTCCACACCTACCGCGGCACCTACGGCGAGATCCCGCTCGGGCACTACTGCCGCCAGTCGCTCGTCGACCACATGGACACCGACGAGCTGGTGAAGCTGACCCGCCAGGGGTTCGCCTTCTTCGAGGAGGCCTTCGACTACCCCTATCCGTTCCACAAGTACGACCAGCTCTACGTGCCGGAGTACAACATGGGCGCGATGGAGAACGCCGGAGCCGTGACGCTGCGCGACGAGTACCTCCCGCGCAGCCGCCAGGACGCCTCGTTCTACGAGTTCCGCTGCTCGGTGATCCTGCACGAGATGGCGCACATGTGGTTCGGCGACCTGGTCACGATGAAGTGGTGGGACGACCTCTGGCTCAACGAGTCCTTCGCCGAGTGGGCCTGCTACCACGCGGCCGTCGAGGCGACCGAGTTCGACGAGTCGTGGACGGGCTTCACCAACGCCCGCAAGAACTGGGCACTGCGCCAGGACCAGCTGCCGAGCACCCACCCGATCGCGGCGGACAACTACGACCTGCAGGCCGTGGAGGTCAACTTCGACGGCATCACCTACGCCAAGGGCGCCTCGGTGCTCAAGCAGCTCGTCGCCTGGGTCGGCCTGGCGAACTTCCTCGTCGGGCTGCGCGCCTACTTCAAGAAGCACGCCTTCGGGAACTCGGAGTTCAGCGACCTGCTGAGCGCCCTCGAGGAGTCCTCGGGCCGCGAGCTCGACTCCTGGGCCAAGGAGTGGCTGCAGACCAGCGGCGTCAACACCCTGACGCCCCGGTTCGAGGTCGACGACGAAGGCAGCTACACGTCCTTCGCTGTGCTGCAGACCGCGCCCGCCGAGCACCCGACCCTGCGTCGCCACCGGATCGCGATCGGCCTCTACGACATCGAGACCAGCGAGGACGGCGTGGATCACCTGGTCCGTCGCACCACGGTGGAGACGGATGTCGCAGGTGAGTCGACCACGATCGAGGAGCTGCTCGGCGCACGTCAGCCCGACCTGCTGCTGCTCAACGACGGCGACCTGACCTACGCCAAGATCCGGCTCGACGAGCGCTCGTTGGCGACCGTGATCGGGGGCCTCTCGCGCCTCGACGACTCGCTCGCCCGCGCGCTGTGCTGGGGTGCCGCCTGGGACATGACCCGCGACGCCGAGCTGAGTGCGACCGACTTCGTGACCCTCGTGCTCGGCAACATCGCGGCGGAGACCGACGCGTTCGGGTCCTCGCGCATCCCCGGGTACGCCGCCCAGGCGGTCAACAACTTCTCGGCTCCGGCCCACCGCGCCGCACTGCGCAGGACCTGGGAGCAGGGCCTGCGCACGTTGCTCGACGAGGCCGAACCCGGCAGTGACCACCAGCTCACGTTCGTGCGCTCGTTCGCGGGGTCGGCCCACACCGACGAGGCCCTCGACGACCTCGAGGGACTGCTCGAGGGATCGCTGGTGATCGACGGCCTCAGCATCGACACCGACCTGCGCTGGACGATCCTGACCGGGCTCGCCCGATCCGGCCGCGTCGACGACCTGCGCATCGCGGCCGAGCTCCGCCAGGACAACACCATCTCCGGGCAGGAACGCGCCGCCGCGGCTCGCGCCTCCCGGCCGACCGCCGAGGCCAAGGCCGAGGCCTGGGAGATCGCCGTCGTCCGCGACGACGTCCCCAACGAGACCCAGCGCAGCGTCGTCCTGTCGTTCATGCAGCACGACCAGGACGAGCTGTTGCATCCCTACGTCGAGAAGTACCTGCAGGCCGCCGACACGCTGTGGGAGGAGAAGGGCACGCAGCGCGCGTCGACCGCCCTCGAGTTCCTGTTTCCCCGGCCGCTGGCGTCCCAGGAGCTGCTCCACCGGGTGAACACGTGGTTGCAGGCCTCGCCGGCCAACCCGGCGGCGAAGCGGTACGTCCGTGAGGGTGCGGCGGACGTCGAGCGGTACCTCGCCGGGCAGGCGAAGGACGCCCAGGAGGGATAGATCCGCTGGCCGGGTAGGGGGCCGGGCGCAGCTTCACGCCCCGGGTCGCGTCTCGCTGTGACGCCCTGCCGTGCGCGTCGACCGCCGAGGCGCGCGCGTGCCGGTCCTACTTCTCGTGCAGGCTCTCCGGTTGGCGGGCGGACTCGGCGAGCTGGCCCACTCCGTGCTTGATGCCGCCGACGAGGTCGCCGCCGGCGAAGGCGGACTGCATGCCGACTGCGGCGAGGCGGACGGCGTCATCGGCCAGCGAGCGGCGTACGACGGAACCGGTGATCACCTCGAGGGTACGCGCGGCGGGGTCGACGACGATCAGCACGCTGCGATCCGGAGAGGACAGCGAGGCGTGCAGCCGCCTGGCGTAGGCGTGCAGGTCGCCGTGGACTGCGCCGACGTACACCGAGAACTCGAAGCGGCAGGCCGTCTCCGCCGCGCGGATCGCGCGGTCGATCTCGGCCTCCTGGGCGGAGGAGAAGGCGTCACCAGCTGGCACTGGTGCCACCGACGTCCTTGGATCGGGTCTCGATCTGCTCGGGGGTGACCTCCGCGGCGGACCTCACGCCTCGGGTGGGGCCGCCGAACCACTCGGCGTCGCCGCGCCATGCCTGACCGGGTTCGTATCCCCGGTCGCTGGCCATCGACGGCAGGATCGTCAGCAGCGCCAAGACTGCCGCGATGCCCAGCGGGATGATCACCAGCACGAGCAGGAAGCCGAGGGGCGAGACGTCGGGCGCGTTCTCCCACGCCGTCGGGGTGTCGGCAGCGGCCGGGGTGACCAGCGCGGCGCAGAGCACCAGCGAAACGGCCAGTGAGAGGCTCAGCAGGGATCGGCGGATACGGCGGGCGGCGTCGTGAGTGAACACACACGAAGGATAGCCAGTCCAGGCTTGGCCAGCTTCGCCCGTCCCTCGTAGCCTCGCTCACATGCTTCCTCTGACTACGGTTCTCCCGGGCCTGTTCGACATGCCTGCCACGTGCCAGAAGAGCGACAGCTGGACCTGCGCGGCCGTCTACGAGTGGACCGGCAACGAGACCATGGCCAAGAGCGCGACCTGGCTGATCGGCAAGCCCCTGGCCATCCTGGCGATCGTCGTCGGCGCCGTCGTGTTCCGCTGGGTCGCGTCGAAGGCCATCGACCGGGTGGTCCAGCGCGCCGAGACGGCGTCCATCCCCGGAGCGCGCCAGACCTTCAACCGTCGCGCCCAGCGTGCCAAGAGCCTCGGCACGCTCTTGAAGAGCATCACCACCACGGTGGTCTTCGGGATCGCGTTCGTGATGGCGCTCTCGGAGGTGGGTTTGGACGTGGCGCCGATCCTCGCCAGCGCCGGTGTGCTGGGGCTGGCCATCGGCTTCGGCGCCCAGAACCTCGTCAAGGACTTCCTCTCCGGCGTCATGATGATGGTGGAGGACCAGTACGGCGTCGGCGACGCGGTCGACCTCGGCGAGGCCGTCGGCACCGTGGAGAACGTCGGCCTGCGGGTGACTCGGGTGCGCGACGTCGACGGGACCGTCTGGTACGTCCGCAACGGCGAGATCCTGCGCGTCGGCAACCAGAGCCAGAACTGGGCGCGCACGGTCCTCGACATCGGGGTGAGCTACGCCGAGGACCTCTCCCGGGTGCGCGAGGTGCTCACTGACGTGGCGCACAGTCTGTGGGACGACGAGGACTACAAGGACATCATCATCGAGGAGCCCGAGGTGTGGGGTGTGCAGAACCTCGCCCCGGAGGCCGTCATCGTGCGGGTCACGCTCAAGACCGCGCCGATGCAGCAGTGGCTGGTCGCCCGGGAGATGCGCGAGCGGATCAAGGCCCGCTTCGACCAGGAGGGCATCGTGATGCCCCTGCCGCAGCGGGTCGTGTGGCAGCGCGACGCCGCCCCCCATCCGGCTGACTCCCCCGCACCTGAGTAGGACTACTCAGGCCGGCTGAGTCGCGCGCCCGACGCGCAGGACGCCCGGCGTGAGCGACGATCGCGGCATGAGCCGACTCGTTGACACCACCATCTGTCCGGACTGCCGTGGTGCGCTGGGCCCCGGGGGCACCTGCACCGTCTGCGGCCTGGAGCTCAGGGGTCCCCTCGCCGTCCAGCTGTGGAGCGTCATGGTCAACGCCGACCGGCTCGTCGAGCAGCTCCGCGGGACCCCCGTGGCCGACCCCGCGGGTGTCGGGCGTCCCGCCGCGCTGCCGTCCTACCCGACTCCGTCCCCTGCCGTGCGGCCCGCAGGCCCCCGCCGGCTCCCGGCCGCGTCGGTCCCGGTGGTGCTGCTGTCCCTCGGTGGGCTGTGCCTCCTGGTCGCGGCGATCGTGTTCGTCGCCGTCACCTGGAGTCTGCTGGGACTGACCGGTCGCACCTTGGTGCTGCTCGGCTTCACGACCGTCCTGGCGGCGGCCGCCGTGGTCCTGACGCGACGGTCCCTGCGCGGCGCTGCCGAGACGTTCTGGCTCGTCGTCGCCGGGATGCTGGCCGTCGACCTGCTCGCCGCCCAGTCCGCCGGTCTTGCCGGCCTCGACGCGCTGACCTGGCGCGGCACCGGCGCGCTGGTGGGCGGAGCCCTGCTCGCGATGGGCAGCGGGGTCGCCCTCTGGTCGAGGCGCCAGTCCGTCGGCCGCCTCGTCGGCGCGGAGGGGGTCGCCGTGATCGGCGGTGCGCTGCTCTGCGTGTCCAACGCCTGGCTCGCCGAGAACCCCGCCGTCGGGACCACGGTCGCAGTCCCGTTGCTGGTGACGCTGTTCGTCCTCCTGCGACCGCTGCTCCCCGTCACGGCGTACGGCCTCGGTGGGCTGGGGGTCGCGTCCTGGACGGTGCTGCTCGGCCTGGGGTGGGACCGTTCGCTCCAGAGCGGGGAGCTCAGCGCCTGGTGGCACGACGTCCGTGGCTGGCCGCTCCTGGCCGCGGCCGCGTTGGCTGCCGCCGTCGTCCACCTCCCCGGGGTGCCCGACCGTCTCCGCCCCGTCGTGGCGGGACTCGCGCTGTTCCCCCTGGTACTGCTCGCCGGCGCGCCGCAGACCATGGGGACGCCGACCCGCGACCGGCTCGTCGACTGCGGCATCCTCGTGCTGCTCGCGCTCGTGACAGCCCTCGCGCCTGGGGCCTGGGCCCGTGGAGCCGCCGTCCTCACCGCCCTCGGGGCGCTCCTCCTCGGGCTCGTCCTCGCGATCGCTCCCTGGGAGGTGTTGTGGTACGTCGACACCGACGGCCGCGCCGACGCGGCGCTCCCCCTCCTCGCCCCGGGGAACGCCGTGGCGTCCTGGACGTGGGCGGTCAGCGCACTCGCCGTCGTGGCGGCGGCAGGGTGCCTGCTGTTCCACGTCTCGGCGGAGGTGCGCGGCGCAGCGACCCTGTCGATGGGAACGCTGGGCGCGGGCGTGCTGTCCCTGGGTGGCCTCGCGCTGGTTCTCGGGCTCCAGCCGCCGCTGTGGACCGGCGTCCTGGCCGGACTCCTCGCGACGACAGTCACGGGCGTGGTCGCCTGGTGCAGCCGCGACCACCTGGTGGCCGCGTCGGTCGGCAGCGGCGCCACGGCGTACCTCTCCTTCCTCACGCTGTACGCCGCCTCCGCGAGCCACCTCCTCACCGCGCTCACCGCCACGAGCCTCGCCCTGGCCCTCGTCGCCGCGTGCGTGCTGCGCGAGCGCGTGGCAGCCCCCACCTCCGCGGCGATGACCGCCTGCCTCTCGGCGCTCCTGGGTGGCTGGGCCCTGGCCGGGTGGGGGCACGTCATGGAGGCCGACCCGGCTGCACAGGCCGTCGCACTCGCGGTGTACGCCGGTCTCGTGGGCGTGCTCGCCTCGCCTGCGACCCGGCAGGCCGCCACCCGGATCTCGCTCGAGGCCTCGGCCACCGGACTCGCGCTCCTGGCCGCGGTCGCTGTCCCGGACGAGCGCACGTTCGCCATGGTTCTGACCATCGCCGGCACGGCCCTCTGCGTCGTGGCGGTCAGCGCACGCGACCGGTCGCTGTGCGGCTGGGCGGGCGCCGCTGTGCTTGCCGTGGCCACCCTGGTCCGGGTGGGTGCCGACGTGCACGCTCCGGAGCTCTACACGCTTCCGGCCGCCGCGCTCCTCGTTGCTGCCGGGGCCTGGCAGCTGCGTCGTGACCCCGGAACGAGCAGCCTCACGATGCTCGGCAGTGGCCTCACGCTGGCGCTGCTGCCGAGCCTGCTCCTCGCGCTGGACGAGCCGGTCTCGTGGCGTGGCGTCCTCGTGGGCGCAGCGGGGGTCCTCGTGCTCGCGGTGGGCGTCCAGATCCGGCTGGCGGCCCCCTTCCTCCTGGGCGCCGCGACGACGGGCCTGCTCGCCGTGCGCCACCTCGGACCGGTGGCGGACGCGGTGCCGCGCTGGATCTCCCTGGGCGGGGTCGGGTTGGTGCTGCTCGTGGTGGGCGTCACGTGGGAGGCGCGCCGCCGCGATCTGGAGACGGCGCAGCGCTACCTGACCGCCCTGCGCTGAGCACCGGTTGCGACAATGGACCCATGAGCACCTTCTACGACGACATCGGCGGCAGCGCGACGATCCGGACCATCGTCAAGCGGTTCTACGCCGGTGTCGCCGAGGACGAGGTGCTGCGGCCGTTGTACCCCGAGCCCGATCTCGCCGCCGCCGAGGAGCGGTTCGCGATGTTCCTCGAGCAGTACTGGGGCGGGCCCACCGCGTACTCCGACCAACGTGGCCACCCCCGCCTGCGGATGCGGCACGCCCCCTTCGCGGTGACACCGACGGCCAGGGACCACTGGCTCATGCACTTCCGGGCCGGCCTCGACGAGGCGCAGCTCACGCCGGAGCAGGACGCCCAGTTCTGGGGCTACGTCACGCACGCTGCCCAGTTCATGATCAACACCATGGAGGACGCACCCTAGGAGGAGGCGAGCTCCTTCTCCAGCCTGGCGCGTTGCTGATCGGCCATCTCGGTGGTGCCCTGTGTCCGGGGGTCGAAGGTCACCATCACGACCGTGGCACGGGCGAGCACCCGGTCGCCGTCGAGGATGTCGGAGCGGATGGTGAAGGACCTGCTGCCGAGGTGGGCGACCCACGAGTGCACGGCGTACGGCTCGGGTCGATGCGTGAGCGGTGCGAGGTAGTCGACGTCGGTGCGCGCGACGACGTGCTGGCTCCAGCGCTCCCCGGCGGTGTGCAGGTTCATCAGGTAGCGGATGCGGGCCTCCTGCGCGTACTCGAAGAACATGCCCGCACGCGCCCGGCCCGTCTCGTCCATGTCCGACCGGCGCACCGGGAGGTCGAAGACGTCACCCGGCGAACGGTTCCCTGCGTTGACGGGGCGCCAGTCGTACGCCGGGCC
>NZ_JAOPXP010000169.1 GCF_025965085.1 Marmoricola sp.
CGTCGCGCCCTCACCGGCACCCCGGGTCCCGGTGGCCACCACCGGGCTGCACAACGCCTTAACCACACCTACATGGATGATCGTTCCGGCGACGATCTCGTGACATCGTCGCGCTGACGACCAACCACTGGGAGGGCAGACGACCATGGCAGGCAGGCTCGACGGCAAGGTAGCCGTGATCACAGGCGCTGGACGAGGCATCGGACTCGCCATCGCCCGGCGTTTCGCCGCGGAGGGTGCGCGCGTCGTACTGGCTGACGTCCACCGCGACAACGTCGAGGCCGCGGCACGGTCCATCGTCGACGCCGGAGGCAGCGCCATCGCCGTCCACGGCGACGCCGGTCTCGCCGAGGACGTGGACGCCCTGTTCGAGCGGACCAGTCGCGACCTCGGGCCCGTGGACATCCTGGTCAACAACGCTGCCATCACCACGGACCAGCGCCACTTCTTCGACGGTGACGAGGACTGGTGGGACCTGTTCCTGCGGGTGAACCTCAAGAGCCAGTACCTGTGCACCGACCGGGCGGCCCGCATCATGGCCCGCCACGGTGGCGGCTCCATCGTCAACGTCTCCAGCGGCGGTGCCACGCGCGCCCACCGCGGGATGGCGGCGTACGACGCCGCCAAGGGCGGCACCGAGGCCCTCACGCGTACGACGGCACTCGAGCTCGCGCCGTACGGCATCAGGGTCAACACCCTCGTGCCCGGCCTGATCGCCACCAACCCCGACGAGCCGGAGTGGTCGCTCGACCGCCGCGACGCCACCGTCCCGCTGGGCCGCGGCGGCACCGCCGAGGACCTCACCGGCCCTGCCCTGTTCCTGGTCTCTGACGACGCGGCCTACGTGACCGGGGCGAAGATCCTCGTGGACGGCGGCGTCCTGGCGCAGCAGCGCAGCCCTCAGGTCGACACGCTGCGACCGGAGGAATATCCCCCGGTCGACAGCATCTGAGCCGTCGATGGCCGCTCGTCTCCACCACCGGCCCTACGGCGACGCCGGCCTCCTGGCAGGTGTGCTCGCTGAGGACTACGAGTCCCGGTGGAGCACCACCCAGGCGCTTTCGGCAGCCGTGCGGGATGCGCACCCGTCGTGGCTGGTGGACCTGGTCGCCACCTACGACCACCTGTTCGTCACCTTCGACCCCGGCCTGTGCGACCACGCCGGGGTGCAGGCGCTGCTGGAGCAGCTGAACGACGCACTGGAGCCGAGTTCGGTGGCGGCACTCGGAGCCTCGGCGGGGCACACCTTCGAGGTCCCCGTCCTCTTCGGCGGGGAAGCCGGTCCCGACCTGGACGCCGTGGCCACCGAGCTCGACCTGACCGCCGCCGCCCTCGTCGACCGGCTGACGGCGGCACCCTGGCGGGTGCGCTTCGTGGCCTCCCCGGTCGGCACCCCCTTCACCGACACCCCGACCTGGGACGCAGCCGTGGCGCGCATGCAGGTCCCTCGCGTGGCCGTGCCCGCGGGATCGATCGGGCTCAGCGGCCGCCAGAGCATCATCTACCCGGTGAGCTCGCCCGGTGGCTGGCGGCTCGTCGGCCGTACGCCGCTGCGGGTCCTCGATCCCACCGGAGACCCGGACCGGCTGGTCCCCTACCGCGCGGGCGACCGGCTCGAGCTCGTCCCGATCGACGGCGCCCGGTTCGCCGAGCTGGAGACCCGGGGCGACCGCCTGGGCCTCGAGCAGTGAGCGCCCACGCGCACGGCCCGATCCAGATGACGGTCGAGTCGGCAGGGATCGCCGTGGTCCAGGACCTGGGTCGGCCCGGCCACGGCGACAAGGGCATCCCGGCGAATGGCGCCAGCGACCGGTGGTCGGCCCAGATGGCCAACACGCTCGTGGGCAACGCACCCGGGACGCCGCTGCTGGAGGCGACCGGCTCGGCCCTGACGCTCCGCTTCAACGCGGACACCCTGGTGTCCGTCACCGGTGCCAGCACCCGTCCGGAGGTGGCAGGTCGGCCGGCGCCGACCTGGGAGCCCTTCGTCGTCGAGGCCGACTCAGCGCTCGCCGTTCCGGCCCCCGACCAGGGATGGCGCGTCTATGTGGCGGTGTCGGGCGGAGTGGAGGGGGAGCGCGTCCTCGGCAGCGTCTCTCCCGACCCGATGCTGGGGGTGGGGCGCCGCCTGGTCGGTGGCGACCGGATCGCCCTGCGCTCCTGCGTCTGTGGGTTCAGCCACCCCCACTCGGTCCACCCCCTGTTCCGTCTGGGAGCCGGCCGCCCGTCGTACAGGTCCACAGCGGTCGTGGACGTCACCCCTGGTCCCGAGCTGCAGGAGTTCGACGAGGACCAGCTGCGTGGACCCTGGACGGTCTCCGCCCAGTCCGACCAGATCGGGTTGCGCGCGCAGGGGCCCACGCCGGTCAGGTCCACCCGCACGGAGATCTTGTCCCGCGGCGTTCCCGTCGGCGCCGTGGAGGTGCCTCCGGACGGGGGGCTGCTGGTCCTGCTGTACGGACGCCTGGTCACGGCCGGCTATCCGGTCCCCTACGTCGCCAGCACCGTGGCGCTCGACGTCCTCGGTCAGGTGCGACCCGGGGACCACCTCGTGCTCCGCCGCACCGAGGTGCCCACCGCCGTGGACGCCCTCCTCGCCCGGCGACGCGAGCTTGCCGGAGTCGCGCAGCGAGCAGCCGCGGCACTGCGGGCGAGTGGCCTCGGCCACCTGGTCATGGACGGCCACCTCAGCCGCTGAGCGCTGCCCCCCGCACGGGTTCGGTCGCTGGAACCGGCGGCCGGGGACGCGCTGCGATGGTCACGCCGGCGTCCTCCAGGGATCGGCGCACCTGGTGCGCCGCGTCGACGGAGGCGGCGTTGTCGCCGTGCAGCAGGATCGAGTCGCAGTCCACCCGGACCCTTGCGCCGTCCGTCGAGGTCACGAACCCGTGGAGCGCCATGGTGAGGGCACGCTCGGTGATGAGGTCGACGTCGTGCAGGACGGCGCCCGGCTCCCGGCGCGACACCAGTGCACCGTCGGGGTGGTAGGCCCGGTCGGGGAAGCCCATCCGGCCCGTTGCCAGCCCGCGCCCCGCTGCCAGGTCGTGGATGAGGCCTGGCTGCCCGACCACCACCAACGAGGGGTCGAACGCCTCGACGGCATCGAGGACCCCCTCGGCATACGTGGCGTCTGTGACCGTGAGGTTCCCGAGCCGCCCGTGCGGCGACACGTGGGCCATCCGACCTCCCGCGGCGACGACGAAGGCATGGAGGGCACCGAGCTGGTAGACGACGTCGGCACGCACCTCCGCGCGGCTCATCTCGATGGTGCGCCGCCCGAAGCCGACGAGGTCCGGGAAGCCCGGATGGGCTCCGATGGTCACCCCTCGGTCGAGGCAGAGCCGCACGGTGCGCTCCATGGTCATCGGGTCGCCGGAGTGGAACCCACAGGCGATGTTGGCGGAGCTGAGAGCCTCCAGCAGCCGCTCGTCGTCCCCCATGCGGTGGGAGCCGAAGCTCTCGCCCACGTCGGCGATGAGGTCGATGGTCGTCATGACGGATCCCCTTCCTGCGGCGTCGTGCAGCGCGCAGCCAGGACCACCGTACGCAGGCCGCACCGGATCCGGACAGAACGGTGTCCGGCGTGAAGTCTGCCTAAGTGCTGCCACTTCCCCGCAGCATGGTCGCTTGGCGCGGCTGCCCGCGCGTGCCACCGTTTCCCCACCCTCTGCAACGAGAAGGCCGGCCGTCCATGGATCACGCCACACACGTCGACGTCGTCGTCATCGGCGCGGGCATCGTCGGCGCGAGCTGTGCCCACCACCTCAGCGCCGTCGGCCACAGCGTCTCGGTGCTCGAGGCCCGGGCCGGGTACGCCGAGGGCAGCACCGGGCGCTCGTTCGCATCCGTACGCTCCCAGTGGGCCGACGACCTCTCCATCACCCTGTCCTGGAACAGCGTCCAGGCGTACCGCGGCTTCGAGGAGCGCTACGGCATCGACATCGGCTACCGGCCCACCGGCTACCTGCTGCTGTTCGGGGAGGACGTGTGGTCGCGTCAGCTCGCCGCCGTGGACCTCCAGCGCGCCCACGGCGTACCGGTCGAGGTCCTGGACGTGACGCGTGCCCAGGCGGTGACTCCCTTCGAGGCCGCGGGGATCGCAGGAGCCACCTGGGGCCCCGCCGACGGGCGGATCGACCCGCACATCGCCACCGGCGCCTTCCTCGAGCTGGCACGCGCCCGCGGCGCCTCGGTGCACCTGCGCTCCCCCGTCACCGGCATCCGCACGCTCGACGACGGCATGTGGGAGGTGAGCACCCCGACGAGGACGGTGCGGGCCCAACACGTCGTCAACGCCGCAGGTGGGTGGAGTGGGGAGACGGCCGCCCTGGCCGGGCTGAGCGCTCCGGTCGTGCATAGCAAGCGCAACGTCTACGCCACTGCCTCGGGAGCGGTCGACCGCGACATCCCCCTGACCTGCGACATGGGAACCGGGGTGTACCTCCGCTCGGAGGGTGACCGCGTGCTGTTCGGGGCCACCCGACCCGGGCAGGCCGACGGCTACGACACCCAGGTCGACTGGGACTGGCTCGAGGGCCTCCTCGGCATCGCCAGCGAGCGCTTTCCCTGGCTGGCGGACCTTCCCCTCGACACGCGGGCCTGCTGGGCCGGGACCTACGAGAACACTCCTGATCGCATGCCGCTGCTCGGCCCCGAGCCGTCGGCGCCAGGCTGGATCCACGCCAGCGGCTTCTCGGGTCACGGCGTGATGCAGGCGCCCGAGGTGGGACGTCTCGTGGCCGAGCAGGTGACCACGGGCGCCATCACCAGCGTGGACGTCACGTGCATGAGCGCCGATCGCTTCTCGGGTGAGGGCGCCGCCGTGCGCGGGCTGGACATGGTCATCTGAGCACCGCACAGGGCCGGACCACCCTGCCGGACGGAACCGTCCTGGCGCACCAGGTCAGCGGACACCCTGACTCCCCGGCGCTGCTGCTCCTGCCCGGGCAGGCGAACTCCCACGTCTGGTGGCGGAACCTCCGCAGCTCCTTCGACGACCGGTTCCGCGTGGTGACGTTCGACTACCGCGGCACCGGAGCCACCCGCAGCACCATGGAGGCCGGGTGCGCCTGGACGACGAGCACGTTCGCCGGTGATGCCGTCGCCGTCCTGGACTCCCTGGGCATCGGCGCCGCCCACGTCTATGGGACGTCCATGGGTGGTCGCGTGGCCCAGGTGCTGGCCGGAGAGCACCCCGCGCGCGTGGCCCGCCTGGCGCTGGCCTGCACCTCTCCCGGGGGTCGCCACGCGCGCGAGCGCACCCAGGCCGTACGGCGCTCGCTGGCCGACCCGGATCCGCGCGTCCGGCGCACGCGCCTCCTCAGGCTCATGTACACCGAGGAGCGGTTGGCCCGAGACACGTCGTCGACCCTTCTGGGGGACCCGACGATGACCCCCGAGGCCAGCCGGCGCCACCTGCGTGTCAGCGCGCGACACGACGCCTGGGACCTGCTCCCGCTGGTCACGGCGCCGACGTTCGTGCTGCACGGCACCGACGACGAGATGACGCCGGCGTCGAACGCGCTGCTTCTCGCCACTCGAGTCCCCGGCGCCACGCTGTGGCTCCACGACGGCGGTCGCCACGGGTTCTTCGACGAGTTCGAGGAGGAGGTGAGTCCCCGGGTCGGCGACTTCCTGCTCGCCTGAGCGCGCCGGCCTCAGCGCATCACGAACGGGTTGCTCGAGGGTGCCCCGGTGTTCAGCCAGACCGTCTTCGTCTCGAAGTACTCCTCGATGGCCGCTGCGCCGTTCTCACGTCCGAGGCCCGAGTCCTTGACGCCGCCGAAGGGAGCCATGAAGCTCACGGCCCGGTAGGTGTTGACCCACACCGTGCCAGACTGGACCCGCTCCGACATCCGGAACGCCCGACCGATGTCGGTGGTCCACACGCCGGCACCGAGTCCGAACCTGGAGTCGTTCGCGATCGCGACCGCCTCCTCCTCGTCGGCGAAGGGAATCACCGCCAGCACCGGCCCGAAGACCTCCTCCTGCGCGATGCGCATGGAGTTGTGCACCCCGGTGAAGATCGTCGGCTCGACGAACCAGCCGCTCCCGCACTCGGGGCGCGAGGCCCGGTGACCGCCCAGGGCGGCATGGGCTCCTTCGCGCCGGGCGACGTCGATGTAGTCCAGGACCTTGGCCAGCTGGGGCCGGGTGGTGATCGGGCCGACCTGGGTGCGCTCGTCGCGAGGGTTGCCCATCCTCGCCGTGCCGGCGAGCTCGACCACGCGTCGTACGACCTCGTCGTGCACCGACTCGTGGACCAGCAGCCGGGAGCCCGCGATGCAGGTCTGGCCCGTGGCGGCGAAGATCCCCGACACGACCCCGTTCACCGCGGAGTCCAGGTCGGCGTCCTCGAACACGATGTTGGGCGACTTCCCTCCCAGCTCGAGGCTGACGTGCTTGAGGTGGCGCGCTGCCAGCTCGTTGATGTGACGTCCGGTGGCGTCGGAGCCGGTGAAGCTGATCTTGCGGACGAGGGGGTGCTCGACCAGGGGGCCGCCGACCTCGGCGCCGTACCCGGTGACGACGTTGACCACCCCGGCGGGGAGGCCGGCCTCCTCGAGCACCGCCACCAGCTCGAGGGTGCTCGCCGAGGTGAACTCGGACGGCTTGATGACCACCGTGCAGCCCGCGGCGAGCGCAGGGGCCAGCTTCCAGGCGAGCAGGAGGACGGGTGAGTTCCACGGCGTGATGATGGCCGTGACGCCCACGGGCTCCTTGCGGGTGTAGGCGAAGAACCCCTTCTTGTCCAGCGGGAGCACCGCTCCCTCCACTTTGTCGGCCAGCCCGCCGAAGTAGTGGAACCACTGCGGCACGTAGGACAGCTGCCCGGACATCTCCGCCCAGAGCTTGCCGTTGTCCCGCACCTCGGTCTCGGCGAGCTCCGTGGCGTGCGCGGCGATCGCATCTCCCAGCCTGTGCAGGAGAGCACCCCGCTCGGTGCGCGTCATCCGGGGCCACGGACCACTCGTGAACGCGGCATGCGCCGCCGAGACAGCGACGTCGACGTCCTTCGCGCTTCCCCTCGCCACGCGCGCCCAGGTCTCACCCAGGAACGGGTCCTCGGTCTCGAACCAGTCGCCGTCGAGGGGCTCGTGGGGCACACCGTCGACGTGCATGGGGTAGCTGCGCATGCTCTTCTCCGTCATCAGAAGGTCTCCAGTCCCAGGGCGGCCCGGAAGCTGTTCTTGTTGGCCACTCCGTCGCGGGGCGGGAGGGCCCTGGCTGTCTCGTGGAGTCCGATCACCACGCGCGCGTAGACGGTGCCGGCCCGCTCGTCGGCCCGGGCAGCAAGGCTCTCGACCTCCTCCATCGTCGCGACGGTGTGCGTGTGCGCGATCCCGAAGCCGCGTGCGACCACGGGCAGGTCCGTCCCGAGGCTGGTGTGGCTGGTCTGCATGCCCGTCTCACCGTAGTGGCCGTTGTCGAGGACGACGATCGTCAGGTTCGCCGGAGCGCAGGCCGCGACGGTGGCGAGCGAGCCGATGCCCATGAGCTGCTCGCCGTCCCCCGTGATCGCCAGCACCGTTCGGTCGGGTTGCGCGAGCGCCAGGCCCAGGGCGACCGGCACGGCACCGCCCATCGCGCCCCAGAGGTGGAAGGTCGTGGCGCGTGGGCCGGCGGCGAACGCGTCGTAGGTCGGGGAGCCGAGTCCGGTGACGACCAGCGCGTCGGGCAGCCGGTCGAGCAGGGCTGCGACCGCCCTACGGCGGTCGAGCCCCTGGTCGGGGGTCGGTGTGGCGGCGGCCTCCATCAGTCCTGCTCCCACTTCTTCCGACCGATCATCTTCTGCCCCAGCAGCACGGCCACCTGCTCCCCCGCGAGGAACGCCGAGTCCACGGCAGCGCCCAGGGTCTCCTCCACCTCCATGGGGTCGTCGACCCGCAGCACCGTGATGCCCATCAGCTCGAGCGCCGCCTGGGTGGCCCGGCCCATGGGGCCCTGCCAGGGGTTGAACTCGGCGTACTCCCCCCTCATGGTCACGATCGTCAGGAACGGGAAGCGGCAGGAGGACAGCAGGGAGAACATGTTCACGCAGTTGCCCACGCCGCTGCTCTGCATGAGCAGCACGGCACGCTGTCCTCCCAGCCACGCACCGCACACGAGGCCCACGCCTTCCTCCTCGGAGGTGAGCACCACGTCTGTGATGTCGGGGTCGGCCCTGGCCTGGGCGATCGCGTGTGCATGCCCCGCGTCCGGCACGTAGGCGACCTGCTGGATGCCGGCCTCCTTCAGGACCCGGAAGACCGACTCCTGCCAAAGAGGTGCTTGCGCTGGTGTGCTCATCCCACGTCCTCGTCTCGGTCCCCCTAGGGTCCCGGTTCGGCGTCACGAAGAGAACGCGTCGATCCCAACCGGAGCGATAAGGTCTGCTTCATGCGCCTGTCCGCCCTCCACCTCCAGGTCCTGGGCGAGGTGCAGCGTGCGGGCAGCATGGCCGGCGCCGCGCGGACGCTGGGCGTCAGCCCGCCGGCCGTGTCCCAGCAGGTGGCGCGGGTGGAGAGCGAGCTCGGCGCTGCCGTCGTCAACCGAGGGTCCCGGGGCGCCTCCCTGAC
Organism: Marmoricola sp.; assembly: GCF_025965085.1. GTDB lineage: Bacteria > Actinomycetota > Actinomycetes > Propionibacteriales > Nocardioidaceae > Marmoricola. The sequence goes on from NZ_JAOPXP010000169.1 coordinate 8,559, forward strand.
CGAGCTCGGCGCGGCCCTCGCCCGGCACGGACGCGCGATCACCGAGCAGGTGGACGCCGCGTCGGAGGCCTCCGACCGGCTGCTGGGCAAGCATGCCCGACGCCTCCGGGTGGGGGCCCTGTCCTCGACCGTCCAGCCGATCCTGGCCGACGCACTCGCCACGATCCGGCTGCGCCACCCTGACAGCGAGCTCTCCGTGGTGGAGGTCGGGTCGGACACCGGCGTCGAGCTCGTCGCGCAGGGGAGCCTGGACCTCGCCCTGGTCGCGGGCTACGACAGCTCGCCCTTCCACGAGGGGCTGGCCATCCGTGAGGTGTCCGTCGACGAGCTGCTGCTCGTCGTGCCCGACGACCACGCGGTCGCGCGCTCGGGGGACTCGACGGTCGACCTGCGCCGGCTGGAGCACGACGCCTGGGTGAGCGGGGCACCGGGGCGTCGGCACCGCACGCAGCTGGACTCCCTTGCCGCCGGTTTCGACTTCGTCCCCCGGGTCGCGTTCGAGACCGAGTCGTTCGAGGTCGCCCAGGCGCTGGTCTCCGCCGGAGTGGCGGTCGCCGTCGTGCCCGCCACCGCCCGTCGGACGCTTTCGGGCGTACGCCACTGCCGGATCACCGGTGACCCCGCTCGAGTCCTCTATGCGGTCACGGCACACAACGTGAACCACCTGCCCCTGGCCGAGCCCATGCTCGCCGCGATCCGGCAGACGGCGCGCGAGAGCTCCGCGAACTGGAGGGCCGCTCAGTAGCCCCGGCCGGGGTTCATCACGCCCTGTGGGTCGAAGGCGTGCTTGATGCGGTGCATCAGGGCCACCTCGGCCTCGCCGTACATCTCGCTGACGAACGGCATCTTGAGGCTGCCGATGCCGTGCTCGCCGCTGATGGTGCCGCCGAGCGCGAGGGCAGCGCGCACGATGTCGGTGAAGGCGGCCAGGGCCCGTTCCCGCTGGCCGGCGTCCTCGGCGTCGTAGATGATCGTGGGGTGCAGGTTGCCGTCCGCGGCATGCCCGAAGGTCCCGATCGTGACCTCGTGCTTGGTGGCGATCGCCTGGATGTCGGCGACCATCGCGGGCAGTCGCTCGACCGGTACGCCGACGTCGTCGAGCAGGATCGAACCGAGCCTCTCCAGCGCCGGCAGCGCCATGCGCCGCGCGCTCATCAGCTCGGTCCCCTCCACCCGGTCGTCGGTGCGGAAGACCTCGGAGGCTCCCTGCGCGGCGGCTTCCGCCTCGCTGGAGGCAGCGTCGGCGGCGGCCGATGCACCGTCGTAGGTCACGAGCAGGACCGCCTCGGCCGTGGCGTCGATGTCCATGCCCGTCATGGCGTTGACGGCCGCGACGGTCGTGCGGTCCATCAGCTCCACCGCCGACGGGGTCGTCGCCGCCGTCACGGCGACCACCGCCCGCATGGCCTGCTCGAGGGTCGGGAACATCGCGACGACCGTGGCCTCCTCCTCGACGGCCGGGCGGAGCCACACCGTGGCCTCGACGACGACGGCCAGGGTGCCCTCGGAGCCGATCAGGAGCCGGGTGAGGTCGAGACCGGCCACGTTCTTCCGGGTGGACCCGCCGGTGCGGATGACGGACCCGTCGGGGAGCACGGCGGTCAGGGCGGCGACGTGGTCGGCCGTCACGCCATACTTGCAGCACGACATGCCGCCCGCGTTGGTGGCGATGTTGCCACCGATCGACGAGATGTCGCGGCTGCCGGGGTCGGGGGTGTAGCGCAGGCCGTGCTCGGCGACCGCCTTTGCGAGGTCGGCGTTGATGACACCCGGTTGCACGGTGGCGGTTCGGTGTGCGACGTCGATGTCGAGGATCTGGTTCATCCCCTCGACGCTGAGCACGATGCACCCGTCGGAGGCGTTGGCGCCGCCCGACAGTCCGGAGCCGGCGCCCCGGGTCACCAGCGGCGTGCCGGTCTGCGACGCCAGACGCAGCGTGGTGACGACGTCCTCGACGGACGTCGCACGCACCACTGCGGCCGGCGTGCCGACCTTCGCGAGCGGACTCTGGTCGCGTGTCCACGGCGACATCCGGTCGGTGTCCACGACGACCTTGCGGCCGAGCACGCGGGCCAGTTCTGCGGCGACGTCAACCATCAGTGCGACTCCCTCGAGACGGCATCACCGCTCGAGCCTACGAGAAAGTCGAGGTCGGCTCCCGTGTCGGCCTGCATGACGGTGCGGACGTAGAGCTGTTCCCATCCACGGGTGGGCGCGGCGAAGGCCTCGACCATCGCCTGCTCCGGCCTGCGGGCCTCGAGCTCGTCCTGCGGGACGTCGAGGTCCAGGCGGCGCGCCTCCACGTCGAGCACGATCCAGTCGCCGGTGCGCACCAGCCCGAGCGGACCGCCCGCCGCAGCCTCGGGGGCGACGTGCAGCACCACCGTGCCGTACGCCGTGCCGCTCATCCGACCGTCGCAGATGCGGACCATGTCACGCACGCCGGCCTCGAGGAGCTTCCTGGGGAGGGGCAGGTTGGCGACCTCGGGCATGCCGGGATAACCGCGCGGGCCGCAGCCGCGGAGCACGAGGACGGAGTCGGCGTCCACGTCGAGATCCGGATCGTCGATGCGCGCGTGCATGTCCTCGATGGAGTCGAAGACCATGGCGCGACCACGGTGCGACAGGAGGGCCGGCGTCGCGGCGACCGGCTTGATGACGGCGCCGTCCGGGGCCAGGTTGCCGTGGAGGACCGCGATCCCGGCGTGCGGCTGGAAGGGGTCGGAGCGGGGACGGATGACCTCGCGGTCCCAGATCTCGGCGTCGGACAGGTAGCTCGTCAGCGTCTTCCCGGTCACCGTGATGGCGTCGTGGTCGAGCAGGTCCTCGACCTGCCGCAGGACGGCGAGCAGCCCACCGGCGCGGTGGAGGTCCTCCATCAGGAACTGTCCCGCGGGCTGCAGGTTGACCAGCAGCGGCACCTCGGCCCCCACCCGGTCGAAGTCGTCCTGGGTCAGGTCGACTCCGAGACGACCGGCGATCGCCAGCAGGTGCACGACGGCGTTGGTCGAGCCGCCGACAGCGGCCAGCGCCACGATCGCGTTGAGGAACGACCCTCGGGTGAGGACCTGGCTGGGGCGCCGGTCGGCGGCGACCATCTCGACCGCGAGGCGGCCGGCGTCGTGCGACGCCTCGAGCAGCCTGCTGTCGGGGGCCGGCGTGCCGGCCGTTCCGGGGATCGTGG
>NZ_JAOPXP010000212.1 GCF_025965085.1 Marmoricola sp.
TGGCCCGCGGGTCCACGCTGATGGAGATCTTCGGTGTCGGTCCCGCCGGGGCTGCGCGGATCCTGGCCGACGTCGGCGACGTGGCCCGCTTCGCCGACCGGAACAGGTTCGCGTCCTGGACCGGCACCGCACCCCTGGACGCCTCCTCCGGTGGGCAGATCCGACACCGATACTCCCGCGCGGGGAACCGGCGGATGAACCACGTCGTGCACGTCGCAGCGATCGTGCAGATCCGCCACGACACCGAAGGCCGCGCCTACTACCGGCGCAAGCTCGAGGCCGGCAAGACCCCGATGGAAGCGCTGCGCTGCTCAAGCGCCGGCTCTCCGACGTCATCTACCGCCAGCTCGTCAAGGACGCCCGAGCACAACAACTCCGTGACGGGGCGGACCCGGGAGGGCACTGCGGGGCGACTCAAGAATCCAGCGCGGCCGACCTGCCCCCGCACATCGACACTTCGGATCAGCCACTTCCCGGACCCGCACAACCGACGCTACAACCGGCCTAGGACCACCGGAAGACCCACACCACAAGGGTGTTCTCGCCAGCCTCTTGACACAGAGGGGTGCCAGATCCGGGCGTCTGAGCAGACAGGAGGTCGACGCGCGGTGGGAATCACGTCATCGGGATCAGGCGCAAGACAACGTGCTCGGCGAACTCGCGAGGAAAGAGGCTGACTTGGGCGCGCAGCACGCCCGCAGGAACGTCGAGAACTCGCTCGTTTTCGGCATCACCCACGGCCAGGCGGCCGGACTGACAGACCACGGAACCGTCGTACTCAACCGGAGCATTGTCGGGTGATTGCGAGAAAGCAACGACGACTACGACCTCAACTTTGGCAAGCCCAAGTCACTGGGCCAGCCGTCGGGCTCTTCGATGTCCTGGCTGTGGCGCACCTGCGGCTCTGATGCCATGGCGGCACAAGTAGCCGGGCATGGGCCCTGTCGCGGCATCACCTCAGGGACGACGGCCAGCTCATTGGCGCGACCGCTCATCGGCTACTTGAAGCAGTAGGAGTCGGACGAGGCGTCGCCGCCCTGGAGCCGGACCTGGTGCACACGACGGCCCCGGAACTCGTCCGCATGAGGGAAGAACCGCTGGTTCAGGCTCATTCCGCCACGCGGATCGATGTCGAGCTTCGCCATCCAGGCGCCGACGCCATCGGGATAGAACTGGTCGTCCCAGGACCCGTAGAGCGAGTTGGTGAAGTACACCCGCCTTCCGTCGCGGCTCACCTCCACCATCTGCGGGCCGCCGGCGAGTGGCAGGTCCGGGGCTGCGGGGTGCGGGGCGCGACGGGCGATCCCGCCCAGATGTACCGAACCGACCTCACGCGGTCGGGCAGGGTCGGAGACGTCGTACTGCTTCAGCTCACCGGTTCCCCAGCACGAGACGTACAGGAAGCGGTCGTCGACCGACAGGTCGATATCGGTGACGAGCGGCGGGACGGCCCCGAACGGTTGGAGGGCGGGCGGCAGGAGGTCGGGGTTGGCCGGTTCGGCGGGGATCGAGATGACCTTGTCGGCACGCCACTGGCTGCCGTCTCGGTGCCAGTAGAAGACCGAAGCGGAGAGGTCCTCGGTGGAGACCACCACACCAACGAAGCCCCAGGTGGCGTCGGGGTCGTGGGCGGGGCGCAGCTCGAGCGGCATCTGGTTCTGGGAACCCAGGTCGACCTCTTGCGTGTGGGCGCCGGCCGCCAGGTCCCAGAAGTGGAGCGAGTGACCGTACTCGTTCCTGAGCAGCAGGTCGGGCACCAAGCCGTCCTCGATCATCGCGGGCGTCCCCCACTCGCTGCTGATCAAGGTGTTCTGCCTGAGGTGCCACCAGGCGTCGTACGCGAGGTACTGCGGTCCCCGGTCCTTTTCCCACGCCGAGATGACGTTGAAGGTGTTGTGGTCCAACAGCGCGATGCCACCGGGCCCAGCGTCGCCCACCGCGGCGCCCAGGCACGTCATGAACACCCCGTCGGGCCCGCAGTGCAGGGTGTGGGGACGTGAGTAACCAGCCCTTTCGGCGAGCTCGCTGGCCAGGATCGTCTTGTGCAGCCGCGGCTGCCTCGGATCGGGCGCGGTGTCGAAGACGTAGATGTTCGACGACCGAATCCCGGGCACCAGCAGGAACCGTCGCGCGAGACCGGACATGTCGTGCCCCTCGTGCATCAAAGCGCTGCTGCAGGCGTTCCATCCGAAGTGGTGGAACTCGTCTCCGCGAACCGGTGAGTCCACCCAACCCACGACCCGGCCATAGTCCTCAGACTCGGGGTCCACGTCGAGCACCGTGAGAGCGTCGGGCTCGTTGCCTTCGCGGTCGAAGGCCACGACATAGGCCAGCCGCTCGGCGGGCGCGGAGGCCGCGTCACTAGCGCTGCGGTAGAAGGTCGGATCCAACGGCTCGGTCATACCATCACCTCGACTCGACCGTAAGACCGCGCCTGACGCCATCGCAATGGGTCGCAGCACCACGGAACGGTGGCGAGGGCATGCTCAACCATCGATGCCGCGTCGGCTGCCACGAGCGACTGGGTGGCCCACGGTGATGCCCTGCCGTACGAGCTCAGCAGGGTCCATGCATCGACGGGCGGAGTGTGCTGTGCCTGCAGCTCTTCACGAACAGGGACACGGTCGGCGCGCTGAACATGTACGGGCAGTCGCCGTGAAACTGTTTCGGGGTCGTGGCGCATGGTCGGCGAATCCCGGGGTATCGGGCTCGTGTCGCGCGGTCGGGACCAACCTCTCCCTCCCAAATCCCCAAGGTGTGGTCGCCCACGGCTGAGCGATTGGAGGGGACCCTCCGGACGGAGAACCTTCGGAGGGTTCCCACCCACCAGGAGTGACTGCCCTGGCCTTGGGCAGCCCGCGTCCCGCACGATCCGGCGCCGACTCAGAAGACTGCCCATGTCAGCACAAGAAGATGCTTGGATCATCGATCAGCTCGGTCCCCGCGAAGTCATCGGGCGTGCAGTCGACCTGCTGATGAAGCGCCACGGCGTCGACGAGGCTGCCGCCTTCGAGATGCTGGTCCAGGGGTCCTCGGACTCCCACGAGCGGGTGCGCGAGATAGCCGCGGGCGTCCTGCTCGAGCCCCGCGCCTCCTGACGTACTCCAGATGCGGGGGCGCCCGCAACCGGCGCCCCGTCGATGACCATCGATGCGGTGCGTCTACACGCGATCACGCCTCGCGCCCATAAACTGCCCACGGCGATCTGCTTGCGGTGCGCTGCATGCGGTGAGCCCTCGATGGTGCTGTTCGAGCACGTCAGTCCACAAGCGCTAGCAGGGGGTCGCACAGTGTCCGAGGACGACGCGAGAGCTGAGCCGCGACATCCGATCGGATCCGTCGACAACGCGATCCGCCTGCTGCTCCTGCTGCGGGACCACACCACCCTTCGGGTCTCCGAGGTCAGCGAGAAGCTCGGTGTGGTGCCCTCGACCGCCCACCGCCTCCTGGCGATGTTCGAGCACCACGGCCTGGTGCAGAAGGACACGCGCACCAAGGAGTACTCCCCAGGGCCGGCCCTGCTGACCCTCGGACTGTCCGTGGTGCGCCACGACGTGCGGGCCAGGCTGAACCCGGTCATGCGCTCCCTGGTCCGCGAGGCCAACGAGACCTGCAGCCTGTTGGTGGTGGAGGGCACCAACAGCCTGTTCATCGACGCGGTCGAGTGTGACCGACCGGTTCGGACCACCTCGCGTGTCGGCCTCGTCCGTCCGGCCCACGTCACCTCAGGCGGCAAGGCGCTCCTGGCCGAGCTCTCCGACGCCGAGATCATCCGTCGTTACCCCGACGAGGAGCTGCCCGGGGTCACCGACCACTCCATAAGGTCCCGCTCCGCACTGCTCGAGCAGCTGGCGCTGGTCCGCCAGCGCGGGTACGCCATCGGCGATCGCGAGAACGAACCCGACATCTGGGCGATCGCCCGCGTGGTGCGTACGCCGGACGGCGTGCCCTTCTGCGCGCTCTCGCTGTCCTGCCCCGCGGATCGGCACACCGAACAGGCGGAGGCCGACATGGCCGCGCTGCTCGAGCGGGCCGCGAAACAGGCCGAGAGCAGCTCGTTCTGAGCAGACCTGCCTCCGCGGCGACACTGCCGCTCCCGACACGCCGTCTTGAAGAATCCAGATTCTTGACAACCGAAGGGTGACGCACGTTACTCTCCGTTGCAGAACAACGATTCTTCAAGAGGGAATCTGATGGACGGAGGTGGTCTGGTGGTCTCGCACGATGACTCGGCGGCGGCACTGGCCCAGGGGTCGGCGTACAGCGGTTCCTCGGTGCGCCGGCACGACGGCGACAGGTACCTGCAGGGCCACATCGCGTACAGCGACGACCTCCGGCTGCCGGGCATGTCTCACGCCGTGCTGGTCCTGAGCCCGCTGGCCCACGCCAGGATCGTGGCCATCGACACCGAGGCCGCCCAGGCACGCCCGGGCGTGCTCGCCGTCCTCACGGGAGCCGACCTCGCCGCCGAGGTGGGCCCCATCCCCAACGCGATGGACCCTGCCGGCGTCGGGGGACGAGACGTCGCACTGCGGGTCCTCCCCGTCTCCAAGGTGGTGTACGCCGGCCAGCCGGTCGTGGCCGTCGTGGCGGAGACTCGGGCGGCGGCCCTCGAGGCAGCAGCCCTCGTCCACGTCGACTACGAGGCTCTTCCGCACGTGCTCGACGCGGAGGCGGCGATGGCCGAGGGCGCGCCGCTCCTCTACGAGGAGTGGGGCACGAACATCATGCTGGCCGGGACGGCCGGCACCGGGTCCTTCGAGGACGTGCGGCAGACGGCGTTCGGAGTCGTCGAGGGCGAGCTCCGCACCGGCCGCGGAGCCCCTGCGCCCATGGAGCCTCGTTGCTACGTCGCCGACTGGGACGTACAGACCAGCCGCCTGACCTGGCACGGCACCACCCAGGCGCCGCACCCGCTGCGACACTCGATCGCCTCCTTCCTCGGAGTGCGCGAGCGGCAGGTGCGTGTGGTGGCGCCTCCGGTGGGTGGCTCGTTCGGCTACAAGAACTTCGGCCACCCCGAGGAGTACCTCGTGTGTGCGCTGTCGCGCATCGTCGGGCGTCCGGTGAAGTGGGTCGAGGACCGGACCAACACGCTGCGCTACGGCAGCCGTGACATGCGCCTTCGCTACCGGGCGGCCTTCGGGGCCGACGGCCGGGTGTCGGGAGTGACCTGCCACATGCTCGCGAACCACGGGGCTGCCGCCGCCACGGGCGCGTTCGGGATGGCGCTCGCGGGTGGACTGGCGCTGCCGAGCGGGTACGCCGTCGACGTCTTCGAGGCCGAGTACCAGGTCGTCGTGACCAACAAGGGCCCGTACAGCCCCATGCGCCCCTTCGGCAAGGAGGCCAGCGCCCTGCTGATGGAGACCGTCATGGAGCGGGTGGCCGAGGAGACCGGCCTCGACCCGTTCGAGGTCCGCCGTCGCAACTGGGTGCGCAGCGACCAGTTCCCCTACGCCACGTCCACGGGCCTGCTGCTGGACAGCGGCAACTACGAGGGCCTGCTCGACAAGGTCCTCGAGGACTTCGACCTCGAGGGCACCCGGGCGGAGCATGCTCGTCTGCGCGAGGAGGGCCGCTACCTCGGGATCGGACTCGGCTTCGAGGTGCTGCCCGAGGGCGCCGACATTCCCGGCGCCCTGATCGGTGCCTCCGACATCTCGACCGTGAGGATGGACCCCTCCGGTGACGTGACGGTGCTGACCGGGGTGACCAGCCCCGGCAACGGCAACGACACCGCGATCATGCAGATCGTCGCCGACCGGCTCGGTGTCTCGATGGACTCTGTCTCGATCGTGCAGGGCGACACCGACATCTGTCCGTTCGGCTTCGGCAACGTCAGCAGCAGGGGCGTGCTGACCGGTGGCGGCTCGGCCGCCCTGGCTGCCGATGACGTCGCCGACAAGCTGCGGCGCGTGGCGGCGGGGATGCTGCACTGCGACGACCCCGGGCGGATCCGGCTCGGCGACGGCATGGCCCGCGTCGAGGGAGAGCCCGAGCAGGCACTGCCGATCAGCGCGGTCGCCGGCGCCCTGTACACGGTGGGCTACATCGTGGCGCCCGACGTGGAGCCGACCCTGGAGGCGACGCGAACGTTCAAGATGCACAACATCCGGCACCAGCCGGACGACGGCGGTCAGTTCAACCTCTTCTCGACCTTCTCCAACGCCGTCTACGTCTCGGTGGTGGAGGTGGACGTCGCCACCGGTCTGGTCGAGGTCCTGCGCCACGTGATGGTGCACGACTGCGGGATCATGATCAATCCACGCTTCGTCGTGGGTCAGTTCACCGGTGGGGTGGTGACAGGTCTCGGCGCCGCCCTCGGCGAGGAGATCCTCCACGCAGCTGACGGGTCGCTGTCCACGAGCGGCTTCAAGACCTACCTGCTGCCGCGGGCCAACGACGTACCCGCCTTCGAGATCGCCCACCAGGTGACCCCGAGCCCGTTCACGCCCCTGGGCACCAAGGGTGCCGGCGAAGGTGGTGTCGCCTGCTCCATGGCGTCGGTGCTCAACGCCGTCAACGACGCCATCCGTCCCCTCGGCGCCAGCGTCAACGAGCTGCCGATCAGCCCGCACCGGGTGCTCGCGTCACTCCAGGAGGTCGACAGGTGATCGCACAGGACTTCGCCTACCTCGCCGCCGGCTCGCTGGAGGAGGCGGTGGCGGCCCTCGGCGCCGACCCGGGCACCTCGAGAGCCGTCGGTGGCGGCACGTGGGTCATCCCGGAGTGCAATCGCGGTGAGTGCTCGCCCAGGTTGCTCGTCGACCTGCGTACGGCGGGACTCGACGGGATCCGGCCCGGCGACGGCAGCATCGCCGTCGGCGCGACGTGCACCTATGCCGACCTGATCGACTCCGCGCTCGTGGCCCGGCAGCTGCCGTTGCTGCATCGCATGGCCACCGGGATCACCGGCGGCCGGCAGATCCAGAACCAGGGAACAGTGGGCGGTTCGGCCGTCGCGGCCCGGCCGCAGTCGGACGTGCCCGCCGTCATCACCGCGATGCGCGCCACCGCCGTCGTGCGCGGTCTCGCTGGAGAACGACGGATCCCGGCCGACGAGCTGTTCACCGGCGCGATGCAGTCAGCCCTTCGCCCGGGGGAGGTGCTCGCCGCCCTGGAGTTCCCGGTCGCCACCGAGCGCACGACAGTCGGCTACCACAAGCTCAAGCGGTCCGCCGGGAGCTGGCCGATCGCCACCGCCGCGGCACAGCTCACCTGGGACGAGGGCGGGCGCGTGAGTGCGGCCACCCTCGTGCTCGGAGGCGTCGCCGAGACCCCGGTCCCCGTCGACGTCGACGACCTGCTCGTCGGTCAGTCGACCCTGGGGGAAGCCATGGCGGAGGTGGCATCGCGCGCATCCGCCGCTGTGACCCGTCCCTGGACCGACGAGCTGGCACCGGGCTCGTACCGCGCAGCCGTTGCTGGACCCGTGGCGCAACGAGCACTTGCCGGCGCCGCACGCCGAGACAACCGCGAAGGAGGCAATGATGGAGCAGGTCTCTGACACCTTGGTGCCCCTGACCCTGACGATCGACGGGGTCCACCGCACCGAAGCAGTGGACCGGCGTTCGCTGCTGGTCGAAGCACTCCGCGACGACTTCGGCGCGACCGCCCCGAAGACCGGCTGCGCGACCGGTGACTGCGGCGCCTGCACCTGCCGGGTCGACGGGGCCGTGGTGAAGACCTGCCTGCAGCTGGCGGTCGCAGCGCAGGGCAGCGACATCACCACCATCAGCGGTCTCGCGCCCCGTGGTGAGCTCGGGCCCGTGCAACAGGCGTTCTGGGACGAGCAGGCGTTCCAGTGCGGCTTCTGCCTCTCCGGGATGGTGCTGGCAGCCGAGGACCTGCTGAGCCGCAATCCCGAGCCCACCGACGAGGAGATCCGCTGGGCGATCAGCGGGAACCTCTGTCGCTGCACCGGCTACGAGACGATCGTCGCCGCCGTACGCACGGCGGCCGAGCGCCTGGGGGCCGCCGACTCCTGACGCGCCGTCTGCGCTGATCTGCGGCAGGTGCCTGCCGCGCGACCCCGCCACACCCTCACCACCCACACACGTGCCGTGGCGTGCCCTCGCGCGCCCAAGTGCCGACCACCCGACCGACCTCGTCGGTGGGGCCCAACCAGGAGGAGAAACGATGCACCTCAAGAAGTGGCTCACCGGCGGTCTCGTGATCGTCAGCCTTGCCGTGACGCCGGCGTGCGGTTCGTCCGATGCGCCGAGCAGCACCGGAGGCGACAGCTCGGTCAACCTGCCCACGGCGTACGACGGCCCGGCGAAGGGTCTCCCCGAGACCTTCCCGAAGCCCGAGAAGAAGGACGTCAACCTCAAGCTGGGCTACCTGCAGATCTACGGCGCGCTGCCCACGCTGGCCGTGCAGCAGCGGGGCGCGGAGGCCCGGGCCAAGGAGCTGGGCGTCGAGCTGATCGTCAAGGACGCGGAGCTCAACCCCCAGAAGCAGGTCTCCCAGTTCGACGAGCTCCTGGCGCAGGACGTCGACGCCATCGTGGTCTACCCCGTCGTCCCGGAGTCGCTCGGCCCGGCCATCGCGGCCGCGAAGAAGGCCGGCGTCCCGGTGATCTCGACCAACGCACGTCCGGACGTCAGCAAGCCGCTGCCCGCCGGCTACACCGTCGACCTCGAGGCGCCGATCGACCGCGAGGCCTACGCGATGGCGGAGTACGGCGCCAAGATCCAGCCCGGCGCATCGTTCGGCATCATCGGCAACGCGGCCCCGATCGCGGCGCTGAAGTACATGGTCGCGCGGGAGGAGTACTGGGGCAAGCGCTTCGGCCTCGAGTACGCCGGCCTGGTCGACGCCAAGCAGGACACGGCAGCTGGTTACGGGCCCGCGATCAGCGAGCTGCTCGCCAAGAACCCCGACCTCCAGCAGATCTGGGTCTACAACGACCTGGTCGCGCTGACGGCGGCGACCGTGGTCCGCTCCTCGGGCCGGCCGGACATCAAGATCATCGCGAACTCGGGTGCGGGCAAGCCGGTGCTCGAGGCGATCAGGGACGGACGCATCGCGATGTCCTACCAGCTCCCGTGGGCCGAGCAGGGGGCAGCACTGATCGACGCGGCGTACAGCTCCGCCACCGACCAGAACCTGCCGCTGCCCGAGACGGTCTCGCTCCCCGGCACGTCCATCACCAAGGACAACGTCGACTCAGCGACGCCGACGGAGTGATCGTGTCCCACCTCGGAACCGGGTCTGGGCCGTTGCTCACCCTTCAGGGCGTCGAGAAGCGCTTCGGCGGCGTCCACGCCCTGAAGGGGGCGGACCTCACGATCACCCGGCCCGGGGTGGTGCACGTCCTCATCGGCGAGAACGGGTCCGGGAAGTCCACCCTGCTGGGCGTGCTGTCCGGCCAGCTCCGTCACGACGCGGGAAGCATGCGTCTGCGTGGCCGGACGGTGCGCTTCGCGGACCCCGTCGCCGCGTTGGGTCAGGGGGTGGCCATGGTCTCCCAGGAGACTGCGGTCGCCCCCGACCTGACCGTCGGCGAGAACGTGCTCCTCGGGCGGGGTCTGGTCCGTCGCTGGTCGGGCATCAGCCGGGCCGCCACGAACGCCAAGGCGTCGGAGGTCCTGTCCCGGCTCGGCCTCGACTACGACCCCCGCGCGCGGGTCGGGGACCTGAGGCCCGACCAGCGCCAGATGGTGGAGATCGCCCGTGCGCTGTCCGCCGACGCGAGCGTCCTGATCCTCGACGAGCCGACCAGCTCGCTCACCGACGACGAGGTGCAGGGGCTGTTCCGGGCCATCCGCCAGCTCAAGGAGCAGGGCGTGGCCATCGTCTTCGTCTCCCACCGCATCCCGGAGCTCTTCGAGATCGGGGACGAGGTGACGGTGCTGCGTGACGGGAACACCGTCGCGCAGGGCCCCATCAGCGACTTCGACGGACGGTCACTCGTCCGGGCGATGGTCGGGGACGTCGAGGGGCTGGCCTCGCGGCCGGCGGGTGGCTCCGCAGCACGCGGCACGGCCACGGCGCCCGTCGCGCTCAAAGTGGCGGGCCTCGTCGCGGACGACGCCGTTCACGACGTGGGTCTCGACGTACGCCGGGGCGAGATCGTCGGCCTGGCCGGCCTCGTTGGCGCCGGACGCAGCGAGCTGCTCGAGGCCGTGTTCGGCTCCCGGCCCCTGTCCGCGGGACACCTCGAGGTCGCCGGGAGGCCGTACGTTCCCTCCGGGCCGCGCCACGCCATCCGCTCGGGCATCGGCTTCCTGCCCCCGGACCGCAAGTCCCAGGGGCTGGTGCTCGGCATGAGCGTCGGCAGCAACGTGACCATGGTGCAGACGTCGCGCCGCTCGAGGTGGTCACCTCCCCGACGAGCCGCCGCGATGCAAGCCGTCGCCGAGGTCGTCGCGTCGATGCGCCTGAAGACTCCTTCCCACGAGGCCCCCGTCGGTGCGCTCAGCGGAGGCGGGCAGCAGAAGGTCGGGCTCGCCAAGTGGCTGGTCTGCGAACCGTGCGTGCTGCTGCTCGACGAGCCGACACGGGGCGTGGACGTCACGGCCAAGGCGGAGATCCACGCACAGCTGCGCAGGGTCGCCGCCGGCGGCACCGCGGTTCTCGTCAGCTCGTCCGAGAACGACGAGCTCCTGGGCCTGTGCGACCGGGTCCTGGTCATGTTCCGCGGCCGCGTCGTGGCCGACCTGTCCACCGAGACCGCGACCGAGGCCGAGCTGCTTCGACTCGCAGGAGGCCACACGTCATGAGTGCACCACTCGTCCACCTCTGGCACGCGACCAGCCGGTTCAGGCTCGTCCTCGTGCTGGTGATCGCCATGTTCATCCTCTTCAGCGTCTCCCAGCCGGAGTTCGCGACCAGCACCAACGTCAAGAACCTCGTGGCGAACTCCTCCATGCTGTGGGTCGTCGCCATGGGCATGACCTTCGTGCTGCTCTCCGGAGGGTTCGACCTGTCCGTGGGAGCAACCGCGGCGCTGACAGGCATCTTCCTGGCCAAGGTGCTGGAGACCGGGCTTCCCGCCGGCCTCGTGCTCCTGCTGGCCGTCCTCTTCGGGGCCGCCGTCGGCGGCCTGCTCAACGGCTTCCCGGTGGGCCGGCTCGGGCTCTCGGTCTTCGTCGTCACGCTGGCGACGATGACCGGCATCACGGGTGCGGTGAACCTGTGGTCCGACAGCCAGTCGTTCCTGGTCACCGATCCGCTCGTGGCCCGGCTGGGCACCGCGGACGTCCTGGGCGTCCCGATGCCGATCTGCCTCATGGTGGTCGTCTTCCTGGTGGCCTTCTACGTCCAGACGTTCACCTACTTCGGCCGCGACATGTATGCGGTCGGCGGCAGCGTCACCGCCGCGCGGCTCTCAGGGATCCATGTCCCCCGGACCCTGGTGATGGTCTACGCGTTCGCCGGCGCCTGTGCCGCGCTGTCAGGGCTGATCGCCGTCGGGCGCGTCGGGGCGGCCGTCCCGACGGTCGACGGAACCCTCGCGCTGCAGGCCATCGCGGCCGTGCTCCTGGGAGGGACCGCTCTGACCGGTGGCGCCGGCGGCGTGAACGGCACGGCGATCGGCGTCCTGTTCATCGCCGTCCTGCAGAACGGGCTCAGCCTGGCCGGTGTCGCGAGCGACTGGCAGAACGTCGTGACCGGCGTGATCCTCATCCTCGCCGTGATGGGGGACCGGCTCGGGTTCGGTGAGCTCATGCGGTCCTCGCTCCTACGACCGGCGATCCGTACCCCTGACGAGAACGTCTTGACCACCAAGGAGGCCCAGTGATGTCCGGGAGCAACGTGGTGTCCGTCGTGGGCCACTCCCACTCGCCGTTGTGGGGGGTGACACCGCCGAGGACCCCGTCCGAGACCGGCGCTCGGTTCGTCGAGGCGACCGAGCGGGCCAGCGGCCTGCTCTCCTCGCTGGACGTCACGGCAGCCGTGGTGTTCGGACCCGACCACTTCAGGTTCGCCTTCTACGACCTGATGCCGCGGTTCTGCATCGGCGTGCGCGAGGTGATCGGCGCCGGTGACTACAACAGCCCCGGGGGACAGCTGCCCGTCGCCTCCGACCTCGCCAGACACATCCATGCCCGAGTGTGCGACGACGGCTTCGACCCCTCGATCTCGCTGCGCATGGGCGTCGACCACGGCATCGCACAGTCGTACGGCGCGATGTTCCCCGCGCTGGACGTCCCCGTGGTCGCGATCATGGTCAACACCAGCGCTCCTCCGCTGCCGTCGATCCGTCGTTGCCACGAGTTCGGCCGGTCGGTCGGAGCGGCAGTTGCCGCGTTCGAGGGCCAGGAACGCGTGGCGGTGATCGGTTCCGGGGGCCTGTCCCACTGGCCGCCCAGGCTCGAGGTGCAGGAGGACACCCCGGACGAGCGGCACCGCGACTTCCTGCTCGGTGACCGTTCCCAGCTCGCCGAGCGCGAGGCCGGGCGGCAGCAGCGGGTGGCCGACATGGGCGAGGCGAACGGAGCCGTCAACCCCGACTGGGACGAGTGGGTCCTCGACTGCATCCAGACCGGCGACCTCGAGGCCCTCCTTCGCCTCACCGAGGAGGAGATCGAACGTGACGGTGGCAACGGTGGCCAGGAGATCCGGACCTGGGTCGCGGCGGTCGGCGCGTACGCCGGCAGCGGCGCTGCGACCGCCGCCACCGAGTTCGACCGCGTGTATGAACCCGTTCCCCGGTGGATCACCGGCATGGGCGCCCTCGTCGGTGTACGGACCGACATCACGAACACAGCTGGAAAGGGAGATTCATGAAGGACAAAGTGGTACTCGTCACCGGGTCCGCGACGGGTATCGGCGCCGAGTGCGCCTATGGGGCGGCTGAGCGGGGTGCCCGCGTGGTCGTCAACTACTCGCGCTCAGCGGACGCGGCGATGGAGACGGCCGAGAGGATCGGCGCCCTGGGCGGTGACGTCCGCGTGGAGCAGTGCGACGTCGCGGACGAGGCGTCGGTCAAGCAGATGGTGGAGAACATCGAGAGCTCGTGGGGAGCGGTCGACGTCCTGGTCAACAACGCCGGCTACACCAGCTTCGTCGACTTCGCCGATCTCGACGGCATGACCGACGAGATCTGGAAGCGGACCATGGACGTCAACCTGATGGGCACCTGGCACTGCAGCAAGGCGGTCGCTCCCGGGATGCGGCGCGCAGGGGGAGCGATCGTCAACATCTCCTCGGTCGGGGGGATCCGGGCCGACGGCAGCAGCATCGCGTACGTCGTCAGCAAGGCCGCCATCAACACCCTGACCGTGGCGCTCGCCCGGGCGCTCGCACCGAACATCCGCGTGAACGCGGTGGCCGCGGGCTTCGTGCAGACCCGGTGGTGGGAGAAGGGCGGTAGCACCTCGACCGACGAGGTGGACGCCCTGGCCGCCCAGATGGCGGCCACGATGCCGCTGCAGACCGTGGGCCAGCCCGAGGACATCGCCGACGCCGTTCTCTGGTTCGCCGAGCACGCCCGCACGGTCACCGCGCAGACCCTCATCGTCGACTCCGGGCTGCATCTCGGCATGAAGGCGAAGGCATTTTCCGACAACACCCAGGAGTCCCGATGACCACCAGCGCCGACGACACAGCGCGTGCGCTCAACCTCGACGACGTCGACCGCATCGCCAAGCAGCACTCGAACTGGGGACGCTGGGGCGCAGAGGACGAGATCGGCACGCTCAACCACGTCACCGACCAGCACCGTGTCGCCGCAGCGCAGCTCGTCAGGACGGGTGAGGTCATCAGCCTCGCGCTGCCCTTCGACTCGAACGGGCCGCAGACCGGAGCGTTCGGACGCAACAACCCCATCCACTACATGATGGCCACGGGCGCCGATGCGCTCGCGGGAGCGCAGGACCACATGCCGACCACGCGTCACGCCGACGACGGCATCACCATGCCGCTGTCCTGCGGGACGCAGTGGGACGGTCTCTCGCACATCTTCTACGAAGGCATGATGTACAACGGCCGCTCCGCGGCGCTGGTGAGCAGCGACGGCGCCGCCCGCAACGGGGTGCAGAACATGCGCGACAAGGTGGTCGGACGAGCGGTCCTCCTGGACCTTCCTCGAGCGTCGGGCCGTCAGTGGCTCGAGCCCGGCGAGGCAGTCGGCCCGGACACCCTCGACGCGGCGGTGGAGTTCTCGGGAGTCACGGTCGGCACCGGCGACTTCGTGCTGATCCGGACGGGCCAGCTGGCCGAGGTGCGGGCCCGCGGTTCCTGGGGCGACTACGCCGGCGGCAGGGCTCCCGGTCTGAGCATCGCTGCCGCCCGGTGGTTCGCCGACCGGGAGGTGGCCGGCTACGCGACGGACACCTGGGGCACCGAGATGATCCCGAACGAGACCGCAGACGTCTTCCAGCCGCTGCACATCATCATGCTCGTCCACATGGGGATGCTGATCGGGGAGATGTTCGACCTCGAGCAGCTCGCCGACCGCTGCGCTGCGGACGGCCTGAACGACTTCCTGCTGGTGGCCCCTCCGTTGCCGATCACCGGAGCGGTCGCCTCACCCGTCAACCCGTTGGCCATCCGGTGACGGCGACCAGAACTGAAAGGCGCACGATGAACAACGCAACCAGCACTGTGTGGGTCGGGCTCGGCAGCACGGAGCACACGATCTCCTACGTGACCGTGGGGCCATGGCGGACCCGCGTGCTCCAGGCGGGGTCGGGAGAACCCCTGGTCCTGATGCCCGGCACGGGCGGTCACCTCGAGGCCTACGCGCGCAACATCGCTGCCCTCGCCGAGAAGTTCCACGTCGTGGCCTACGACTACCCCGGACACGGGTACACCACCTTCACCGAGCACGACCTCGAGCTGCCGGACTACCTGACGCACCTGGACGGACTCCTCGATGCCCTCGGCCTGGACCGGGTCCACCTCAACGGTGAGTCGCTCGGCGGGTGGATCGCCGTCAAGTACGCCGCCTCGCGGCCCGAGCGGGTGCGTCGCCTGGTGCTGAACACACCCGGCGGGACGATGGCCCGCCCCGAGGTGATGGCCCGGATCAGGGACCTCAGCCAGGCTGCTGCGGACGAGCCCAGCCCCGAGCGCATCCGCGCCAGGTTGGAGTGGCTGATGGCGGACCCGGCGAGCGTCACGGACGAGCTCGTCGACATTCGGCGGACGATCTACTCGCAGCCGGGCTTCGCCACGTCCATGTCCCACATCCTGTGCCTGCAGGACGCGGAGATCAGGCGGCGGAACCTCGTCACCGAGGAGGAGCTGGCTTCGGTCACCGCACCCACGCTGGTCGTCTGGACGAGCGACGACCCCTCCGGTCCGGCCGCCGCGGGAATCGACATGGCCGACAAGATCGACGACGCCCGCTTCGAGCTGATCGAGAATGCCGGGCACTGGCCGCAGTGGGAGCAGCACGAGAGGTTCAACGGGCTCGTCCTGGAGTTCCTCGGCGGCGGGGACCAGTGAGTGGCGCCAGGTCCGGGCGGCGGACATGACGTCGTCGGACTCCCCGGTCGACCGTGCGGCGGCTCGCCTCCGGACCGCAGCGATCACCCTCACCCCGTGCGCGCCGGTCCGCGACCTCATCGGCGGCACGAGCATCTCGGCGGCGTACGCCGTGCAGGAGAAGCTGACGTCCGCGCGACGTGCCGAGGGCGCCGTCGTCGTCGGCCGCAAGATCGGGCTGACCTCGCCGGCGGTGCAGCAGCAGCTCGGGGTCTCGCAGCCCGACTTCGGGGTGCTGTTCTCCGACATGCAGGTGGCCGCGGGGGAGGCCGTGCCCGGCGGGCGTCTCCTCCAGCCGAAGATCGAGGCGGAGATCGCCTTCGTGCTCGGTGGCGACCTCGTGGAGGGTGAGCTGGACCGCGGACAGGTGCGTGAGTCGGTGGCCTACGCGGTCGCCGCTCTCGAGATCGTGGACAGCCGGATCGCCGGCTGGGACATCACCATCGCGGACACGGTCGCCGACAACGCCTCGAGCGGCCTGTTCGTCCTGGGGGCCGAGCGTCGGTCCCTGGGCGAGTTCGAGCCGGTGGAGGCGACGATGGTGATGGTCCGCGACGGCGAGGAGGTCTCGACCGGCACCGGAGCCGCGTGCCTGGGAGACCCTCTCGAGGCCCTCAGGTGGCTGGCCTCGACCGCCCGGGACCTGGGGCAACCCCTGCGTGCCGGGCAGGTCATCCTGTCGGGCGCACTCGGCCCCATGGTGTCCGTGCAGCCGGGGGACGAGTTCACCGCGACGATCCGCGGGCTCGGCTCCGTGACATCCCGATTCTCCAGGAAGGTCCCAGCATGAGTCACACGAAGGTGGCGGTGATCGGGTCGGGCAACATCGGCACCGACCTGATGATCAAGGTCATGGCGCTGTCGCAGACGCTCGAGATGGGGGCGATGGTGGGCATCGACCCCGACTCCGACGGCCTCGCTCGGGCGCAGCGCTACCACGTGCCGACGACGGCGGAGGGGGTCGAGGGCCTCATCGCCCTGCCGGGCTTCGACGACATCGCGATCGTCTTCGACGCGACGTCGGCCAAGGCCCACGAGGCGAACGCGCGGGCGCTGGCGCCCTACGGCAAGCGGTTGATCGACCTCACCCCGGCAGCCATCGGGCCGTTCGTGGTCCCCGCGGTGAACCTCGAGGAGCACCTCGATGCGCAGAACGTGAACATGGTGACCTGCGGCGGTCAGGCCACGATCCCCGTCCTCGCCGCGGTCTCCCGCGTCACTCCCGTCCTGTACGGCGAGATCGTCGCCTCCATCGCGTCGAGGTCCGCCGGACCCGGGACGCGAGCCAACATCGACGAGTTCACCGAGACGACGGCACACGCCGTCGAGACCGTCGGTGGCGCTGCCAGGGGGAAGGCGGTGATCGTCCTGAACCCGGCCGAGCCGCCGTTGATCATGCGCGACACCGTCTTCTGCCTGATCGACGAGCCGGACGAGTCCGTGCACGACGCGATCCGGTCCTCGGTCGAGGAGATGGTGGCGCAGGTCGCGGCGTACGTGCCGGGGTACCGGCTCAAGCAGCCCGTGCAGATCAATGCGGTGCCGCCGGACCAGCCCCTGCACACGCTCGCCGGTGAGGCGACCGTGACGCACCAGGTCTCGGTCTTCCTCGAGGTGGAGGGGGCCGCGCACTACCTGCCCGCCTACGCGGGCAACCTGGACATCATGACCTCGGCGGCGCTGCGCGTCGCGGAACGGATGGCCGAGCAGATGACGCGTTCGGCGGTGGCGTCGTGAATGCGCCCGAGGTGTTCATCCAGGACGTCACGCTGCGCGACGGCATGCACGCCGTACGCCACCGCATCACGCCGGACGACGTCGGCAGGATCGTGGCCGCCCTCGACGCCGCGGGGGTGGACGCCATCGAGGTCGCCCACGGTGACGGGCTGGCCGGCAGCAGCCTGGTCTACGGCCCCGGCAGCAACACCGACTGGGAATGGATCGAGGCCGCGGCGGCCAACATCACGCGGGCGCGCCTCACGACGTTGCTCCTGCCCGGCATCGGCACCCTGGCGGAGCTGAGGCACGCGTACGCACTGGGTGTCCGCTCCGTCCGCGTCGCGACGCACTGCACCGAGGCGGACGTCTCTGCGCAGCACATCACGACCGCGCGAGAGCTGGGCATGGACGTCTCCGGGTTCTTGATGATGAGCCACATGGCGCCTGCCGAGCAGCTGGCCGAGCAGGCGGTCCTCATGGAGTCCTACGGCGCCCACTGCGTCTACGTCACCGACTCGGGGGGCCGACTGACGATGAGCGGCGTGCGGGACCGGGTGCGGGCCTACCGCGACGTACTGGACCCAGCCACGGAGATCGGTGTCCACGCCCACGAGAACCTCTCGCTCTCCGTCGCCAACTCAGTGGTGGCGGTCGAGGAGGGCGTGAGGCGGGTGGACGCCTCGCTCGCGGGTCACGGAGCCGGAGCAGGGAACTGTCCCATCGAGCCCTTCGTCGCCGTGGCCAACCTGCAGGGGTGGACGCACGGGTGCGACCTCTTCGCCCTGCAGGACGCAGCCGACGACCTCGTGCGGCCGCTGCAGGACCGTCCGTTACGGGTGGACCGCGAGACCCTCACCCTGGGGTACGCCGGGGTCTACTCCTCGTTCCTGCGTCACGCAGAGACCGCTGCCGAACGCCATGGTCTCGACGTGCGCACCATCCTGCTCGCTGTCGGTGAGCGTGGCCTGGTCGGCGGACAGGAGGACATGATCGTCGACATCGCGCTGGACCTGGTGCGGGAGCGCTCGGCGTCCTAGGGCAACGCTCCACCGATGGCGCTGTCGTGTGGGCGCGAGTACCGTGGATCGGGAGCGAGCCACCCAGGCCCGGTCTGAGGCCGTGGCGCCTGGCCGGTCTTCCCACCCGCTCCCACCAGGCATCTTGTTCGTGATGCGGATTCGTGTCACGCGGGTGGCCCCCGCCGTGGATTCCCCCGGTCCGCGCGGGGGTCACGCTGTGACACCGAACCCGACCGCCCAAGGGGCGGGCTGCGGTCCCACGCCACGAGGATCCACTGCGACATGAAGGACCCCCTGGGCCTCGACGCCGCCCAGCTCGAGATCCTGCAGGCAACCCTGCGCGCGCTGACGACGCGCGTCAGCGAGTAGACGGGTCGTCGCGGAGTCCCCGGACTCCGTGGCGGCTCGCCAGCAGCGCCTCGAGGACCTCGACGACGAGCCGGTGATCCTCCAACTCGGGGAGCCCGGACACCGCGACGGTGCCGATGCAGCCCGTGCCGCGCACGAGGATCGGGAACGCTCCTCCATGCGCCGAGAACAGCGAGGGGTCGAGTCGCGAGTCCGCGTCGAAGGAGCCGCCGTCGGCCCGGAACTGCTCGCCCACACGGAGCGAGGAGCGGCCGTAGCGGTCGACGACCGCACACTTGCGTGCGAGCCATCCGTCGTTGTCGGCCGACGAGCCGGGCAGGGCGGCGTGGAACAGTCGCCGGCCGTTGCGCCTCACCGAGATCGCCACCGGCAGCCCTGCAGCGAGCGCGGCCTCGCGCAGAGCGAGTCCGAGCTCCCAGGCGGTGTGCTCGTCGAAGTGGTCGAAGACGAGGCGTGTCTCCTGCGCCTCGAGCTGGTCGAGCAGCTCGCGCCCGGTCATCGGGCACCTGCCGGTGACGACGGCACCCTGATCGAGCCCATGCCGCCGTCGACGGTCAGCAGGGTCCCGGTGGTCGACCCGCTCAGCGGACTGGCGAGGTAGAGGATCGCGTGGGCGACCTCCTCGGCCGTGACCAGCCTCGCGATCGGCTGTCGTGCCCGCAACGCGGCAGCCGCCTCCTCGGGATCGTCAGCCTCGTCGAGCAGCCGGCCCACCCAGGGGGTGTCCGCGGTGCCCGGCAGGACGGCGTTGACCCGGATCCCCTCCCTGACGTGGTCGGCTGCCATGGCCAGCGTCACGCCGGCGACCGCCCCCTTGCTCGCGGAGTACAGCGCGCGCTGGGGTACGCCGACGGCGGCGACGATCGAGCTGACGTTGACGATCGAGGCCGCGCTCGAGCGCCGCAGGTGGGGCAGCGCGGCGGATGCGACCCGGGCCACCCCGACCACGTTGACGTCGAGGACGTGGGCCCACACGGCGTCGTCGTTCCCTGCGATGTCGCCGGTCGCTCCAATGCCGGCGTTGTTGACGACGACGTCGATACCCCCCAGTGCGGACGCGACCTCCGCCACGGCGGCCCCGACCGCCAGCCTGTCGGAGATGTCGCAGGTGAGCTCGAGGTGGCCGCTCTCCCCGCCGTGCGCACGGTCGATGATCGCCACCGCCGCGCCCCGGTCGCGCAACGCCCGGGCGGTCGCAGCCCCGATGCCGCTCGCTCCTCCCGTAACGATCGCGGTCAGTCCGTCGAAGTCGCTCATGTCTGTCTCCTTGCTCGTGGGTCCACGTGGATCTTCGGCCCCGGGCCGGCATGCTGCGGGCGGTGGCCCCGGAGGACCCCGTCCACGTCGTCGAGGCACAGGGTCGCGGCGACGAGCGGTCGGGGGTCCACCGCGCCGGAGGCGTACAGGTCGATCGCGCCGGCGAGGCCGGGGGAGGCGCTGAGCACGCCGACCGCCGTGAGGTCCTTCATGGCGAGGACCCGGGTGTCGATCAGGCTCGGTGTCTCGGAGAGCCCGATGTAGACGAGCCGGCGCCCGGCGTCCACCAGCTGCGCCGCGAGCGCGGGGGAGGACGGGTGGTTCGAGGCGTCGATGACCGCGTCCCAGCGGAGGTCGGGCAGGTCCTCGAACCTCCAGGACCCCGAGACGCCGAGATCGGTCGCAAAGGCGAGCGATGAGGGTGTCACCCCGAGGACGTGGACCTCGCAGCCCTGCGCCATGGCGATCCTGGCCGCCAGCAGGCCGATCGTGCCCGGGCCGATCACCAGCAGCCGCTCGCCCCTGCCGACCTCTGCGGCGCGGACCGCCCGCAGGGCGTTACCGCCGGGCTCGACCAGAGCGCCCGCGGCGTCGTCGACGCTGTCGGGGAGGGCGAGCAGTGCGGAGACCGGCACCGCCATCTGCTCGGCCAGCGCGCCGTCGAAGCCCCGGCGCAGGCCAATCTCGTGCCGGTCCTCGCACACGTGCTGGCGCCCGCTGCGGCACCGATGGCAGCGCCCGCAGCCGAGCTGCGTGTCGCCCGTCGTGCGACGCCCGACCCATGACGGGTCCACGCCTTCACCGACCGCCGAGACCGTGCCGCACCACTCGTGCCCCAGCCGCAGCGGGTAGCTGGCGAGCCCGTTGTGGAGATACTCCATCTCGCCGGAGAACACCTCCGCGTCGGTGCCGCACACGCCGACGCGTGCGATGTCGACGACCACCTGTCCGGGTCCGGCGACCGGGGGGTCGACCTCCAGGACGCGAGACTCACCCGGACCGGTGAGGACGAAGGCCCGCACCTCAGCGGGGTCCGACCACGGTCTGGCGCTGGCTGCCGAGGCCGTCGATGCCGAGCTCCATGACGTCGCCGGGTGCCAGCCACACCTGCGGGTCGAGCCCCATGCCGACGCCCGGCGGCGTGCCGGTGTCGATGAGGTCGCCGGGCTCCAGCACCATGAACTGGCTGAGGTGGTGGACGATCACGTAGGGGTCGAAGACCATCGTCGAGGTCGAGCCGTCCTGCCGTCGTACGCCGTTGACGTCGAGCCACATCCCGAGGGACAGCACGTCGTCGATCTCGTCGGGGGTGACGAGCCACGGACCCGTCGGGTTGAACGTCTCGGCCGACTTGCCCTTCGACCACTGGCCGCTGCGCTCGAGCTGGAACGCGCGCTCGCTGACGTCGTTGACGAGCACGAACCCGGCGATGGCGTCACGCGCCTCCTCGACCGAGTCGAGGTACGACGTGCGCCGCCCGATCACGATGCCAAGCTCGACCTCCCAGTCGGTCTTGGTCGCCCTGCGAGGCAGGCGGACGTCGTCGTTCGGGCCGACCATCGTGTTCGGGGACTTGGTGAAGAGGATCGGCTCGTCGGGCACGGTCTGGCCCGTCTCCGCGGCGTGGTCGCTGTAGTTGAGTCCGATACAGAGGATCTGATGGGGGCGCGCGATCGGGGAACCGATCCGCTCGTCGCCGAACGTCCTCACCTCTCCGCTGGCAGTGCGTTCGTCGACGAGGGCACGCAGCCGCTGCAGCCCCCCGGCGAAGAACGCCTCGTCGTAGTCGCCGAACACGTCCGAGACGTCGACGTAGCGCGTCTGGTCGAGACGGACCACGGGTCGTTCGGCGCCGGTCGGGCCGAGGCGCATCAGCTGCATGGTTTCTCCTGGTCGAGGGGTGGGGAATCAGTGCGGGAGGTGCCCGGACCACGGGTGGGGGGCGAGGCCCCGGACGCCGGGCTCGGCGAGGAACAGGCTCCCGGAGAGCGGGAGCTCCGTGAGCTGGAGGTCCGTGAGCTCGTCGCGCGCGATCATCGAGGTGACCCGCTCAGCTCGCGGATGGTGTCGACCTGGTCGAGCAGCGAGGCCAGGGGGGTGCGGTAGGCGAGGGCGCTGACACTGATCGAACCGCTCGGGCTCGTCGGCCCGGTGAGGAAGACAGGAACGGCCAGGCAGTTGATGCCGGGCTCGTTCTCCTCGTCGTCGACGCCGTACCCGCGGGCGCGGGTCAGCTCGAGCTCCTGGTGCAGCTCGTCGACCGTCGTGAGGGTCTTGTCGGTGCGGCGCTCGAGCTCGCGGTCACCGACCCACGTGGCCGCGGCGCGGCGGTCGGGCAGCAGGTGGGACAGCAGCAGCTTGCCGGCCGCCGTGCAATGCGCAGGGTTGCGTCCGCCGACGACGGAGGTCAGCCGGACGGCAGCCTCGGCGGGGTCGACCTTGGAGCGGTAGACGACCGAGTCGCCGTCGAGAACCGTGTAGTGGACCGTCTCCCCGAAGCGGCGGGCGAGCCTCTCGAGCGTGTCCTTGACCCGCACATGGTCAGGGCGTGCCTCGTGGTGGGCGAACGCGAGCCGCAGGAAGTCGTCACCGAGGACGTAGTGGCCCAGCCCGTCCCGGGAGGCCAGCCCCGCGCGCCGCAGGGCACTGAGAGCCCGGTGCACGGTCGGCTTCGGGCTGCCCAGCTCTGCGGTGATCTCCTCGAGACTGACCCCGGCGGGGTACGTCGCGAGCGCGGTGAGCACGGCCAGCGTGCGGTCGGCGCCGACCAGCCTCCCGGGGGTGACACTGGTCCCCGACGCCGGCGTGGAGGTAGCGTGCGTCACATTCCAGATAGTAGATGAACGTTTCGTGAAATGGAATCGGATGACGACACCTCGCAGCGCCCAGTGGTACGCCGGGACCGACCGCAACGCCTACATCCACCGGGCCTGGATGCGAAGGGGCCTGCCGTCCCACTCCTTCGACGGGCGTCCCCACATCGCGATCGCGAACACCGCCTCGGACCTGACGCCGTGCAACGCGCACCTCGACGAGGTGGCGCAGAGCGTCTCCCGGGGGATCTACGAGGCCGGCGGCATCCCGCTCAACCTCCCGGTGGTCTCGCTGGGGGAGACGCTCGTCCGTCCGACGGCGATGCTGTGGCGCAACATGGCCGCGATGGCGACCGAGGAGATGATCCGCGCCAACCCGATCGACGGCGTGGTGCTTCTCGGTGGCTGCGACAAGACGATCCCCTCGCTGCTGATGGCGGCGGCGTCGGTCGACCTGCCGGCGATGGTCGTGCCCGGCGGACCCATGCTGACCGGCACCTTCCAGGGCATGCCGCTCGGCTGCGGCACCGACGGCGACGTGTGGCGGCTCAGCGAGGAGGTGCGGGCCGGCAGGCTCTCCGAGGCGAAGTTCCTCAAGTCCGAGTCCTCGATGATCCGCAGAAGGGGGCACTGCAACACCATGGGGACTGCCTCGACCATGGCCATGGTGGCCGAGGCGCTCGGTGCCACGATCCCCGGAACGGCCGGCACGCCGGCCCCCGACAGCAGGCTGCTCGAGGCGTCGCACGACGCCGGCCGCCTCGCGGTCGAGATGGTCGCCGCCGACCGGCGCCCCAGCCAGGTCCTCACCCG
>NZ_JAOPXP010000228.1 GCF_025965085.1 Marmoricola sp.
GTGGTCCCGGACGCCTTCATCGAGACGGTGCGCAGGCTCGGGGGTGAGCCACCGGACCGGGACGGCGTCGTGGCGCTGTACGCCGTAGGCACGCCCCACGTCATGCTCGGCCGGATGCTGGCGCGCGAGGGCACGGCCGAGGACGCCGAGGAGTACCACGTCGCGCTGGCCGAGGGGGCTTCGAAGGTGGCGGTCCACGAAGGGATCCCGGAGGTGCTCGCCCTCCTGCGCGGACGCGGTGTGCCGCTCGCCGTGTTCACCGGCAACAGTGCGCAGGCCGCCTCGATCCTGCTCGGTGCTGTCGGGCTCCGGGACGTCTTCGACGTCGTGATCGGCGGTGACGAGGTGGCCAGGGCCAAGCCCGCGCCCGACGGTGTGCTGGCTGCCGCCTCCGCCCTCGGCGTGGACATCACCCGCTGCCTCTACGTGGGGGACTCGCCCCTGGACGTGGGAGCGGCCAAGGCCGCGGGAGCCTTCCCCGTCGCCGCAGGCTGGGGTCATCTGTATGACGCGTCCCTGGACGTGGCCACCGCAGCCACACCGGCGGAGGTGCCGGGCTTCCTCGTGTGAGTGCGAAGACGCGTCGAGCTCTTGCTGGTGCCGACCAGCCGGTGGAGCGGCGTCAGTTGCCGCTCCACCGGTGGGGGGGTCGGGGGACGAGTCCGCGTCTGCAGGGGCAGGGCTCCCGCGGCTCGGCCGGGGGCGGCGCTAGGCCTTCTGCCAGTCCTTGTGGTGGTCGCCGGAGTTGTCACCGTGGTGGTGGTCGCCGCTTGAATGCTCGGACGTCGTGGTGGTCATCGGGCCGCTGCTGGCCTGTGCGTCAGCCATCCCGCCGAGCCCGAAGGCTGCGATGACGGCTGTGGCGGCGACCAGGCCTGCCTTGCGCTTGGCACTGCGCATCTACTTCTCCTCTCGTCGACCGCTTGGTGCGGTCCGGAGAGACCACCTTGTGATGCGACTGCTGTGAGGGACCTGAGGCAACCTGAGAGACGGGCTCCGGGACTCGCATGGGCGCCCCAGGGTGCTCACAGCGTCCTCTCATCGTCGCCGCGGCACAGTGGAATCGAGTGGAGGAGGGCACGTGAGGGTGTTGCTGGTCGAGGACGAGGTGCGGCTCGCCGAGACCGTACGTCGCGGGCTCGTCGCGGAGGGCTTCCTTGTCGACGTGGTGCACGACGGTGCGCGAGGCCTGCTCACCGCCCAGACGACGGAGTACGACGTGATGGTGCTCGACATCATGCTGCCGAGACTGAACGGCTACGAGGTCTGCCGTCGGCTGCGCCAGGACGACGTGTGGACGCCGGTGCTGATGCTGACGGCCAAGGACGGTGAGTACGACCAGGTGGACGCCTTCGACCTCGGTGCCGACGACTACCTCACCAAGCCCTTCTCGTTCGCGGTCCTGGTGGCCAGGCTCCGGTCACTGATCCGTCGCAGCGCTCCCGAGCGTCCCACCGTGCTCCTGGCCGGGGACCTCAGCCTCGACCCGGCGACCCGGATCGTACGCCGGGGTGACAGCGAGATCTCCCTGACCCAGCGGGAGTTCGGCCTCCTCCACTTCCTGATGCGGCACCGCGGTGACGTGGTCAACAAGCCCGAGATCCTCGAGAGCGTGTGGGACCTGAACTACCACGGGGACGACAACGTCGTCGAGGTGTACATCGGCTACCTTCGCCGCAAGATCGACCGGCCGTTCGACCGCCACGCCATCGAGACGGTGCGGGGTGCCGGCTACCGCCTGGTGGGGACCGGTGGCTGACCCCGGCAGGTGGCGCCGGCTCAACGGGGTGAGACTGCGCACGTCGATGGGCGCCACCCTCGTCGTGGCGCTGTTCCTGGCCCTGGCCTCCGTGGTCTTCGTGCTGCTGCAGCGCCAGCAGCTCACCTCCTCCCTCATCGACCTGGCGCAGCAGCGCTCGGACGACGTGGCCGGGGAGGTGAGGACCAAGGCCGCCGGCGCCGACCTGGACGGAAATCTGCAGTCCCTGGTCCAGGTCATGGACGCTCGTGGCGTCGTGGTCGGAGCCAGCTCGACCATCGCAGGTGAGCCCGCGCTGACCGCGCTGCGACCGGCACCGGGGAAGGTCGTCTCCACCACGAGCAGCCGGCTCCCGGCCGGGGACAGAGGTCCGTATGCGGTGGTGGCCAGGGGCACGTCCAGTCCGAACGGGCCGATGGTGGTGGTCGCGGCGCAGAGCCTGTCGGCCGTGGAGCGTTCGACCGCGGTGACGGCGGGGCTGCTCGCGGTCGGCTATCCCCTGGTGCTGCTGGCCGTGGCGCTGTCGTCGTACTGGCTGACCGGGCGCGCCCTGGCGCCGGTGGAGGCGATCCGACGACGGGTCGCCTCGATCGGCGGCACCACGGAGCTCTCGGCGCGGGTGCCGGTGCCGGACACCGCTGACGAGATCAGCCGGCTGGCCGAGACCATGAACTCCATGCTCGCGCGCGTACAGAGGGGCGTGCAGGCGCAGCGCAGGTTCATCGGCGACGCGTCGCACGAGCTGCGCAGCCCCCTGGCGATGATCCGTGCCTCGCACGAGATCGAGGCCATGCACCCCGGTGCCACCGACTGGCCCGTGGTCACCATCGAGATCCTCGCCGAGCTCGACCGGCTCGACCGCCTGGTCTCGGACATGCTGCTGCTGGCCCGGGCCGACGAGCACGCACTGGTCGTCCACCACGACGAGGTGGATCTCGACGACCTCGTCGCGGACGAAGGTGCTCGCCTGCACCGCCTCGGCGTGCGGGACGTGCTGGTCTCGGCACCGCCCACGCGGGTGCTCGGAGATCGCCACCTGCTCGAGCGTGCCCTGCGCAACATCTGCGACAACGCCGCCCGCCACGCCAGCCGGCGGGTGGAGCTCAGGCTCGGCAGACGAGGCGGGACGGCGACGATCGACGTACTCGACGACGGGCCCGGCATCGCTCCCGAGGACGTCGACAGGATCTTCGAGCGGTTCGTCAGGCTCGATCCGAGCCGCACTCGCGACAGTGGCGGGACGGGGCTGGGGCTGCCCATCTCCCGGCAGATCGCACGAGCCCACGGCGGCGACCTGGTCGCCAGCGCCGGGGCCGGTGGCGGCCACCTCTCGCTGAGGCTGCCGATTGCCCGACGAGGCAGCGGAGATGCGCCGCACCTCGTCGTCGCCTAGGTTCTTCTGGAGATGCCGTCGACGTAGCCGGCTCCGTCCATCAGCCCGACGTGTCACGGACCCCGTCCGTGCGACCTCCTGCGAGGCCCCATGTCCGCGCACCTGCCCCCTTCCGCCGAAGCCCCGCTCCGCCGTGACATCCGGATGGTCACCTCCATGCTGGGCACCACCCTGACCAGGACCCACGGGCAGGACCTGCTCGACCTGGTCGAGAGCGTGCGCACCGCGGCCAAGGACGACGCGCTTTCCCTGCCTGACCTCGACGTGCACACCGCGACCACGCTGGCGCGGGCGTTCACGGCGTACTTCCATCTCGCCAACGTCACCGAGCAGGAGCACCGGGGCCGGGCGCTGGAGGAGACGCGTGCCGCCAGTGGAGGGCCGCTCGCCGGCGCCCTCCGCCGGGTCAAGGACCGGGGAATCGGCGCCGAGGACGTGGCCGCAGCGGTGGCCCACGTCGCCGTCAGGTCGGTCTTCACCGCGCACCCCACCGAGGTCCAGCGGCGTACGACGCTCGACAAGCTCCGCTCCGTGGCCGCCCTGCTCGAGGAGGAGGACACGCCTCGTCGCCAGAGGCGGCTGGAGGCGGCCGTCGACCTGCTGTGGCAGACCGACGAGCTGCGGATCGACCGGCCGGAGGTGCTCGACGAGGCGCGCAACGGCGTCTACTACCTGGAGGGCCTGACCTCCGCGGCCGTCCTCGACGTCCTCGAGGAGCTGGAGGAGCACCTCGCTCCCTGGGGTGTGGAGCTGCCGCTGACCACCAGCCCGCTGCGCTTCGGCACCTGGATGGGTGGTGACCGCGACGGCAACCCCAACGTGACGCCGGCGATGACCCGCCAGGTCCTGCAGCTGCAGGCGTCACACGGCATCGCCGGGATCCGCCGCAAGGTCAACGAGCTCAGGCGCACCCTGTCGGTCAGCGAACGGCTCTCGGAGATCTCCGAGGAACTGCGTTCCAGGACCGCGGGGATGCTCGAGGAGCTGCCCGAGGTCGAGCCGCGCTACAGGCGGCTCAACCAGGAGGAGCCCTACCGGCTGTTCCTGACCTGCGTGGACGTCCGGCTCCAGCTCACCGACCGGCGGGTGCAGGACGGCACTCCGCATCGCCCCGGCCGTGACTACCGCGACGACGCCGAGCTGATGGACGACGTCCTCCTCCTGCACGACTCCGTGCAGAGGTTCCAGGGCCCGCTCATCGCCGGTGGTGACCTGCGCCGGCTGGTGCGCACGGTCGCGGCCTCGGGACTGACGCTGGCCACCCTCGACGTCCGCGAGCACGCGGAGAAGCACCACCACGCCGTGGGCCAGCTCGTCGACCGTCTCGGCACGCTCGACGTGCCCTACGCCGAGCTCGACCGCGAGTCCCGCCGCAAGCTGCTCAGCCAGGAGCTGACGATCCACCGCCCGCTGTCCCAGCAGCCGCCGCCGATCGACGACGACGGCCGCAGGACGACCGAGGTCTTCGGAGTGATCCGCGAGTCCCTCGACGCTCTCGGCGAGCGGGCGATCGAGAGCTACATCATCTCGATGACCGAGGACGTCGACGACGTGCTCGCGGCCGTCCTGCTGGCACGCGAGGCCGGGCTCGTCGACCTCTCGGCCGGCACCGCCCGCATCGGCTTCGTGCCCCTGCTGGAGACGATCGAGGAGCTCGAGCGGGTGGAGCCGATCCTCGAGGGGCTGCTCGGCGACCCGTCGTACCGCCAGGTCGTCGCCGCGCGCGGCGACGTCCAGGAGGTCATGCTCGGCTACTCCGACTCCAACAAGTCGGGTGGCATCGCGACCTCCCAGTGGCAGATCCAGCGTGCGCAGCGCACCGCCCGCGACGTCGCCAGGCGGCACGGCGTACGGCTCCGGTTCTTCCACGGCCGCGGCGGCTCGGTCGGACGGGGTGGCGGCCCGACGTACGACGCGATCATGGCCCTGCCCTTCGGCACCGTCGACGGCGAGGTCAAGCTGACCGAGCAGGGCGAGGTGATCAGCGACAAGTACGCCCTGCCGGTGCTCGCCCGCGAGAACCTCGAGCTGCTGGTGGCCGGGACCCTCGAGGCGAGCCTGCTGCACCGCACGGATCGTCGTACGCCGGAGCAGGCGAAGCGATGGGACGACCTGATGGACCGGGTGTCGCAGCACGCGCACCGCCGCTACTGCGGCCTGGTCGAGCGGCCCGATCTGCCCGAGTACTTCCTTGCCTGCACCCCGGTCGACCTCCTCGGCTCGCTGCACATCGGCTCGCGACCCTCGCGCCGGCCGCAGCAGGACGGCGGCCTCGACGGGCTGCGCGCGATCCCCTGGGTCTTCGGCTGGACGCAGTCACGCCAGATCGTCCCGGGATGGTTCGGGGTGGGGACCGGCCTTGCCGCGGTGGAGGAGCACGGCGGCGACCTGCGTGAGATGTACGAGCAGTGGCCGTTCTTCCGCACCTTCCTCGACAACGTCGCGATGACGCTCGCGAAGGCCGACCTCGACATCGCCGAGCGCTACGTGACGGCGTTGGCTCCCGAGCACACCCACGGCATCCTGGACATCGTGCGCGAGGAGTTCGACCTGACCGTGGCGCAGGTGCTGCTGGTCACCGGCGACGCCCAGCTGCTCGACCGCGAGCCAGTGCTGCGCACCACCCTCGAGGTGCGGGAGAACTACCTCGAGCCGCTGCACCTCCTCCAGGTGCAGCTGCTCGCCCGTCGTCGTGCGGGCGAGGAGGACCCCGAGCTGGAGCGGGCGCTGCTGCTGACCATCAACGGCATCGCTGCGGGGATGCGCAACACGGGCTGAGGTCGCCCTGCGGCTGGTCGGGCGGTGCGGCCGTCGCCGTACGATCGCCCGCGTGCAAGCCGTCGTCTACGACCGTCCCGCTGCGACTCCCGTCCTCAGGGAGATCGCCCCGCCGCAGTGCCCGGCCGACGGCGTGGTCGTGCGGGTGCGTGCCACCGGCGTCTGCCGGTCCGACTGGCATGCCTGGAAGGGCCACGACCCGGTGCCGCTGCCGATGGTGCCCGGCCACGAGTTCTCGGGGACGGTGGACGAGGTCGGCTCCGGGGTGACGTCCTGGAAGGTCGGCGACCGCGTGACGGTGCCGTTCGTGCTGGGCTGCGGGCGGTGCGAGTACTGCGCCGCGGGGGAGCAGCAGGTCTGCCCCGACCAGTCCCAACCGGGGTTCACCATTCCGGGCTCATGGGCCGAGCTGGTTGCCGTACCCGCCGCCGAGACGAACATGGTCCGGCTGCCCGGTCCCGTCGACTTCGTCGCGGGGGCCACGCTCGGGTGCCGGTTCGCGACCGCCTTCCGGGCGGTCCACACCCACGGACAGGTGGCGGCGGGGCAGGTCGTGGCCGTGCACGGCTGCGGAGGGGCCGGCCTGTCGGCGGTGATGATCGCGAAGGCCCTGGGCGCGCGGGTGATCGCCGTCGATCTCAGCGAGGAGGCCAGACGACTCGCGGGCGTGCTCGGCGCGGACGACGTGGTCGACCCGGTGGCGACGCCCGACGTGGCGGCCCGCATCCGCGAGCTGACCGGCGGTGGAGCGCACGTCTCCCTCGACGCGGTCGGCCACCCGGCGGTCGCGGCGTCGTCGGTCGCCTGCCTGCGACGCCGCGGTCGTCACGTGCAGGTGGGCCTGCTCCTGGGCGCCGACGCGACCGCGGGCCTCCCGATGGACCTCGTCGTCTCCCGGGAGCTGCAGGTCCTCGGCTCCCACGGCATGCCCGCGGGGGACTACCCGGCCATGCTCGAGATGATCGCGCGCGGCGATCTCGATCCGCGCCGGCTGGTGCACTCGCTGATCGATCTCGCGGACGCCCCCGCCGCCCTGATGGCGATGGACGACCCCTCGGGCATCCTCGGGATGACGGTGATCAGTGCGGGGATGCCGAGAGGCGCCGCGACGACGTCTGGCTGACCACCTCCGGTCGACGACCTCCGACCGGGTCAGTCCGACGGCACGCTCCCGGCGGGTGGCGGGGTGACCATCAGGGACAGGCCGTCGTGGACGCCGAGGGTGACGCTGAAGCTGTTGAGGTCGTCGACCTCGCCGATCTCCTCACCGCTGGCCATGTCCAGCACGGTCGATCCGGGCGTCAGGAGCTTGGAGCGGATCGTGCCCGTGACCTCCTCCTGGGCGAAGTTCAGCGCCGTCACGTGGTGCCGCGACCCCTTGTCCCCCAGGTCGTGCACCATCACCAGCATCCCCTTGTGCGAGACCGGTGGGACATCGACCTGGGTGGCCGTGGCCACGCCGGAGGTCGCACGGATGTCGAGGATCTGTTGCAGGCCGGACACGAAGGAGTCGGGATCCCCGAGCTGGTCGGGCAGAGTGCCGTAGAGGCTGCGCCCGCGAGGCATCCCGTGGAAGTCCGGGTTCTCGCCGTACCCCATCAGGTCGTAGGCGCCACGGTGGATCCAGCGGGTGTCGCCGGTGGAGAGGAGGTGCCGGATACCGTCCCGCTCGAGGGGGAGCATCCCGGTGAGGTCCCAGCCAGAGAACGCGACGACGCCGGGCTGCCAGGCGTTGAACTTCGTCAGCAGCAGGTGGGCCTTCTTGATCTCCTCGATGCGCGACTCGCTGATCGTGTCGAGGTCGGAGATGCCCAGCGACGCGGCGATGATGCTGGCCGTCGTCGACGCGATGCCGTTGGTGGTGAAGATCTCGTTGTACGACGCAGCGGGTCCGGTGAGCTTCTCGATCATCTCGGCGCGGATCGTCTCCGCGAGGGTTCCACCGTCGATGACGCCACCGCGGTAGGCGTACTCGTCGTCCTTGTGCCTCGTCGCGAAGTGGACCAGCTCGTAGGTGAGCTCGTCGTGGTTCTGCAGGGCGTGCACCAGGCTGCGCGGCTGTACGCCGAACTCGAGCGAGGCGTTCAGGGTCAGGCGGAGGAACTCGGTGTCCCCGATCGCCAGCGCGTGCTGGTACGCCGGCCGGTTGATGAAGTCGTAGGACAGGTCCGCGCCGGCCTGCGACGTCTCGGCGATGTCGTCGATCGTCAGGTTCAGCTCCTGGAAGGTGAACCCACCCACCTTGCGGACCATGCTCGCGATCAGGTGGTTGGCGGCCTCCGAGAGCGGGTGCCCCTCGGACCAGGCGGGCAGCCCCTCGGCGCTCTTCTCGACGCCCAGGAACCCGTTGGCGTCCAGTCGCAGGGCGCCCGACCCGAGGTCGCCCAAGGAGTGCAGGGCGTCGCCGATGACCAGGCGCATCCCGGCGAACGACGGGTCCAGCCAGTTGATCGAGGGCTGGCCCTCCTTGAAGTAGTGCAGGTAGACCCAGCGACGCTCGATGCCGTCCGGTCCCAGGACGGGCGCCGTGGCGCTCCAGTTGGTGTCCTTGACGCCGGGGTCGTGGAAGATCACGCGCTGCAGCTCGCCGATGATGTAGCCGGCCTTGGCCAGCCTGTCCTCGGTCTCGGCGTCGAGGTTGATCGAGTCGCGCCCCGGCAGGACGTCGGGCAGCAGGTGCCAGTCCTCAGGGTCGATCCAGACCATGTGGTAGATCCCGGGGTAGTCCGCGTAGTTCATCTCCGCGAGCCGGAAGTCCGCGCCCTTGCCGGTGTGCCCGGGCACGATGTCGTCGATGATCGTGCCGCCGTGACTGGAGGCGATCTCGCACATCGTGCGGAAGTCGTCCTCGGTGCCGAAGGCACTGTCGATCTCAGTGCTGATCCGGTCGAAGTGGCCGTCGACGCTCGGCGTGGGCTGCCATCCGCTCAGTCCGCCGGCCCGCTTGACCGGCCCGGTGTGCAGGGCGTTGATGCCGATCCGTTCGAAGCTGCGCCACAGGTCAGGGTCGGCCAGGGTCCCGAGGAAGGAGTTGCCGGGCTTGGTCATCAGCGAGAGCGGGTACGCCGTGAACCAGACACCGGCGGCCCGGATCGCCGACTCGGGGTTCGGGTTGGCGTAGGGGTTCTGCCACATCCCACCGGTGCCGGAGAACTGGTTGGAGATCAGGTTGGCGTCGTGCAGCATCGAGGAGCGCTGCAGCCACGCCACGTAGAACGGGTTCGTCCCGACCGGCTCGCCGGACCTGTCCTCACCGTGCTGCGGACTGCCCTGCGGGCGCAGCCGCGCGCGGGGCCGCAGTGCCCGGGGTCGCGCCGGGTAGAACTGCTCGGAGTAGGTGATCTCGCTGGGTTCGTGCTCGGTCGGCTGCACGTCCTCGGTCGGCTGCACGTCCTCGGTCATGTTCCCCTCATCGCTCATCGGTGATCAGTCCTCGGCCAGTACCCACTGTTCCATGACGTCACAGAGGACGGATCCGGTGCCGGGGTCGGGGTTCTCACGCAGAGCCGTTACCCGTGCTGCGCACCGGCTACACGCCCGCCGGTGAATGTTCGCGGCAGGCCGGCCCCGGCAGCTGGCCCGTCACCGGCCCGGTCACTCGCCCGGTCAGCCAGCCGGGTCGCGCCGTACTTGCGCCTGGGCCCAGCTCACCAGCGGTGCCACCAGCTCCGCCGCGTGCTGCCCGGCGTCGGTCAGGCTGTACTCCACGTGCGGGGGTACGACGGGTCGCGCCTCGCGGGCCACCAAGCCGTCGTTCTCCAGGGTCTGCAGCGTCTGGACGAGCATCTTCTCGCTCACTCCGGGGAGCTTGCGCTTGACCTCGCTCCAGCGCAGGACGGTGTCGCGCAGCACGAGGAGCACCAGCACTCCCCACTTGCTGGTGATGTGCTCGACGAGCGTCCTGGTGGCCGGGCAGGCGATGTCGATGTCCAGGATCGGGGCGGTCGTGGTGGGCGTGCTCACGGAACGACCTTACCTCCAGGTAGGTACCCCACTTCAAAGTGGGTACCCCACCTGTGGAAGGGTTCCCGGCCGCCCACTGTTGAGGGGGTACCGGGCCCTCCTCTGGGCCCTCGAGACCCAGGAGAACCAGTGTCAGTAGTGGTGACCGGCGCGACCGGACGGCTCGGACGACTCACGGTCGAGGCACTCCTCGCCCGAGGTGTGGAGCCGACGAGCATCGTGGCGACAGGGCGAGCGACCGACAAGCTCGCGGACCTCGCCGATCGGGGCGTGAACGTGGCGGAGCTCGACTACTCCGACGTCCGGGAAGGGGTCCTCTCCGCAGGTGACGTCGTCGTGTTCGTCTCGGGCAGCGAGGTCGGCCAGCGCGTCGACCAGCACCGCAACCTGGTCGACGCGGCGGTGAGGGCCGGGGTGGCACGGCTCATCTACACGAGCGCCCCGGCCGCCGACGACACGACCCTGATCCTCGCCCCTGAGCACGCCGCGACCGAGCAGCTGATCCGCGAGAGCGGCCTGGCCTTCACCTTCTTGCGCAACGGCTGGTACTCCGAGAACTTCGAGCAGGCCTTCCGGCAGGCGTCCGGGACCGGCGTCGTGGCGGCAAGTGTCGGGCAGGGCCGCGTGGCCAGTGCGGCCATCGCGGACTTCGCCGAGGCGGCCGCCGTGGTCGCCACGACCGAGGGCCACGAGGGCGTCGTCTACGAGCTCTCCGGCGACGTCGCCTGGTCGCACGACGACCTGGCTGCGGCGTTCGGCGAGGTGCTCGGCCGCGAGGTCGTCTACCGCCCGCTGACTCCGGAGGAGCACCGCTCCGTCCTCGTCGGGGCAGGCCTCGACGAGGGGACCGCAGGATTCGTGGTGGCGCTGGACCAGAACACGGCTGAGGGCCTCCTCGCCGTCACGACCGGCGAGCTGACGAGGCTGATCGGCCGCCCGACCACGCCGTTGCTGGAGACCGTGCGCACCTGGTCCTGACCGGGCAGGTCCTGCGGTTCACCCCCGCCGGGCCCGCCCCAGGGGCAACACCGCGCGTCAGCGTAGGCCGAGGGTCTTGATCGCCTGCTCGGCCATCCTGGACTCGCCCAGCGCGTTCGGGTGCACGATCACCGGGTTGGTCCCTCCCACCACCGGCTCGACCCAGCGCACGCCGATCGGCTTGCAGGCGTCATGGCCGTTGGAGACGGTGTTGAGGTCGACGTACGTCGCGCCCGTGGCGGCGGCGGCGCGTCGTACGGCGTCGTTGAGGGTGCTCTGCAGGTGGCGCAGGTAGGGCACGTCGCCGGAGGCGACAGGCATCTGGGGGTAGCAACCGCCGCTCGTCGGCACGATCCACGGGTAGCCGAGGATGGCCACCTTGGCCCTCGGGGCCTTGGCCCGCACCGCCCTCAGCGCACGGACCAGCGACGGGTACGTCGTCTGCTTCACCGTCGTCTCGAACGAGGAGCCGTACCTGTCCTTGCAGGGGCTGCCCTGGCCGAGCGTGGAGAGCCCCGCGCTGCCGCACTGCGAGATGGCGTTGATGAACACGCCGCTGTCGTTCCCGCCGATCGTCATGGTGATGAGCTGGGTGTCCTTGCGGACGGCGTCGAGCTGTGCCGGCACGCCTCGGTACTGCGAGGTGAAGTAGTGGCTGGTGTCCGCTCCACCGCAGGTGGCGTCGGTGAGCTGCGCCCCGATCCTGGCGGCGACCACGTGGGGGTAGTTGCGAGTCGAGCGTGCGCAGAACGGGGACGCCGCGGGATCGGGGGGCAGTACGCCGGAGGCGGCGCTGTAGGAGTCACCGAGAGCGACGTAGCGCAGGGGGGTGGCTGCTGCTCCCGAGGGGGCGGCCACGCCGGCGACGCCTGCGGCGGCAGTCGTGACGGTGGCGAGGACGATGGCGAGGAGACGACGGGGCACGGACACTCCAAGGTGGTGGGCGGTCGGTGGTCCAACGACTGTGCCCGGCTGGCGTTACGAGACCCCGGGGGCGGCCCAGGGAGGCTGCGGTCGTGGCCTCAGTCGAGCGGTGCCTGGCCGACGCTGGTGCGCAGCTGGGCCAGGATTCGGGTGAGCAGCCGCGAGACCTGCATCTGTGTCACCCCGATGCGGCAGGCGATCTCGCGCTGGGTGAGCCCCTCGACGAACCGCATGCCGAGGATCTGCTGATCGCGGTCCGGCAGCGTGCGCAGCACCGGATGGAGCATCACGCGCGCCTCCGCGGCACCGTGACCACTGTCCCCGCAGGGCAGCATCTCCCCGAGGGTGCTGGCCTCCTCACCGCCGACGGGGCGGTCCAGCGAGGTCGGCACGAAGCAGCCGTCACTGGCCAGCGCCTCCCTCACCGACTCCGGGGGCTCCCCGAGGTGCTCGGCGACCTCGACGGGGTGGGGGGAACGTCCGAGCTGGCAGGAGAGCTCCGCCTCGGCCGCGTTGATCCGCGCCTGGAGCTCCTGGATGCGCCTCGGCGGCCGGACCATCCAGCCGTGGTCGCGGAAGTACCGGCGCAGCTCACCGCGGATCGTCGGCACGGCATAGGAGAGGAAGTCGTGGCCGGTGGCGATGTCGTAGCGCTGGGCCGCCTTGGTCAGGGCCAGGGCGGCCACCTGGCGCAGGTCCTCGAGGGGGACGCCGCGCGAACGGTAACGCGCCGCCTCGCGGTGGGCGACCCCGAGGTTGACCTCGATGGCCCGGCCCATCAGCGCCCGGCGCTCGTCCTCGCCGTCGCAGCACCGGGCCAGGCTGAACAGCTCGTGCGTGAGCCGGGTGCGTTCCTCCGCCGCAGCGGACCGGAGGCCCGGGCCGCTGCGTTCGTACGTCGATGTCTCGGGGTGCACTGCTGCTGTCATGGCGCTCACCGACCGCTCACGTCCCCACAGGGAGGTTGTTGGCTGGGAGTGCCGCTGCCCCTAGAGCACTCAGCATCGGGTCAGTGGCTTCAACGGGATGCACACCACCACTGGGGGGCGGTGCCTCAACCACGATAATCAAATCGCCGCCCACCACAAGACCTTTCCCGGGGGAAGTCGGTGGCGTTCGACCGCGGGCGCGCCGACG
Organism: Marmoricola sp.; assembly: GCF_025965085.1. Classification (GTDB taxonomy): domain Bacteria; phylum Actinomycetota; class Actinomycetes; order Propionibacteriales; family Nocardioidaceae; genus Marmoricola. The sequence continues at coordinate 12,933 of NZ_JAOPXP010000228.1, forward strand.
AGCGTGACGGCGTACCGGTCCCTCTCTGGTCAGGTCGGAGTCATGTTCGCCGGGCTAGGTTCGATGCGTGAACCAAGGCTTGTGGCGTGTCGGGCGGGGCGAGCGGACGACCCAGACGTGGTCATCCCGACCAGCGTGGAAGACGCGGCCCAGGCGGTCCGGACGATGCTGAGCGTGCCCTGGATCAACACAGGTCTCACGGGCAGGCCCGTCCTCGCCCTGGCCGTCGCGGGGGCCGTGCTGCCCGTCGTGGCCGTCGCCTGGCTCGCCAGGCGCCGCACGAACGGTGTGCCGACTGGCCGTTCGATGAGCGGCTGGCGCGCCAGGTCGGTGCTGACGCGGATGGTTCCGATGGTGGTTCTGGTGCTGTGCGCGCAGTTCTTCGCGATGGCGGCGCTGGCGCTGCGGGTCAACGACGTCTACCTCTTCTACACGAGCTGGGCGGACCTGTTCGGGCAGGTGTCCCAGGGATCCGCGATCCAGACAGGCGGACTGGTGGGGCGGGGCCAAGGGGCCGTGCGCCTGATGACGGTGCCCTCCCGGGACACTGGCAGTCAGCACCAGGTGCTCGTCTGGCTGCCCCCGGAGTACAGCCTCCCGAGGTACCGCGACCACCACTTCCCGGTCGTGCTGTTCCTCACCGGCCAACCCAGTACGCCGCAGACCGCGTTCCGCCACTTCAGCTTCGCCCGCAAGGCGATGGAGGCGATCAGCTCCCAGCACGTGCCGCCGTTCGTCGCTGTGTTCCCGACCCTGATGATCAGCCCGCCCCGTGACACCGAGTGCACGGACGTGCCCGGGGGACCCAAGGCCGAGACCTGGCTGGCCAAGGACGTGCCCCGGTTCGTCACCGAGCACTTCAGAGTGGGCCGCCCGGGAAGGGCCTGGACGACGATGGGGTGGAGCACCGGCGGCTTCTGCTCGGCGAAGCTGGTCACGTCGCACCCGGGCGAGTTCGGCTCTGCGGTCGCCTTCGGCGGCTACTTCCAGCCTGTCGAGGACAAGACCACCGGCACCCTGTTCGGCGGCCGGAAGCGCCTGGCGCTGCACAACTCGCCGGCGTGGCTCTACGAGCACCGCGGTGGGCTGCGCGGCTCCCGCATGCTGCTCATCGCGGGCCAGCAGGACAAGCAGACGTGGCGGGCGACCAGTCAGATGATCAGGATCGCGTCGGGGGACCCCTCTGTCACTCACATCGCCTTCCCGCAAGGAGGGCACAACTACCGGAACTATGCGTCCTACCTCCCCGACGCGCTCGCGTGGGCCGCCCAGGGGTGGCCGACAGGGAGCCACCCATGAACCGCGTGATGCCGGAGCGTGGCGCGATCTGCGGCCCGAGCCGTCGGTCCGGGCAATGGGACGAGGAGCGCGCCGGTGGCGACGTTCAGGCGTCGCCCGGAAGGCCGGCGTCCAGCAGCGTCTGGGCGATGAGTGCGTGCCCGGCGGCATCGGGGTGGTCCCCGTCAGGCGCCAGGAGCAAGTCGATGTCACGGCCGCGGTTCTGGAACGCCGCGAAGAGGTCGACGTAGTGGGTCCCCGCCGTTGCGGACACCGAGCTGATCGCGGCATTGACGTTGCGGGTCAGCGTGATCGACGCCTGCCGTCCGGCAGCACCCGCGGCGCGTTCCGCGACCTCTCCGTCCTCGAAGACGTTCCAGTACCCCGTGACCAGCACCGAGGTGGACCGTCCCTGGCGAAGGGCGCGGATCTCGCCCAGGACCTTGGCCAGGGTGGCTCGCATCGCGACCATCTCGTCGCTGACACAGTCGGTCCGCCCCGTCGTGCACGAGCCTTCGACGACCTGGTCGTGGTGGTCACCGAAGTCGTTGGCGCCGATGGTGACGAGCACGACGTCCGACTGCCTTACGGCATCGGCGACCTTCGGATCCTCCTTGATCTGGGCGAGGAGGCCGCTGGTGTCCAGGCCGCTGACGGCCTCGTTCGCGACAGTCACAGGAGTGCCGGTACGACGGCTGAGGAGCGCGGCGTACGAGGTCGGGAACGGGTCGCACGAACAGGCAGCGCCGGCGGGCACGGAGTCGCCCAGGGCGACCACCGCATGATGGGCAGGCCCCGAGGCGGTCGTCGCCTGAGGCAGTCGGGAGGCGTCCCGGTCCAGGAGGGAGGTGTGGCCCGGGACCACCAGCAACGCCGCAGTGACCGACATGGACGCCGCCGCCCGGAGCACTGCTCGCGGGATCTTCACGTCGCTGGACCCGTCGGAGTGGCTGGAGCGCTGGTGGAGAACATCTCCACCGACTTTACCGGCTCCCTCGTGCCGCGGCACGCCGTGCGGACCGATGTCGCGCATGTCACCTGGCCGGGGCGATCACCCGGCCAGGGTCGCCCGCCCTTCTCGAGTACTCGTGGGCAGCACGCTCGCGGGGTGCCGTCGTGACCTCTGCACTCGGGTGGCGTCACAGTGCGGTCCTCGGGTTCGGCGTCCTCCCGGTCCTCGTGGGCGCCGCGAACGGGAGGGTGGTCCGCGCTGTTCCCGCGGTCCCGCCTCGCACGCTGGTCACCGGCCTGCTGTGCGCCCTGGGCGCCGCCCTGTGCTACGGGATCGGGTCGGTCCTGCAGGCGGCGGCAGCCCGCGACACCCAGCGTTCGGACTCGCTCGACCCTCGGCTGCTCCTGCGGCTGGCCGGCTCCCGCGCCTACGTCCTCGGCGTCGTCCTGGACGGCACGGGATTCGTGCTCACGCTCGCAGCCGCCCGCGCGTTGCCCCTCTTCGTCGTCCAGTCCGTCGTCGCCTGCTTCCTGGCCGTCACGGCGGTCCTGGGGACTGTCTTCCTGCGCGCGCCGCTGCACCCGCGGGACCGCCTGGGCCTGGGGCTGGTGCTGGTCGGCCTCGTCCTGGTGGCTCTGTCCGCCAGGGCGGAGAGCCCGGTCCAGGTGAACGACTCGCTGCAATGGGCGACCCTCGCGGGCGTCGTGCTCCTGGTCGGGGCCGGGACGTTCGTCGGACGCCTGGGCGGCGCGCACGGCGCGCTCCCGCTGGGCGCCGTGGCGGGTCTGGCCTTCGGCGCCACCTCGGTGGGCGCCCGGATGCTCCCGGCGGGTCCCGAGGGAGCGGACCTTCTCGCACGGGCGGTGCACGTCCTGGCCCAGCCGGCGACGTGGGCCATCGTGGTGGCAGGGGGGCTGGGAATGCTGGCGTACTCGAGTGCCCTCCAGCGAGGTTCGGTCACACGGGCCACAGCACCTCTCGTGGTCGGGGAGACGGTGGCGCCGGCGCTGGTCGGCCTGTGGTTCCTCGGCGACCAGTCGCGCCCCGGGTGGCAGTGGGCCGCGGTTGCGGGCTTCGTGCTCGCCGTGGTCGGTGCTCTCAGCCTGTCCCGCTACGGAGAGGCCATCGAGCCGTCACGCCAATCCGCTGAGGAGGGGATCGCATGACCGCCACGCACGACGCCGTGGAGATCCGGCCCGGCCGGGGGCACCCACCAGGCACGCAGGCCAGGGGCGCTGGAGCGTCCCCCGCTCCCTTCGACGACCGCTGGCCCGACCGCTGCGCCGCCGTCATGTGGGGCTTCGCTGCGTTGGTCATCATGGTGGCCGTGGTCGAGCCCTGGCGCGACTACATGGAGCGTCCCAACGATCCGATCAGCGCGCTCACCATCCCGATCGTCCCGAGCCCGGTGTACGCCGCGCTGCTGGTGGCCATGGCCGTCGCGCTGCGACGCCGGTTGCGCGCCGCCTGGTGGCTGCTCCTGCTCTGGTGGCTGGTGCTGCCCGACGTGGTCCGCGTGGTGGACCTGGCACGTGGCACCGGCACGTGGTTCGAGGCCGTCGGTCTCGTGGTCGCCGGTGCAGCGATCGTCGTACTCCTGCGGGTTCGGTGGCAGTTCACCGCGCGGCACACACCGGGCAACGTGGTCCGTGCCGCTGCCATCTTCATCGTCGGCGTGGCCGTCGTACTCGCGGTGGGCTCGTGGTCGGTGATGGCCTTCGGGCGCACCGCCGAGCTAGGGGACGCGGTCTTCTACACCCTGTCGGCGCTGCTCTCCGACCTCGGGAGCCACAGCCTCGTCCCCGAGGTGCACGCGCCGATGCTGGTCCACCTGTTCATCGGGTTGCTCGGGGCGGGCGTCTTCCTCTGGGCGACCTCGGTGCTGTTCCGGCCACCGCGCGAGCTGACGTCGCCCTCGATCGAGGACGAGGCCCGTGTGCACGCCATGGTGCGGGACTTCGGTGAGCACGACTCCCTCGGCTACTTCGCCACTCGCAGGGACAAGGTCGTCGTGTGGGACACGGGGAACCCGAGCACGGCGCGGGCGGGGATCTCCCACCGCGTGGTCGGATCGGTCAGCCTGGCCAGCGGCAATCCGCTCGGGGACCCTCGGCACTGGGACGAGGCGATCGCCCGCTGGCGTGACAACGCGCGCACCAAGGGACTCTCGATCGCGGTCATGGGGGCAGGTGAGGCGGGCGCCGCGGCGTACGTCAGGACGGGGCTGACCGCCCTCGACATCGGCGACGAGGCGATCCTGGACGTGGCCGCTCTGAGCCTGGGTGGGGTGGGGTCGCGGGCGACCCGGCAGTCGGTCACGAGGCTGCGCCGGCGCGGCTACACGACGTCGGTGGTGCGTCACGAGGCCCTGGGCCCTTCGGACTTCTCCCAGCTCGGAGCGTCCGCGACCGCGTGGCGCGGGGACGGCGGTGACGAACGAGGTTTCTCGATGGCCCTGGGTCGCCTGGGTGACCCGCTCGACGGAGAGTGCGTGATGGTGAGGGCCCACGACTCGGAAGGACACCTGCGCGGCTTCCTCAGCTTCGTCCCCTGGGGGCGCAACGGTCTGTCGCTGGACCTGATGAGGCGCGATCCCACCGGGGACAACGGACTGGTCGAGCTGATGATCGCCGGTCTCGTGGAGCGTTCGGGTGTGCTCGGGCTGGCACGCGTGTCGCTGAACTTCGCCATGTTCCGCGAGGCGTTCGAGAGGGGCGCCGAGCTCGGGGCGGGACCGGTCGCACGGCTGTGGCGCCGCGCCTTGGTGTTGGCGAGCCGGACCTGGCAGCTGGAGTCGCTCTACCGGTCGAACGCCAAGTACCGGCCGACGTGGCAACCCCGCTTCATCTGCTTCGAGTACACCTCGGACCTGCCCCGCGTGGGTACTGCCGCCGGCAGCGCCGAGGGATTCCTGACGCGGCCGTCCATCGGCCGGCTCTGGGGGCGCGCCGCCACCGGGGAGGTCCTCGGCGGTGTGTCGCAGACCCATGCCGACCGGGTGCGTGCACTGGTGCCTCCTCCGGTGGACAACGTGGAAGAGGCGCTGTCGGCCCGACGGCTGCCCGAACAGGTTCGCGTACGCCGGGACAAGGTCGAGCGGCTGCGCGCCCAGGGCGTCGATCCCTATCCCGTGACGTACCCGCGGACGCACACCCTGGCGCAGGTGCGGTCCGAAGCCGGCGTCATCCCTGCGGACACCCACACGGGGTGCCGCGTGAGCGTCACCGGCCGGGTGATGCGCAAGCGCGACCTGGGAGGTCTCGGCTACGCCAGCCTGCGCGACGGCACCGGGGACCTGCAGGTGATGGTGGACGCCCGTGACGTCGGGGCCGAGCTGCACCAGCTGTGGCGCCGCGACATCGACCTCGGCGACCACGTCGGCGTGACCGGCGAGGTCATCACCACCCGCCGGGGCGAGCTGTCGGTGCGCGCCGACTCGATCACGCTGACAAGCAAGTCCCTGCGACCACTCCCTGACAAGCACCAGGGGCTCTCCGACCCGGAGACCCGGGTGCGGCAGCGCCACCTCGACCTGATCGTGCGCCCCCAGGCCAGGCAGACGGCCCGAACGCGCTCCACCGTCGTACGCAGCCTGCGGGACTCGCTGCACGCCCGCGGCTTCCTCGAGGTGGAGACACCGGTGCTCCAGCTGGTCCACGGAGGCGCGAACGCCCGTCCCTTCCAGACGCACGCCAACGCCTACGACCTCGACATGTACCTCCGCATCGCCACCGAGCTGCACCTCAAGCGGCTCGTGGTGGGCGGCATGGAGCAGGTCTTCGAGATCGGCCGCCAGTTCCGCAACGAGGGGGCGGACTCCCGGCACAACCCGGAGTTCACCTCCCTCGAGGTCTACGAGGCCTATCGCGACTACGACGACATGCGCTTGTTGACCCAGTCGTTGATCCAGGAGGCCGCCACCGCGGTCTACGGCGCCCCGGTCGCCCGGCGTACGGACGCGGACGGCAGGACCGAGGAGTTCGACCTCTCCGGTGACTGGCCGGTGCGGACGGTGTGCGGGGCGGTGTCCGATGCGCTGGGCTGCGAGATCACCCCCGACACGCCCCTGAGGGAGCTCAGAAGCCATGCGCGCGCGACAGGGATCGAGACCGACACCGCCTCGACCTGGGGCTTCCTCCTGGAGGCGATCTACGGCCAGCTCTGCGAGAGCACGGTCACGACGCCGGTCTTCTTCACCGACTTCCCGAAGGAGAACGCCCCGCTGGCCCGGCAGCACCGTGCGGATCCCCGGCTCGCGGAGAAGTGGGACCTCGTCATGTTCGGCTCCGAGCAGGCGACGGCGTACAGCGAGCTGATCGATCCCTTCGAACAGCGTCGGCGTCTGTTCGCCCAGTCGCTGCTGGCGGCAGCCGGGGACCCCGAGGCGATGCAGGTCGACGAGGACTTCCTGCAGGCGCTCGAGTACGGCATGCCGCCCACGGGTGGCATGGGCCTGGGGGTGGACCGACTGGTCATGAACCTCACCGGAGGGGGAATCCGCGACACGATCCTGTTCCCCATCGTGCGGCCGAACCGGTGAAACCTCCCGAGCAGAGCGGCCACCGGCGGACAGGACCGAGCCGGCTTCGTGAAGGGTCTGTAGCTCCCGGTCCGGAGTACTCTCGAAAGTGAGGCTCTGGTCGTGGAGGTCGCCATGGAGACTGCCTGGTACGCCGTGGGGTCGCTGGCCGGACTGCTCGCACTGGGCGGTCTCGGATGGGCCACCTGCGCGCGTGTGGTTCAGCAGGTCGAGCGCGGTGTCGTGTTCCGGCTCGGCCGTGCGCAGCCGGAGCTGAGACGTCCCGGTCTCACCGTGCTCATCCCCATCGTCGACCGCATGAAGCGGGTCAACATGCAGGTGGTGACCATGCCGGTGCCGGGACAGGACGGGATCACCCGCGACAACGTGACTGTCCGAGTCGATGCGGTCGTCTACTTCAGGGTGATCGATCCTCTCCGTGCCGTGGTGGAGGTCCAGGACTACAAGTTCGCGATCTCGCAGGTGGCACAGACCTCCCTGCGCTCGATCATCGGCAAGAGCGAGCTCGACGACCTGCTCTCCAACCGCGAGCAGCTCAACCAGGGCCTGGAAGTCATGCTCGACAGCCCGGCGGCCTCATGGGGCATCGAGATCGACCGGGTGGAGATCAAGGACGTCGCCCTGCCGGAGTCGATGAAACGGTCGATGTCGCGACAGGCCGAGGCCGAGCGCGAGCGCCGGTCCCGGATCATCACCGCCGACGGTGAGTTCCAGGCATCGCAGCGGCTCTCCCAGGCCGCAGCCGTCATGGCCGCGACCCCGGCTGCCCTGCAGCTGAGGCTGCTCCAGACGATGGTCGAGGTGGCCGCCGAGAAGAACTCGACCCTCGTGCTGCCGTTCCCCGTGGAGATGCTGCGCTACTTCGAGGCGGTCGCCACCGGGAAGCCGGCCAGCCCACGGGGCCAGGAGGAGGCTCCGGAGAGTCTGGACGAAGGCATCGTGGAGGCCGGGGACGCGCCACCGACCCTCGGGCGAAGTTCCCGGGTGGGGTGAGTCGTCCGCTCGCACGTCGGGCGTGAGGTCGCCTCGGACAGGGGTCACTGCGGTCCCCGGCAGAGTTCCACGTGCTGTCGCACCCGATGGACCCGTCCAGCCAGGCCATGAACCCCCGCCCGACGGCATCCGTTCTTCCCAGGAGACGCAGTCTGCGTCCACCAGGAATCCATCGCCCTCGATGTCCCGGGAGGAACCATGTCCATGCATCCACAAACTCGTTCGGTCACGGCGTTGGGTGCGGCCGCGGCCGCGGCCCTGGCCGTTGCCCTGCCGGCGCCCGTGCTCGCCACCAACACCGCGAGGAGCAACCAGTTCCAGGTCGTGCGGCTCGTCGCCGACCGACCAGGTCATGCGATGACCACCGACCCCGACCTGGTCAACGCCTGGGGGCTGGCAGCCTCGCCGAACAGTCCGCTCTGGGTCTCCAACAACGGGACCAGCACATCGACGCTCTACCGGGGCGCGACGTCCTCGGGGGAGGCGTTGACGAAGGTCCCGCTCACCGTGCGCATCCCGGGAGGAGGGGCGCCGACCGGCATCGTGTTCAATGCGACCTCTCGCTTCACCCTGCACAGAGGCGGGAAGTCGGGCGCGGCGCTGTTCATGTTCGCGGGAGAGAACGGCGACATCTCGGCGTGGAACCAGTCCGGGGATCCCACCCGGGCGGTCCTGGTGGCGCACGCCAGGAACAGCATCTACAAGGGACTGGCCATGGTCGCGACGGCGGGCAAGCCCTTCCTGCTGGCGGCGAACTTCCGGCGCGACCGGATCGACATGTTCGACCAGGCCTTCCGCCGCGTCGTGCGGCCCCATGCCTTCCCCAGCAGGGACGTACCCCGTGGCTACGCGCCGTTCGATGTTGCGCTGCTGGGTCACCGGGTCTACGTCACCTATGCACAGCAGAACCACGCCGCCAAGGACGACGTCTCGGGCCCCGGTCACGGATTCGTGAACGTGTTCAGTCAAGGCGGCCGGTTCCTCCGCCAACTCGTCCGACGCGGGGTGCTGAACTCGCCGTGGGGGCTGGCCATCGCTCCGCACGGGTTCGGCCCGTTCGGCGGCAAGCTGTTGGTCGGAAACTTCGGCGACGGACTCATCCACGTCGTCGACCCGCGTACAGGACGGATGCTCGCGACGCTACGCGACAGCGCCCGGCACCCGATCAGGATCGACGGTCTGTGGGCACTGATGCCCGGCAACGGGTCGGCCGGCGGTCGCTCGGACGTCTTGTTCAGCGCCGGACCCAGCGGTGAGTCGCACGGGCTACTGGGGCTGCTGCGCAGCCCATGACCGCTCGCTCGATCAACCAGCTGCTGACCACCCCGGTGCCAGGGTTGCCTACACGGGCAGACGGCCAGCTCACGCGCGGTCGCCATCATGCTCTCGGTTGCCTTCGGCCGACTTCAGGAGACCTCGGCCCTGCCCGAGCTGGCCCAGACGAGCGTGGGCCGGCTCGGGCCGGTCACGGTGTGCCGGGACTGGTCGACCGGGCAGCTGCCAGCCAGCCAACGCGGCATGAAGTGCACGCGGAGTGCAGTATGCTGCACTGATGGATCAGGCAACTGGCGCACTGGCGTCGGCGATCGGCGTCCGGGTCAAGCAAGAGCGCCAGTCACGACACTGGACGCTCGATCAACTCGCGAAGGCCGCCGGGGTGAGTCGACGGATGGTGGTCAACGTGGAGCAAGGCGCTGCAAACCCCAGCGTCGGGACCCTTCTTCGGATCAGTGACGCGCTCGGTGTCGGCCTCCCGGCGTTGGTCGAGCCTCCCGACCTCAAGCGCGTCAAGGTCACCCGCCGCGGAAAGGGCGCCGCCCTGTGGAGCAGCGACTCCGGTGGACGCGGGGTGCTGGTGGCCGGCACCGAGCCGCCAGACGTGCTCGAGCTGTGGGACTGGACTCTGGCGCCGGGGGACCATCACGTCAGCGAGGCTCACACGCCAGGCACCAGGGAACTCGTGCAGGTCCAGGACGGCACGATCACGGTCGAGGTCGCGGACCAGTCGGTCACCCTCGACGTTGGCGACGCAGTCGCGTTCCCCGGAGATGTGGCGCACTCCTACGCGAACCCGGGCGCCGAGCGGGCGCGGTTCTCGCTGGCCGTCTTCGAGCCGGGAGTCGGACCGGCCCCCCGGTCGGAGGCTGTCGATGGCTGACGTCGACGTGCTCGAGGAGTTCCTGGCCGGCGGCCACGTCGACGCCCCGGTGTTCGAGCTGCGCCCTGACTACCGCGCCATGCTGCTGGCTGTCGACGGCATCGTCCCCGGTCCCAGCGACCAGGTCAGCGACGCGCTGCTTGAGGCGGCGCGGGCCGCGGCCGTTGAGGCGTTGGAGGGCCGGCCGGTGGACGAGGTTCCGCATGTGACGGCGTGGCGTGAGGCATACCGGGCGTTCGGCGCCAAGCCGCAACGCACCCGCAACAGTCTCGAAGCCCTCCTACGCCGGGCTGCCTCCGGATTGCCGCGGGTGAACCGGCTCGCCGATCTCTACAACGCAGTCTCGGTGCTGCACCAGGTCCCGCTCGGTGGTGAGGACCTCACCCGGTACACCGGAGCGCCCCGGCTGGTTCGCGCCGCCGGCACCGAGCCCTTCGACACCATCGCCGACGGCGCAGGCGTGATCGAGCACCCCGAGCCCGGCGAGGTGGTGTGGTGCGACCACACCGGCGTGACGTGTCGGCGCTGGAACTGGCGCCAAGCCCGACGCACCCAGCTCAGCGACGAGACCACCACCGCCCTGTTCATCCTCGATGCGCTCGATCCCATGACCGATCGGAGACTCCACGCCGCTGCCGACGACCTGGTCGCCCACCTGTCCCGGCTCGGCCCCGACGTGCGCGTCGCCCGCCGCCTGCTCACTGCGGGCACCGCTAGCACTTCGACTCCGACCGCTGAGGGAACCTGACATGCTCATCCACCCCTGGGACGCTGCTCTCGACGCCCACGAGTGGCGCGACTGGCTCGCCACCACGGCCCGGTTCGGGATGCTGGTGGCGAACAATCTCGACCCGGCCCAAGCGCCGCTGATGGTGCCGACCCACTTCACCCTCGCCGCTGCCGGCGAGGAGCTGCTCGTCCACCTCGCACGGCCCAACCCGGTCTGGCCCCACCTGGAGGCGGCGACCGAGGTGCGGCTCGCGCTGATCGGCGACTACGCCTACATCCCGTCGTACTGGCGGGCAGATGCAGGCGACCCCGACGAGGACGGCGTGCCGACGAGCTACTACACCGCGGTGCAGTTCGTGTGCCGGCCCACCGTGGTCGACGACCCCATCGGCAAGGCGGAGATCCTGGCCGCCCAGCTCGCCGACCTCCAGCCCGAGGGCCGCCACGCAGACGTGGCCGTCGATGCCTCGCCGTACGGTCGGATGCTGCCCGGCATCCGTGGCGTTCGGCTCGCCGTGCTGCGGGTGGAGGCGAAGTTCAAGTACGACGACCACAAGCCCGTGGAGCACCGAGAACGCGTCATCGACAACCTCGAACAGCGCGGCACCGGGCTCGACGTCGAGACGGCCGCCCAGCAGCGGCGCCGTCTGGACTCGGTCGGCGAGTGGCAGACCCGGCGGAGACAGCCGTGACCGGCTCCGCTCGCCGGAGCGCCACGGTGCCGCCCTGGGGGTTGGCGGTGACGGCGATGCTGTCGGTCCAGCTGGGCTGGGCGTCACCACCGGCCTGGTGACCATCGCGTTCCTCGCCGCGATCCAGCGCATCCCGCTGGGCACCGCCGTCGCGGTCGAGTTCCTGGGCCCGCTGACCGTCGCCGCCGTACGCAGCCACAGCAAGCGAGCGCTCGCCTGGCCCGCCCTGGCCCTGGTCGGGGTGGTCCTGCTCACCGAACCCTGGCACGGCGGCATCAACGCATTCGGCCTGGGGTTCGCCGGGCTCGCGGCCATCGGGTGGGGGACCTACATCCTGCTCACCCAGCGCATCGGCGACAGCTTCGCCGGCATCACCGGCCTCTTGCTCACCGTTCCCGTCGCCGCCGCGACCGCAGCGGTCCTCGGCATCCCACAAGCCACCGGTCACCTCACTCCCGGCGCCCTCACCGGTCGGAACGAGGCAGCGCCCACTCTGAGCTCGACCTCGTCGGTTGAACCACGGCGCGTGAGCCGGGCAACCGCGCATACCGCTTCGCCCGGCCTCAGCCCGCGGCCGCCAGCATCAGCGCGCCGGCCCGGTTCTCGTGGGTGAGCATGTCCTGCGGAGCCTGCTTGTGCGCCTGGCTTGGTTCGGCAGAGGCGAACCGAGTTGAGAGATCCTGAAACGTGCACAAAACGCCACGGGGGATTCCATAATCCGAGCATGGGGGACGCGGGTGTGCAGGTGAATCGGTGGCGCCGCTTCGGCAAGGACCGCCTCTATGTCAGCCACAACGACGAGGTGAAGATCGGCTGGTGGGACCTGACGACCGACGAGGGTTACCCGGAGACTCCGGCGGATGCAGCGGCCCTCGCCGAAGCCGTGGCTGACTGGAAGGCAGGACGGCAGACCGACGCCAGCCTCGGCGGGGCCGACACGACACAACCACGCGAGGCAGCCGTTCGCGCAGCGAAGATCAATCCGCCCCGGAGCACTCGCGACACAGTCGTCGCTCACGTGGTCGAGTCCGTCCCCGTGCAGGCACCGGTCGGCCCTACGGTTGCGGTCAGTCCCGACCGCGAGGAGCGGGCGATGCGCCCCTGGCTCGACCTGTCCACCAACGCGCCAGGCGCGGAGGCTCGCGAGCAGGCACTTGCCGCCCGGGAAGCAGCCCCTGTGAAGTCGTTGCTGGCCCGCGTGCTCGGGGTCCACACCGACGAGCGCGCTTGGCGCATCGGTGCCGACGGAGAGGAAAGAGTCGCGGCGCGTCTGGCGAAACTGGCGAACAAGGATCCGCGCTGGCGGTCCCTGCATGCCATCCCAGTCGGTAACCGAGGCTCGGACATCGATCACCTGGTCATCGGGCCAGGCGGGGTCTTCACTCTCAACACCAAGCATCACCCGGGTGCGAAGATCTGGGTCGGCGGCGACACGTTCATGGTCGACGGACACAAACAGCCCTATATCCGCAACAGCCGTCACGAGGCTTCCCGGGCCGCGAAGCTGCTCACCGCCGCATGTGGCTTTCCCGTCCACGTCGAAGGCGTCATCGTCACGGTGAACGCCGATGACATCGTCGTGAAGAAGGCGCCCGCCGGCGTCCATGTAGTACCCCGCATGCAGATCGCGCGGTGGCTGGGGCGCAACGGCCCCATCTACGCCGAGTCAGTCCTCGAAGCGATCTTTGACGTGGCTCGTCGATCGACGACCTGGCAACCGTGACACGAGCAACGAGGCGTGGGCGTGGTCCGGGTGCCAACCAGCCGTGAGCGTTCCGGACCGGTAGCGCGGGCACCTGCTGGTCGGCACTCTTCGAGGGCCGGGGAGGGTCGAAGTTGAGGCCGGAAGTGAGGTCAGGCCGCGCCGGCGAGAGTGGTCGGTGGCATGAAATACACGAAACCGCAGGTCAGCGGTGAACTGCCTGCGGTTCCTGTCGTGCGCGCCCGGAGAGATTCGAACTCCCAACCTTCTGATCCGTAGTCAGATGCTCTATCCGTTGAGCTACGGGCGCCTGTCCTGAGGACTGCGCAATGCTAGCGGAAGACCCCGGTGGGGTTGAAATCGGTCGGTGCGTGGATCGGTGCAGTGCTCTGGAGACACTCGCCGACGCTCGTGCCTCGACAACCGACGGCCCGCGGTCTGGTTCGATCGCCGGTCACGGACCGGCCCGCGTGAGGGCCGTTCGCCGGGCGCCCAAGGGCTTGCCGGTAGCCCCGCGGACGTGAGCCTGACCACACCTCGCCCGCCTGCCGGACGGCTTGAACGATCCAATAGGCCGAATCCGACCGGCGAACTAGATTCGCCGCCAACCTCGGTTACCCCAGCGTCTTCGCTCGGCGTAACTTGGGGCCCACATTGGGGTGATGCAACGGCGCCGCACCCATATTCGAACTCAAGGACACACACCGTCGAGGAGCTCGACGGCCGGTCAGGCCCTCCCAGGGACTGGTCGCGAAATGCTCGAGAGGGATAAAGGCATGACCGCCGAGACGTCGCACCAGACCACCACCATCGAGGATGCGCCCACCACGCACGAGGGCATCCTGGCCTTCGTCCGCGAGGCCGCTGAGCTCACCACCCCGGACCGCATCTACTGGTGCACCGGTTCCGACGAGGAGTGGGTGGAGCTGACCGACGCTCTGGTGTCGACCGGCACGTTCACGCGCCTCGACCCGGCGAAGAAGCCGAACTCCTTCTACGCGGCCTCCGATCCCACGGACGTGGCGCGCGTCGAGGACCGCACCTACATCTGCTCCGTCGAGGAGAAGGACTGCGGGCCCACCAACAACTGGATGGATCCCAACGAGATGAAGGACCTCATGCGCGGGCTGTACGCCGGCTGCATGAAGGGCCGCACGATGTACGTCATCCCCTTCGTCATGGGCCACCTCGAGGCCGAGCACCCGATGTTCGGTGTCGAGGTCACCGACTCCGCGTACGTCACCGCCTCGATGCGTGTGATGGCCCGCATGGGCACCAACGTGCTGCGCAAGATGGAGGAGCTCGACGCCGACTTCGTGCCGGCGCTGCACTCCGTCGGCATGCCGCTCGAGGAGGGCCAGGAGGACGTCGCCTGGCCGTGCAACGACACGAAGTACATCGTGCAGTTCCCCGAGGAGCGCAAGATCTGGTCCTTCGGCTCCGGGTACGGCGGCAACGCGCTGCTCGGCAAGAAGTGCTACGCCCTCCGCATCGCCAGCGCGAAGGCGCACGACGAGGGGTGGATGGCCGAGCACATGCTCATCTTGAAGCTCACCAGCCCGGAGAACGTCACCAAGTACATCGCAGCCGCGTTCCCCAGCGCCTGTGGCAAGACCAACCTCGCGATGCTCAAGCCGACCATCCCGGGCTGGAAGGTCGAGTCCATCGGTGACGACATCGCCTGGATGCGCATCGGCGAGGACGGCCGCCTGTGGGCCGTGAACCCGGAGTACGGCTTCTTCGGCGTCGCACCCGGCACCAACGAGCACACCAACCCGCACGCCATGGAGACCATCAACATCGGCAACTCGGTCTTCACGAACGTCGCACTCACCGACGACGGCGACGTCTGGTGGGAAGGCCTGGAGAACCCGCCGGCGCACGCCACGTCCTGGAAGGGCGAGCCGTGGACTCCCGACTCCGAGGAGCCCTCGAGCCACCCGAACAGCCGCTACTGCACGCCGATCAAGCAGTGCCCGATCCTCGCCCCCGAGTACGACGACCCCCGCGGTGTCCCGATCGACGCGATCCTGTTCGGCGGCCGGCGCAAGACCACCATCCCGCTGGTGACCGAGGCCCGCGACTGGGTCCACGGCACCTTCATGGGTGCGACGCTGTCGAGCGAGACCACCGCGGCCGCCACCGGCCAGGTGGGCGTGGTGCGGCGCGACCCGATGGCGATGCTGCCGTTCATCGGCTACAACGCCGGCGACTACTTCAGCCACTGGATCAAGATGGGCAAGGAGAACGACGAGGCGAAGATGCCGCGCATCTTCTACGTCAACTGGTTCCGTCGCAACGACGACGGTGGCTTCCTGTGGCCAGGCTTCGGCGAGAACAGCCGTGTCCTGAAGTGGGTCATCGACCGCATGGAGGGCCAGGCCGCTGCCGTGGAGACCCCCATCGGCAACGTGCCGGCACCTGGCTCGCTGGACATCGACGGCCTCGACGTGACCGAGGAGGACCTCGCGAAGGCCCTCGCGGTGGACGTCGAGGAGTGGAAGAAGGAGGTCCCCGAGATCACCGAGTGGTTCGAGAAGTTCGGTGACGAGCTTCCCACCGTGCTCTGGACCGAGCTCGACGGCCTCAAGGCCCGACTCGGCGCCTGACCGGCCGCCCACACGCAGGCGCCCGACTGTTCCAGGACCCGCACCCTCAGGGTGCGGGTCCTGCGGTTTCTCGACATGATGCACGGCATGAGCATCGAGGGGGGATCGGAGCGGCGTGCACTCCTGGCCGGCCCGGCCGGTGAGCTCTACCGCGAGATCATCGCGGCAGGAGCCCTGGCGGGCGACGACCCGCGGTTCGGGCAGGACCATCCGTCGTTCCCGTTGCTGGCGATGCTCATCGACCTCGGGCTGGTCCGTGAGGACGACCGCGCAGGCGCCTGGGTAGCGGTGGACCCGGCGGCCGTCCAGGCAGGAGTCGTGGCGCCGATGGGCCGCCGGGTCGTGGAGCTGCTGGACGAGTCCGCCGCGTGGGCAGACACGTTCGGCTCCCTGTCCCAGACCTTCAGGCGTACGCCGGTCGGTGACAGCCCGATCAACGAGATCAGGGGCCTGTCCAGCATCAATCACTTCCTCGAGGCAGCGGTCGACGACGCGGAGCACGAGCTGCTCACCGCACAGCCGGCCGGAGCCCGTCGCGCGGTCATCCTTGAGCAGGCGGTGGACCGCGACCTGCGCGCGCTCGAGCGGGGCGTGGCGATGCGCACGCTCTACCAGCACACGGCCCGCCGCAGCCGGGCGACGCGGGACCATGTCGAGCGCATCCTCGAGCGGGGCGCGAAGGTGCGCACACTCGATGAGTTCTTCAACCGGCTCATCGTGGTCGACCGCCGACTGGCCGTGATCCCCGGAGGATCACCCGACGTGGCGCTCGCGATCCACGACCTGAGCCTCGTGTCCTACCTCGCGGACATCTTCGACCGCTCGTGGGAACGGGCCAGGGAGTACGACGAGCGCGGGGGCTCCTCCGAGAGCGACATCGCGGCCGACATGCGCCAGCTGACGGTGCGCATGCTCACAGAGGGCCACAGCGACCCCGCCAGCGCCAAGCGCGTCGGAGTGAGCACCCGCACCTACGCCTCCTACGTCGCCGCCCTCAAGGACGAGTACGGCGTGGAGACCCGGTTCCAGCTCGGCTACGCCATGGGGAGCAGGGACCCTGAGTCAGCCCCCGAGAGAGCCGACTGACTCCGGGTCACTGCTGCCCCGATCGGCCTACTTGAAGCCCCAGCCGGTGTCGTACGTCGTGTGGGTGGGCCGGGTTGCCGCGTCGGCGGGACCGGCGACACCGACGGTCACGAGACCGACGGTGAGCAGGACGGTGGCGACGGGCTTGAGGACATTGCGGAGATTCATGGAGGAATCCTTCTCGTCTCGGGGCAACGCCCATCGTGCCCGCGGTGTCGCCTCACGTGACAGGAGGACAACCCACATGAGTGTGCATTGCATCTTCATGCAAGTTGTGGGCGTGCACAGAACCACCCCGGACCCTCAGGGTCCGGGGTGGTTCAGCCTGCGGAGGTGGCGGGATTTGAACCCGCGAGAGGGCACAACCCTCAACCCGCTTAGCAGGCGGGCGCCATAAACCGGGCTAGGCGACACCTCCCCGTACAAGCAGGCACAGGTTACCCATGGTCGGGCCCACCGGAAAATCGGGCTGCCCCCGAGCGGGCCTCCGGGCTGCTGCCGGGCGCCCGCTCAGCGCAGTCGACGGTAGCCGTGACCCCGGTCGAGGTGGGATGACAGCGTCTCGGTGAGAGCTGTCGCGTCACCTTCCAGCACGTCCACCGGGAGGGTCGTCGTACGCCCGTCCCGGAGGCGGAGCACGACGCAGCGGTGGCCGTCCACGGTCGTCGCCTGCAGGTCGAGGACGTCGGTCCAGCGCGCCGACCTGGCCTGGGCCGACCGCAGCGCCCGGACCCGATAGCCGTGCTCGTCGATCCGCAGCACCCAATGGCGTACGCCGACCAGCAGGCCGAGCGCGAGCACACCGAGCACCGCCAGCACCACCAGACCGGCCACGAACGCCGTCGGCAGCGAGGCCAGCCCGGTCACCAGGACCCCGAGCACCACGACCGTGCCGATGGCCACCAGACCGGTACCGAGCAGCCTGGCCCGCAGCGCGGCAGCAAGGGCGACATCCAGTCGGTCGTCGCCGGGCTGGGGCGTGGACTCGTTCGCCGGGATGCTCACCGTGTGATTAGACCGGGGTGGAAGGCATGCCGCAAAACTGGCCCTTGTCGGATCAGCGTGAACTGGGCCACACTCATGTTCCCATCATGCACGGACAGGCGTGGAAGGTGGTTCGAGATGGCTCCTCTCGAAACCGCAATCAGGGAACTCCGGCACATTCTGGCCGCCGACAGCACCGCGCCCGAGTGGCGCTGGAACGTACGCCGACGCCTCTCCGACGTCAGGGACGCGCTCTCCCGTCCGCACGGCCGCCAGCCCGAGGCCTGGCTCGACGCCCGGGCGACGCTCTCCGAACGCGACCGCTTCCAGCTCCATGCCCGGGTCGTGGCACTCTCGACCGGCGTGCTCGACAGGCTGAGCGGCGAGGCCATCCTGCATGAGACCGAGCGACTCCTCGGCGATCTCGAGCACCACCTGCAGCGGGTGCACGACCTGGTCTACGACTCGGTCTCGCTGGAGCTCGGCGGCTCCGAGTAGGCGCGGCCCGATCGGATGCCCTGAGATCGTTCAGTTCCAGCGCGGTCCCGAGGGCAGCAGCCCGAGGCCCTCGTGCAGTTCGCGGCCGTGCGGACCCGTGCCCAGGTAGCGCTCGAAGTGGCCGACCCAGAGGCCACGGGTGGTGAAGTAGAGATCGAAGGCGCCCAGGCCCCCCTCGACGCTCTTGGTGGGGTTCCACGACAGCGCCCTGCCGGTCGTCGGGCTGACCGCACCCAGGCCCAGCCGGTCCACCGCGCCGGGGCCCTTGGTGTCACTCCCCAGTGGGTTGTCGAGCCACCGGAAGTGACCGCCCGCGAAGACGGCGAGATTGGTGACGGCCACCGAGTGGAAGGTGTCGCCCCCGGAGCGGTTGATCCAGACCGGCTGCTGGTTGCCCGTCTCCACGGGGTTCCACCGCGTGATGGTGTCGCATAGCTTGGCGGTCCGGGGGAACGCGGCGCCCGTGGTCACGATCGCGAAGTAGCTGCCGTCCGGTGCCCAGTCGACGTCGCGGGTGTACCACATGCGGGTCGGGGAGCAGGTCTCGTTCCACCGGGTCGAGAACCAGGGCGAGACGCTGGCGGTCGAACCCAACCGGATCATGGCAGCCTGCCTTCGAGGCGACTTGCCCACAGCCGTGAAGGATCCGATGACGACCATCCGGGTCCCGGCCGGGTTCACCGCGAACCGGTAGACCCGGGTGGAGTAGCCAGGTTCGGCGCCGGTGACCTTGACGGCGCTCAGGTACTTGCGCCGGGTGCCCTTCGCCGGGTCCAGTGCCACGATGCCGCCGGGGAAGTTGCCGGACACGAACAGGCGGCTGCCGACGATCTGCAGGTCACTGATGCGGCCGGCGGCCACCGGCGAGTGGAAGCGCTTGTCCACCTTGCCCCGTTTGAGGTCGAACTTCACCAGGCCGTTCACGGGCACGCCGGCGAAGGTCGAGAAGGAGCCGCCGACGTAGAGATAGCGGCCGTCGTGGCTCGACTCCATCGCGTACACCCCGCCGTTGACCACGGGAGCCCACGAGGTCAGGGACCCGGACGTGGCATTGAAGGAGAACAGGTTCCATCGGTGGTAGGTGACCGTGCGGGTCGCGTTCAGGACCGTGTGGAACCGCCCGCCGGCGAACATCGTCGGACCCACCTGATGCAGCTCGAAGACACCGGCCTCGCGCACCCTGGCGTCGTCGACGACCCGGGGCGTGGTGTCGACGGCGTTGGTCTGGGGCATCGAGGCGATCGCGCTCCCCGCCAGTGCCGGCGCCTGGAGCCACACCCACGACGTCGCCGCGAGGGCGACCGAGACCACACCGACGAGCACTGCCCGTGCCCGGTGCCCGACCTGCGTCCACGACCCCATGGTCAAACCCCTTCCCCCGCCCAACAGTGTGGGCACGGCACGCCTCACGAAGCCAGACTTCTGGAGGTTTGACCTTCCGACACGTGCGACCGGGCCAGACCGCCCCGATCGATCCCTTGACGGCCTCGATCAGCGCATCGAGACCCATGTCTCCCGGGCCGGCGGAGTCCGGCGACCGGCGGGGGCGGACGGCACCGCCCGGCAGCCTCCGGGTCGGGCCGCAGGGGCGGAGCCTCCAAGGAGTGGGTCCCGACACCGTCGAGGGCCCTGAGCAGAGGGGGCGGGATTCGAACCCGCGGCTGACATCACTGCCAGCGACCGCTTTCAAGGCGGTTCCGATCGGCCACTCCGGCACCCCTCCAGGTCCTTGAGGACCGGTGCCCGAGTGTAGTGGCCCCGACGGTAGGGGCGCGGCGTACGTCCGGTCAGTGCAGCGCCCGCTGGCGCGAGGGCTCGACCCGGGCGTCCCGGGCGTGCACGCCGGGGTGTTGGTCCCGACCGGTGACGGCCCGCTCCAGCCGGATGACGACCGCTCCCAGGAGCAGGCCGAGGACCAGGCCGTAGACAGCCCCCAGGGCGGAGCTCAGGACCGTGTCGGTGCGCCCGACGAGGTCGCCGGCCAGGTGTGCGGTGGCCGCCGTACCGAACACGCACACCCACCAGCCCTGCCGCCGTCGGGCGCGCACGGAGACGCCCCAGGCCAGGGCGGGGACTCCGACGAGGACCTCGACCGGATGCGGTACGCCGCCCAGGTGCTCGCGGGTCCAGTCGTGGGCCCAGCGGACGTGCGCGACCAGGTCCGGGGAGCCGTACCGGGTGAGTGCCGCGGTGTACACGAGTACCACGACCAGCAGCACCAGCGCTCCGGCCACCAGGAGCAGTCCGCGTCGGCCGAGGCCGTGCAGTCCGCCACCCAGGCGGTATGCCAGCGCGACCGTCGCGGCGAGGGCGAGGACGAGCACGCTGTGGGTGAACCGCTCCCGGTCGATGCCCACGGAGAAGCCGGAGGCCGCGATCCCCCCAGCGGCGGCAACGAGCACAGCCACGACCACCTCGCGCACCACCGCGAGGGCAGTCGCGGCGGGCCGGGTGGCGAACACCCCGAGGCAGGCGGCCAGCACAGCCGTCCCCAGGGCGGCACCGGCGAGAAGGGGCGCCCACTGGGTGGCCACCGCGGCCACGCCGACCACGAGGGCGAGCACCGCGGGCAGTGTCACCTGGCCCCCGGTGCGCACGGCCAGGCCGACCGCCAGCAGGACGCCCAGGGCCGCGGCGAGCGACTGCTGGGCCAGGGTGGGTGCCTCGAGCGTCTGCAGGGTCACCAGACCAGCGGTGACCGCAAGCATGGCGAGCAGCCAGACCGGTCTGAGCGCGCCACGGAAGGGCCGTCGGAGAGCGGGCGCCTGCTCGTCACCAGACGGGCCGCACTGAGCGTGCGGGTGTCGGGGTCGGGCGGGCTCCTCCCGGGTCGCCTCACGCACTGAGCGCAGTACCCTGCGGTGGCCCGGCTGCTTCTCCACCTCTGGCACGCCGGGAGCGTACAACGCAGCTCACATGCGGCGGTTGGCCAGCGACGGGTTGGTGCGGCGTACGTCGGCCACCGCCGCGCGGTCGATCACCGCGTCGAGCACCGCCTCGTCGTCGCCGGCCTCGGCCACGATGTCGCCGTCGGGGGCGACCACGAGGGAGTGGCCGGTGTAACGCGGCCCGGGCTGACCCACGCCGACGACCCAGACGGTGTTCTCGATCGCCCGGGCCCGAAGCAGGGTGCGCCAGTGCTCGACCTTGCGCTCGCCGGCCACCCAGGCCGCTGGGACGATGAGCGCCTCGGCACCGCGCTCCACCAGCGTGCGCGCGAGCTCGGGAAAGCGCAGGTCGTAGCAGGTCATCAGCCCGAGCCGGAAGCCGCGGAGCTCGACGAGCGACGGTGCGATCGGGCCGGGACTGATCGTCTCGGACTCGCGGTAGCCGAAGGAGTCGTAGAGGTGGATCTTGCGGTACGCCGTGAGCTGCTCACCGTCCGCCAGCACGAGCGTGTTCAGCGGACGCGCGGGATCCTCGGCCACCTCGAACATGCCGGCCAGCCAGGCGGCCCCGGTGGCGCTGCTGAGCTTGCCGAGCCGCCCCGCGAACGCGCCGTCCAGCGGCTCGGCGTACGGCGCGAGATCGGACCCGGCCTCGCCGAAGTCGCGGGCGAAGGCCTCGGGCAGCACGACGAGGTCGGTCTCTCCCACAAGCGCGGCGACCTCGTCGAGCGCGGCCAGGTTCTCGGCCGGTTCGAGGCTCGAGGCGCGCTGCACCAGCCGCACCCGGAGCGGTGCACCGGGATGGTCCGCAGATCGCTCAGCCATGCCACCAGAGTGCCAGCCCCGGGTGGGAGACTGCCACCCGTGAGCCTGTCCCCCAGTACTCCCTTCACCGGCGTGCTGTCCGGCGAGCCCTCCGGGGGGCTGGGGGCCGTCGTGCTGACGGGCGGCAGCGCGGTCCGCTTCCAGGGCGTCGACAAGGCCTCGATCGAGCTCGGTGGCGCCACCCTGCTCGAGCACGTCCTCGAGGCGCTCGCGGCGGTGCCCGACGTCGTCGTGGTGGGGGCCGAGGTCGTCACCAGCCGCCCGGCGACGTTCCTGCGCGAGGACCCACCGGGGGGTGGACCTGCGGCGGGCCTGTTGGCGGGGCTCGCCGGGTTCCCGCGTGCGCCGGCCCGGGTCGTCGTACTCGCTGTCGACATGCCGCTGGTCACAGCCGACACGGTGCGCCGGCTCGTCGACGCGGCGGGGGAGGACGGGGAGGACGGCGCCCTCCTCGTCGACGCCGGCGGGCGCCGGCAGTACCTCTGCGCCGTCTACCGCACCGAGGCCCTGCTCGCCGCCGCGCCGCCGCTGGAGGCACAGCACGGGCTGGCGGTCCGCAGGCTCGTCGGGCGGCTGCGGCTGGCCGAGGTCCCTGCGGTGGCCGGGGAGGCGGCGGACGTCGACACCTGGGAGGACCTGCTCGCCCTGCGGGCCCGGATGGAGGCCTGACCCCGTCCGCTCGCCGTGGTTTCGACCACCGGCGGACAGCTCGACCACCCTGTGGCGCGGAGGGGCACGAGTTTTCGCGTTCGTGTTGCACAGGGGTGAGGTCCCGTCCAAGACTGTGGCCGTGAACCTCCATGACTGGATCGATGAGCTCTGCGACGTCCTCGACATCGAGGTCGAGGTGGACGAGGCGTTGATCCTGGACCTCGCCCGCGACGCGGCCCACAACGTGGAGCGACGCTCGGCGCCGATCTCCACGTTCCTGCTGGGGTACGCCGCCGCCGGCTTCGACGGCCGGCCCGAGGAGGTGGAGCGGCTGGCGGGACTGGCCGCGACGCTGGCCCAGCGCTGGGACAAGGACCCGGACGAGATCAAGGACGACGTGGAAGAGGTCGAGGTGGAGGTCGAGGACGTCGAGATCGACGCCTGACCCGGAGGGTGGTGCCACGCCCTAGGGTGGCTGCATGCGCGCCGTCACCGCACCCGAGCCAGGTGGTCCCGAGGCCCTGACCGTCGTCGACCTGCCTGACCCCGAGCCGGGCCCCGGCGAGGTCGTGATCGATGTCGTCGCCAGCGCGGTCAACCGCGCGGACACGCACCAGCGGATGGGCAACTACCCGCCGCCCGAGGGCGCCTCCGACGTGCTCGGGCTCGAGTGTTCCGGCCGGGTCAGCGCGGTCGGGCCCGGAGTCGAGGGCTGGAGCGTCGGCGACGAGGTGTGCGCCCTCCTCTCGGCCGGTGGGTACGCCGAGAAGGTGGCCGTGCCCGCCGGACAGGTCATGCCCCTCCCGCCCGGCGTCGACCTCGTGTCGGCCGCCGCCATCCCGGAGGTCGCGTGCACCGTGTGGTCGAACCTGTTCATGGTCGCCCACCTCCAGCCCGGCGAGACCCTGCTCGTGCACGGGGGCGCGGGAGGCATCGGCAACTTCGCGATCCAGCTGGCCAAGGCGAAGGGTGCGAAGGTCCTCACCACCGCGGGGTCGCCGGAGAAGGTCGCGCTGTGCGAGTCGCTCGGCGCCGACCGGGCGATCAACTATCACGACGAGGACTTCGTCGAGGTGGTCAAGGAAGCCGGCGGCGCCGACGTGGTCCTCGACAACATGGGGGCCAAGTACCTCTCCCGCAACGTCCAGGCGCTCGCGACCGAAGGCCGCCTGGTGGTCATCGGCATGCAGGGCGGGCGCAAGGCCGAGCTCGACCTCGGCACGCTCCTCGGCAAGCGCGGCGCCGTGATCGCGACGTCGCTGCGGTCGAGGCCAGTCGAGCAGAAGGCCGCGATCTGCGCCGCGGTGGTCGAGCATGTGTGGCCCCTGATCGGCGAGGGCAAGATCAAGTCCTTCGTGCACGAGCGGGTGCCGTTCGAGGAGGCTGCCCGATCGCACGAGCTCATGGAGTCCGGCTCGCACAGCGGGAAGATCCTGCTCACGGTCGGTCCCCCCGCCTGAGTCGATTGGTCCGCGACCGGATGGGTAAGGTCGAGGGCATGTCGACACCCCAGAACGAGACGCCGGAGGAGCAGGTGACCGTGATCGGTTCGGACGGTCAACCCGTCGCCGTACAGGCGGTGGAGGCTCGTGAGGACGAGGACACCGAGCGCAACGTCACCGAGCTCGTCGAGCAGCCCGCGAAGGTCATGCGCATCGGCCGGATGGTCCAGCAGCTCCTCGAGGAGGTGAAGGCCGCACCGCTCGACGAGGCCGGCCGCAAACGGCTGGCCGCCGTGCTGCACACCTCCATCAGGGAGCTCAAGGACGGACTCGCGCCCGAGCTCGACGAGGAGCTGGACCGGCTGATCGAGCCCTTCGACGACAGCACGCCCAGCGAGTCCGAGCTGCGCATCGCCCAGGCGACGCTGGTCGGCTGGCTCGAAGGCCTGTTCCACGGCATCCAGACGGCGATCTACGCCCAGCAGATGGCGGCGCGCTCACAACTCGAGCAGATGCGGGCGCTGCCCCCGGGATCGACGCCGGGCACGCACGAGGGCCACGGCCACCCCGGCGCCGAGAACGCCCACGAGCCGCTGGCGCAGAACGGGATGTACCTCTAGCTCGAGGCGTCGGCGCGCGTCAGTCGCAGTAGTCGCAGATGCCGGTTGCCGGCACCGCGGTGTGGCACTTGGGGCACAGCGGCGGCATCTTCTCGGCCGCTGCCGCACGGCGTTCGCGACTGCGTGAGGCGCTCAACCGCGGGGTGAGCGCCCACGATCCGCCGCCGGAGGGCAGGTCGGCACCGAAGGCGCGGTAGCACTCCAGCCGCTCGCGCGCAGCGTGGTCGTCGGGGTCGCCCGTCACCTCGCCGCCGGCGGCGATCACGTGGGGTGCATATCCCGCCCCGACGCTGCCGTCGGCGTTGACGCACAGCGAGGAGAGGAGAGGTTCGCCGCGCTTGGCGCTGTCCATCGCGACCCGGCCCAGGACGTCGCCCATCCAGTAGTGGCTGGGACGCTTCGTGTGGATGTTGCTCCGGCTCATCACGGCTGCGGCCAGGTCCTTGGACGTGATCACCGCGTGGTACTTGCCCGCCGTCTCCAGCAGGACCTCGCGAGCGGCCTCGGCCCAGGCAGTGCGGGCGGCGTCGTCGCCGATCTCGGAGGCGTCGACGACCTTCTCCGACTCTTCCTCGACCTCGACACCGGGTTCGCCGTCGACGGCGAACCCGAGACCCACCAGCACCGCAGCGGCACCCTCGGCACCGCCGGCGAAGTCCTCCGCGGGCGCGAGCTCACCGGTCGCGCGCAGGTGGGCGACCCCGAGCACGGCCATGGAGTCGTACGTCGAGGAGTCGTGGACCAGCTCGAACTCACCCTGTCGGTCGAAGCCGTAGCGGGACAGGAACTCGTCGGCCCCGATGCGGTCGAACTCTTCGAGCGCGAGCAGGACGTGCTCCGGCCTGACGGCCTGAAATGGGGGCATGTACCCGACTCTACGTCCCGGCCGCGTGCGTTCCCTAAAGCGGTCGGACCATGACGAGCTCCCCGTCCTCCGTGGAGCCGCGCAATTGTGTGAAACCACACGCTGCCAGGACCTTCAGGCTGGCCCGGTTCTCCGGACGCACGCTCGCCCGGATGCGTACGCCGGCCCGGTCGGTCTCCTCCAGGAGCGCATTGAGGGCCTCGCTCACCGCACCGTGTCCGCGCGCCTCCTCGACCAGGCCGAAGCCGACCTCGGTCTCCGCGACCTCGTCCGGCCCCGGAGCCGGAGCCCCGAAGAAGCCGATCGAACCGACCACGAGGCCATCGCCGCTCCGCACGATGTGCCGGGGTCCCCACGACGCGTCGGGGTCGTCGGCCTTGACCATCGCGGCGGCGTCCTGGTCGCTCTTGCGCGGATAGTCGGGGTGCCAGGAGACGCGCCGACGACCCGCGAGCATGCCGACCGCATCCTCAGGGGTCACCAGCTGCAGCCGCAACCGCCTGGAGGTGACGACGTCAGGAAGCTGCATCAAGGGGGCCCTCGGGTCGAGGGCCCGAGCTCTCGAGACCCTGGTTCGAGGAGGGCCGCCCGGGCCTGTCTGGGAACCATCGGCGCAGCTCGACAGCGGCACCGTCGTCGTGGACCGTCTCGGTGGTGGCGTCGGCGGCGTCGTGGACCTCCTGCACCGCCTGCCCCATGGCCACGCCGCGGGCGGCCCACTGGAGCATCTCGATGTCGTTGCGGCCGTCGCCGGCGGCCAGCACGTCCTCGGCGGCGATCCCCAGGTCGGCGGCGACCTGGGCCAGCGCGGTGGCCTTGTTCACCCCCTCGGGGGCGATGTCCAGCCAGGCGCTCCAGCCGACGAAGTAGGTCACCCCCTGCAGGCCGAGGTGCTGCGCGAGCTGGATGAACTCGTCGACCGAGCGGTGCGGGTCGCGCAGGATGATGCGAGTGACCGGCCGCGCGCCGAGCTGGTCGGCGCTCTCGATCACCATCTCCCCGGTCAGGTCGCCGCCGGGGAAGTGGTCGTTCAGCC
>NZ_JAOPXP010000049.1 GCF_025965085.1 Marmoricola sp.
CACGCCGGGGCGGGCGACCAGGGTGTCGGTGCTGACGGCGGCAACCGAGTCTGCCTGGGCGGCGCCGCTCCTGCGCCTGAACGCGTCGTCACGCGTGGTCCAGCTGCCCATCAGCTTCCAGCCGCTGAACGTGCCGGTGGTGCTGCGGACGCGTGCCTGGACCTGCACGAGGGTGTTCGGAGGGGTGGTGACGTTCCACGTCGGGACGACCTGGGTGAAGGTCTGGCCGGGCTGGACGAACCACGAGCTCCAGCGCGACCAGGCCCAGCTCTTCCCGTCGTAGCCCAGGCGACCCCGCGGGGTCGCCATGGTGACCGAGCCGCCGGCGACACGGACGCCCTCGCCGAGACCGGCGTTGAAGTTGGCGTTGCTGGTGATCTGGGCGAAGCGGTGCTGTCCCGCGGTCGCGCTCGCCGCCAGCCGTGCGCGGTCGGGCACCACCGGGTCGGTCAGCAGCGCGCCGGCGACGACCAGGGCCAGGAAGCCGACCCCCATGGCCTGGACCCGAAGTGGGGTGGAGAAGTGGGGAAGCACGCAACCACAGTAGTCGTCACCTGCCTCACCCGTCAGGTTTTGTCACATTTTGCGGCCATGGCGGGGGCTGGCGCACGGCCGCCTCCGCCACGGTCGGGACCGCGCCCGCGGACCTCTAGGATTGGGCGGGTGACACTCCGGCTCTACGACACCGCTGCGCGCGCGGTCCGCGACTTCGTCCCTCTCGAGGAGGGCAAGGCGGGCATCTACGTCTGTGGTCTCACGGTGCAGTCGGAGCCCCACGTCGGTCACGTCCGCTCGGCGGTGAACTTCGACGTGCTGCGACGGTGGCTGCTGGCGAGCGGGTACGACGTCACCTTCATCCGCAACATCACCGACATCGACGACAAGATCCTCGCCAAGGCGGCCGAGCAGGGCCGGCCCTGGTACAACCTCGCCTACGTCATGAAGCGCGAGCTCGACAAGGCCTACGACGACCTCCACGTGCTGCCGCCGACCTACGAGCCGGCCGCCACCGGGCACGTCCCGGAGATGCTGGAGCTGATCTCGCTGCTCATCGACCGCGGGCACGCCTACGCCGCCGAGGACGGGTCGGGCGACGTCTACTTCGACGTGCAGTCCTGGCCGTCGTACGGCGAGCTGACCCGGCAGAAGGTCGACGACATGGAGGCCGCCGAGGACGCCGACCCGCGCGGCAAGCGCGACCCCCGGGACTTCGCGCTGTGGAAGGGTCGCAAGGACTCCGAGCCCGAGACCGCATCGTGGCCCTCGCCGTGGGGACGGGGCCGCCCGGGCTGGCACATCGAGTGCTCGGCGATGGCCGGCAAGTACCTCGGCGCGGCGTTCGACATCCACGGCGGTGGCGTCGACCTCCGCTTTCCCCACCACGAGAACGAGCAGGCCCAGTCGCGGGCGGCGGGACACCCGTTCGCGTCGTACTGGATGCACAACGCCTGGATCACCACGAGCGGCGAGAAGATGAGCAAGTCGCTCGGCAACTCGCTGCTGGTGCCCAACGTCCTCGAGCGGGTGCGGGGCATCGAGCTTCGCTACTACATGGTGGCCGCGCACTACCGCTCGCACGTCGAGTTCAGCTTCGAGGCGCTCGAGGAGGCCGCGTCCGGGTTCCAGCGGATCGAGGGCTTCCTGGAGCGGGTCGGTCCCGGCGCGGCCGGCACCCTGCCTGACGCGTTCGTCGCTGCGATGGACGACGACCTGGGCACCCCGGCCGCGGTCGGCGTCATCCACGACGTGGTGCGCCTCGGGAACAAGGCGCTCGCCGAGGGCGACCACGAGAGCGCCGCCCGCCACGCGGGGGAGGTGCGCGCGATGCTGGGCGTGCTCGGCCTCGACCCCGCCGACGACCACTGGGCGACCGGGGGCACCAACGACCTGACCGCCGTCGTCGACGCGCTGGTCCAGGGCCTGCTCGAGCAGCGCGCCGAGGCCCGCGCCCACAAGGACTTCGCCACCGCCGACCAGATCCGGGACCGGATCAAGGCGGCAGGCGTCACGATCGAGGACACCCCTTCGGGGCCGAAGTGGAGCGTGTAGACATGCCAGGTAACTCGCAGCGCCGAGGCGCCATCAAGAAGAGCGGCAAGGGGAACCCGACCGCGGGCTCGGGTGGTCGCGTACGCCGCGGACTCGAGGGCAAGGGTCCGACACCGAAGGCCAAGGACCGGCCGTACCACAAGACCTACAAGAAGCCGCAGGACGAGAAGGCACCCGCAGGTCGTCCGCGCCGCACCGGCGGCAAGCCCGGCAAGGGCTCCGGCGACCACGAGTGGATCGCCGGTCGCAACTCCGTGGTCGAGGCCCTGCGCGCGGAGCTGCCCGTGATCTCGGTGTACGTCGCGGAGGGCGCGGAGCGCGACAGCCGTCTGCGCGAGGTGTTCTCGATCGCCGCGGACAAGCACATCTCGCTGCTCGAGGTGCCGAAGGTCGAGCTCGACCGGATGACCGCGGGGGCCGTGCACCAGGGGCTCGCGGCGCGGGTCCCGACCTACG
Organism: Marmoricola sp.; assembly: GCF_025965085.1. Classification (GTDB taxonomy): domain Bacteria; phylum Actinomycetota; class Actinomycetes; order Propionibacteriales; family Nocardioidaceae; genus Marmoricola. Next base: position 2,506 of record NZ_JAOPXP010000049.1, read on the forward strand.
AGTACGCCGACCCCAACGACCTGCTCGACCTAGCGGCCGCCAATGACGAGGCGCCGCTGATCGTCGCGCTCGACTCGGTGACCGACCCGCGCAACCTGGGCGCCGTCGTACGTTCCGCCGCCGGGTTCGGTGCGCACGGCGTCGTCATCCCTGAGCGCCGGGCGGCCGGCATGACGGCCAGCGCCTGGAAGACCTCAGCCGGAGCAGCTGCCCGCGTGCCCGTGGCGCAGGTGGTGAACCTGACTCGCCAGCTCAAGGCCTACCAGCAGGCCGGGTGCATGGTGATCGGCCTGGCCGCCGACGGTGACGTGTCGCTGACCGACCTCGACCTGGCCACCGGGCCGTTGGTGATCGTCGTCGGGTCGGAGGGCAAGGGCCTCTCCCGCCTCGTGGCCGAGACCTGCGACCAGCTCGTCTCCATCCCGATGGCCAGCTCGCTGGAGTCGCTCAACGCGGGCGTCGCTGCCAGCGTCGCCCTCTATGCCGTGGCCCAGGAACGGGCCACCGCGTCCTAGTGGATTCCAGACGCCTCGCGCCTCGGCTCTCGTCCGTCGCCACGAGGGTCTCCCGACGGGGTGCGCTGCGCGTCCTGGGATTTGCGCTGGCCTGGCTGGTCGTCGCCCTGCCCTCGTGGGCGGTGCTGTTCACCCACTCCAGCACCGAGATGGTGCTCGCCAGCCACGACGCGACCGTGCACCCGACCTTCGACGGGCGCGTGCGGCTCGACATGGGCCCCTACCTGCCGGACCTGCGCACGCCGTCGGGCGGCCGCATCGGGGTCTCCGTGGAGATGCACAAGACCACGGTGAGGACGACCACCGAGCTCGCCCAGCGGTACGCCGCCATCGCGGCGCGTCCCGGCGCCGAGATCACCCGGGTGAAGCAGGCGGTCGTCGGGCTGGCCCGCGACTCGGCGCTGCGCGC
>NZ_JAOPXP010000050.1 GCF_025965085.1 Marmoricola sp.
ACCCGGTCAAGCTGTTGCCGCTGCTGCTCTTCGAGTCCGCCTGGAAGCTCCTGTGGCTCGGCCTGGTCGCGCTGCCCAAGGCCATCGACGGAAACCTGGACAAGGCCACGAGCGACATCGTGTTCAACTGCTCCTTCGTCGTCCTCATCCTCGCGGTCATCCCGTGGGGCCACGTGTGGCGCACCTACGTGCGCGCAAGCGGAGACCGGTGGCGATGAGCACACCAACACCCCACACCGACGTCGCCCTGCGTCTCCCGGACGAGGACCCGGCCAAGGACTCGGCCAACGCAGCAACCAAGCAGTCGGCCCAGGCGGCCGGGAGACCCTTGGACGCCATCAGCTGGCCGGTCCGTACCGACCGACCGACTGACGCTACGACCCGCGACCCGAGACGACCTCGAAGCCACCTGGCGGTTCCGCCGGCCCGACGACGTCAGCCGCTGGCTGACCTGCGCACCGGCCACGCTGGAGGAGTACCGCACCAGCTTCGAGGACGCCGCCAGCCTCGCCAAGACCCTCATCATCGAGCTCGACGGCGAAGTGATCGGTGACCTGATGCTGGCGGTCGAGGACGCGTGGGCCCAGGCCGAGGCTGCTGGGCAGGCACGCGGCGTCCAGGCCGACCTCCGCTGGGTGCTGCACCCCCACCACGCCGGCCACGGTTACGCCACCGAAGCCGTCCGTGGGCTCATCCGCCTTTCCTTCGAGGGCCTCGGACTGCGCGCGCCACCGCCAGCTGCTTCGCCGACAACATCGCCTCGTGGCGCCTGATGGAGCGCGTCGGCATGGTCGCGAGCTCTACGCGGCCGATCTGGACTCCGATGAAGAGCGCCCCGGCAGCGACGGCGCAGATGCCGGCGGCGCGGGTGAAGGTGTTGGGTGAGACGGTCATCTGCGCCTCCTGAACTAGCGGCTGGGCGGCAGTTCCGCGCGGTGCGGTACTCACGCAGTTTCACGCTCGTCCGGCACGGTGAGAAGAATTCGTGGTCGACAACAGGTGGGGCCTTTGGGCTTGGTGGCCCCATTTCGCTCTACTTCGGGAAATGCCCCGCGCTTGGCGGTGTCGCGTACCCGCGAGCGGTGTAGTCCAGAAGCGTCAGGCGTGGTCGACGTGTAGGGCGGCGTAGTTGCCGGTGGGCCGGTCGTGCTCGCTGGCGTGCCCGCCATGTGGTCACCCAGGGGCTCACTTCTCCCAGGGAGGGGTCTCGCCCATCTTCTTGTAGTACTTCGGCAGGTGGCTCCTCACCCTGGGGATGTCCTTCTCGGGGAGATCGACGCCGCCGCGGCCGCCCTGCATCACGTTGCCGGCGGCCATCACTCCGCGCGGCACGGCGACGAGCTTGTCGTCGATCACGTCGGCGATCAGCAGCTTGTAGGCGGTGAAGTTGTCCTTCTTCTCCGCGTCGTACCAGACATGGGCGTCGCGGTACTTCTCGTTGGGCTCGTCCTCGGCTCCCGCCCAGCGGCGTACGCGCTTCTCGGCGGCGTCACCGTCCCACTCTCGACCGCGGTCCGCGAGGGGGAAGTCCTGGAAGCTGGTCACGGCCATCTCGAATCCTCCTCGGGGCTGCGGGTCACGTACCCAAGGTGCCCTCGGACACGCGTCCGCAGCCGGCCCGGTCGACATCGATGGACGACACGGCATCGGTGCGACCGTCGCTGGCGCGTCACGACCTGGACCCCGCGAGCGTGCGCGGGAGGGAGGGTGACATCGACGCTTGTGCCATCTGAGGTCCAGGCGTATAATCGAACACAGGTTCGATCCAATAGTGATGCTCAGGAATCGACCCGGGCCGCCCAGGTCCGCCGCTCACAGGCGCGCTGCATCGATGCGTGAGACCCAAGGTCCGTCGTCGATGTCAGGAGGTGAGCATGGGCTCGACGTTCGACCGTGCTGCGCCCCATCCCGTGCTGGCCTGCACCGACTCCATCGAGGTGGCGCTCGAGATCGCGGCAGAAGCGCAGGTCGCGTTCATGGATGGCAAGGACAAGCGCACGGCGCTGCTTCGGTTGACCAGGCTCGACGCGAAGCTGGCGGCGTTGCGGTTGCGGCTCATGGCCGCGTCCGACGACGTCGCCGAGGCGGAGGGTGCCCGCGACGTAGCCGCGCTGATCACCCACCACACGCGCACCGACGCCGGGACGAACCGCCGTGACCTGGCGCTTGCCGAGGCGCTCGACCGCAGGTGGGTGCGGGTTGCCTCGGCGATCGGCAAGGGGAACGTCAACGTGGCTCAGGCGCGCGTGATCGTCCACGCCCTCGACGAGCTGCCAACCGCCACAGTGCCCGCGGATGTGATGGCGCGGGCCGAAGCCCATCTGGTCGCGGAAGCGGCCCACTTCGGACCGCCGGAGCTGCGGGTTCTCGGCCGCAGGATTCTCGACATCGTCGCTCCGCAGATCGGCGAGCAGCACGAGGCGGAACAGTTGGCCCACGAGGAGCGCGACGCCCGGCGCAGGACGAGCCTGGTCACCACCAGGCTGGGCGATGGCACCACCAGGATCACGCTTCAGGTGCCGGACGGTGTGGCGACGCGGTTGCACACCTACCTCGAGGCGTTCACCTCTCCGCGGCACCAAGGGACCGGGGAGGCGGACCGGATCCCGATCGACCGGAAGCGCGGTCAGGCGTTCTGCTCGCTGATGGAGGCGGTCGACCCGCAGAGGTTGCCAGCCCACGGCGGGGACGCCACCACGCTCATCGTCACCGTGACGCTCGACGCCTTGCGTCAGGACCTCGGCACCGGCCAGCTGGGGCCGTCGGACAAGCTGACTGCTGCAGAGGTACGTCGGCTCGCGTGTACCGCCCGGGTCCTGCCGGCCGTGCTCGGTGGGAAGTCCGAGGTTCTCGACCTGGGCCGCTCGTCGCGGCTGTTCCGGCCGGCACAGCGCAAGGCGATGATCATCCGGGACCGCGAGTGCCGCGCCGAGGGATGCTCGATCCCGGCCGCCTGGTGCGAAGCCCACCACTGGGGAGATCCCTGGGCCGCAGGCGGCCGTACCGACCTCAAGGACGGTGTCCTGCTCTGCTCCTGGCATCACCATCGAGCGCACGACCCGACCTACGCCGCCAGCCGGATGCCCAACGGCGATGTGCGTCTGGGTCGGCGGACGTGACAGTCAGCAGCCAGACCGGTGTGGTGGTCCAGCGGGCACCAGGCCGCGCCTCCCGGTCCGCCCTTCCCGGTCAGCGCGCACAGGTGCGTCCACCTCATCGGGCGACCAGCGGGCCTGCCTCGGCGACCAGCAGGCTGGCGTCGATGCATGAACGATCACCACATGCGCGACGCCGGCACCGAGCGGGGTACTAAGACCAAGGTTCGATCGCCGTCAACCGCCGAGGCTCCTAGGCTCCCGTTGACGTCTCCGCCAGTCACCATCACGTGGAACTCGTGAGGTCGCGACCTCCTCAGGCCCTGACGCCGCCAAGCAGGAATGGACTGGAAGAGGCGACCCGCAATGACCGGACATGGAGCAAGAGTCGTGACGAGGGCACTCGTCCTGGTGCTGGTGGCGGTGCTCGGACTGGCGGGACTGGGGGGTACGGCGGTCGCCGTACCGCCTGCTGCTCCGGTCCTGGCCGGCCCCGCGGACGGTGCCAGCGTGACCATTCCCTTCACGATCTCGTGGTCCCCGGTCAGCGAGGCCGGCGGCTACAACTGGCAGCTCAGCAACTCCTCGTCGTTCGGCACCGTGCTCGAGCAGAACCCCGTCCTGCTCGTGGGGGCGGCGAGCACCGACGCCGTCATCAGCGGCATCCCCGCCGGCACCTACTTCTGGCGGGTCCAGGCGGTCAGCCGCGACCTCGAGCCGGGGGCGTGGTCGACGGCGCGCAGCGTCGTCGTCACCGGGTCCGGTCCCGGCGTGCCAGGCACCGCGACGCTCAATCCGCCGAGCTCCACCCAGGTCCGCCCCTTCGAGAACAACCTCTTCTCCTGGAGCGCCGTGCCCGGAGCCGTCAGCTACATCCTCCAGGAGTCGACCGACCCGAGCTTCCCCGTGGGCACGCGCGTGCGACAGGTCAACCTGCACAGCACCAGCGAGCTCATCCCGATGGGCTCGGCCAACCAGGGCAGCTACCAGGCGCGCGTGCTGGCCGTGAACGCGGACGGCCTCGTGGGTGCGCCGTCCAACCTCGTGAGCTTCAGCGTCAGCGACACGAACCCGCTGCCCGCGCCGCCGACGCTGCAGGGGCCCGCCAACGGGACGACGAGCCAGCTCCCGTTGACCGTCTCGTGGAGCCACGTGCCCAACCATCAGGACCTCGGGTACCAGGTCCAGGTCTCGAGCACCTCCGCCTTCACCACGGTCGAGAAGAGCTATCGCACCAGCGACAACCGGCTGATCGTGCCGACGCTGACCGCTGGCAACAAGTTCTGGCGCGTGCGTTCGCAGCACGGCTACAACGCCGGCGTGGAGGCCTTCACCGCCTGGTCGGCGACCGGGACCTTCACGGTCTCGCCCCAACCCCTCTCGATGGGCGCGGTGACCTTCCCCGAGGTCAAGTTCAGCGGCGCCCCCGCCCGCGGGAGCATCGAGGTGACCGGTCCCGCACCGGCCGGGGGCATCACCGTCACCTTCAGCACGGACCGCCCGGACCTGCTGCCCGAGCTCCCGGCCTCGCGCGAGATCGCGGAGGGCACGTCGTTCTCGCAGGTGCTCGTGTACCCCACCGGGGCCATCAACTCCGGCCGCGGGATGCGGGTCGGGTACGTGACCGAGCCGGCGACGGCAACCGTGACCGCGACGTACAACGGGACCACCGCGACCACCAAGATCACGATCCTGCCGCCCAAGCTCAACGACGACCCCTTCCAGCTGTTCCCGGTGAAGGCGACCGGTGGCGCCGACATGCAGGGGGTCGTGGACCTCGAGATCGGTTGCTTCGCCGACTTGTGCGACGGGCGGTCCCCCCCGGGCGGTTTCGTGGTGAACCTGTCCAGCTCCTCTCCGGCCGCGATCGTGCCCCCGACGTTCACCCTCGCCGCGGGCCGCAGCGGTGACCAGTTCGACATCCGTACCAACCCTGTCACCAAGCCCACCCACGTCACCATCACCGCGCAGGGCGGCGGAGGAACCGCGATCTGGACGCTGACGCTGACACCGGCGCCGGATCCCGCGAGCCTGACCCTGCTGCCGGCCTCGACCACCACCGCCGGCTCCCAGGGGCAGATCCGCATCCCGCTGTCGGAGATGCAGGGGTACGACCAGATCGTGCAGGTCACCAGCAGCAACCCCGCCGTCGCCTCGGTCCCGGCGTTCGCGACGATCAGCGGCTCGACTGATTTCGGCCGGTTCGACATCGCGACCAAGCCGGTTGATGCGCCGACCCCCGTCACCATCTCGGTCACCGGTCGCGGCGTGACCCGCTCGGCCACGCTGACCGTCTCGCCCAGCCTGCCCCCGCTGACCGGGCTCAGCGTCAACCCGACCAGCGTCACCGGTGGGTCCCCCTCGACCGGGACGGTCACGCTCGGCAGCGCCGCCCCGTCCGGCGGCGCGACCGTCTCCCTGGACAGCCGGCTGCCCGGCGCGGCCAGCGTCCCGGCGACCGTCACGGTCCCTGCGGGGGCGACCAGCGCCACCTTCCCGATCACGACGTTCCCGGTGGACGACACCACCGTCCAGCTCTCCGCGACGCTGGGCGCCACGAGCCAGTTCACCGCCCTCGGCATCACGCGCTCGGCGTCGGTCTCGGCGAGTGCGGTGTCGCTCAGCCCCACGACCGTCGTGGGGGGCAGCTCCTCGACCGGGACGGTCACCCTGAGCGCGGCGGCGCCGTCCGGCGGCACCGTGGTGACGCTGTCCGACAACTCGGCGGCGGCCGCCGTGCCGGCCAGCGTCACGGTGGCCGCAGGGGCGACCAGCCGGACCTTCACGGTCACCACCAGTGCGGTCTCGGCGCAGACGCCCGTGGCTGTCTCGGCCGCAGCGGGTGGGGTCACCCGAAGCGCGACGTTGACGCTCAACCCACCGACCCCGGCCGCACCGACCCTGCAGAGCCCCGCCAACGGCGCGACCGGGGTGGTGCAGCCCGCCACGCTGGACTGGAACGACGTGCCGAACGCGACAAGCTACGAGGTCCTGGTGGACGACACCTCATCCATGGCCGCGCCCTATGTCGCCAACCCGACCGTCTCCGCGTCGCAGGCGGTCCTCAGCGGACTGCCCGCACGCCAGCTGTGGTGGCGGGTGCGCGCCCGGAACGCGGCCGGCGTCCTCGGAGCGTTCTCCGCCACCCGCAGCTTCACCCCGCGGGGGGCCACCGGCGCCAACCCGCCCGCCTCCGGCACGCTGACGGCACCCACGCTGCTGTCCCCGGCCGTCGACGCCCGCTTCGCCGTCGGTCAGAACATGGTCTTCGACTGGTCGGACGTGAGTGGCGCAGCGAGCTACAGCATCGCGGTCGACGACCAGGAGGTCTTCAGTTCCCCGACGCTCCTGCGCACGGTGCCCACCTCGACGTTCTCGACGACCACGCTCCCCGCCGGTCGCATGTGGTTCCGGGTGCAGGCCCTGGATGCCTCCGGTACCGCCGGCCCCTGGTCGGGTGCCCGCCGGTTCGAGGTGCGGTAGTCGCCGGTGCTCGCAGCCTGCAGCGGGGGTGGGAAGGCTGCCTCCGGGGTTGACCCCCACTGCGTTGCCCGCGTTGGCCCTCCAGGGGGGCTCCAGTGGTTTCGAGACGCTTGCTGGCGCTCGCTCCTCAACCACCGAGTCGGCTCAGCTCCAGCACCGGACGGCCGTCCGCTGTCCGCACCTCCACGGACGCGATGTCCTGGCGACGTGCGGCCGTGGCGGCGGTGAGGCGCGTCTCGCGGCCCTCGAGGGGGCGCCAGGTGCTGACCTGCTCGGTGTGACCGTCCATCGTCTTCACCAGGAGCGTGTAGGTGACGGCGTGCGGCCAGTCGCTTTCGGTCTGGTCTGGCGCGTAGGTGCAGGCGAGGTCGAGCCGGGTGCCCCAGGGGACCGACTGCAGGGCGAGCCTGGCGCGCACGGGCACGTCGCCCAGCGGGGTCATCACCTGCCCGACCGGGGCGGCGTCGGGAGGCGCTGTGTCCATGCCGAGCAGGGGGGAGAAGGTCAGGGTGAGCACCGCTGCCACGGCCGCGGCGGCCAGGCCAGCGACGAGCACCAGGCGGCGGCGTCGAGTACGACCTACGTCGCGCACGAGGTGCGCGAGCAGTGCGTCGGGCACCGGCTCCACCTGACGGAGGTCGTCGAGCACGATCGGGTCGACCCGCGCGAGCAACCCGGGAAGGCCCGCCATCTGGCGCACCGACGTCGAGCAGTCCAGACAGGCGTCGAGGTGCTGCTCGAACTCGAGCCGTTCGGTCGCGGAGAGGGCACCCAGGACGTAGGCGCCGTCGCTCTCGGCGTACGCGCAGGTCATGCGCTCACCCCCATCTCCTCGAGGGCGAGCCGCAGCGCGCGCAGGGCGTAGTGGGTGCGCGACTTCACAGTCCCCTCGGGTACGCCGAGCCGCGCGGCCGCCTCCGAGACGGGCCGGCCGCGGTAGTAGCACTCGAGGAGGACCGCGCGGTGGTCCGACGAGAGCCTGGTGAGCGCCTCCGCGACCACCCACGAGAGCAACAGCTGGTCGGTGTGGTCGTCCACCCCGGCGTC
>NZ_JAOPXP010000058.1 GCF_025965085.1 Marmoricola sp.
ACCGCCTCCAGGGCCTCGGACACCTTGCCCAGCGCGGAGACGGTCGCGTCGGTGACGCCGTCGGGACGCCGGTGCTCAGGAAGGGGACCGGGGGTTCGATCCGGGTGTGGAGTCGTCATCCCGCACGGAGTACCCGGCGGCGGGTGGCGCAAACGAGGGCCTCGACGCTTGCCCCGGACCGGCGCGGCCGCCGTGCCCACGGCCCACTCCGGTCACCCGGTACGTCCCCCCCGACCGTGGGATCATGCAAAGGGTGAGCGACGCGGCAGCGTTCCGGCGCGACGACCACGACTGGCCGTCGGGTGCCTTCGGCGTGTCCCTGGCGCTGGGCCTCGGGTCGCTCGTGGGGTCCGCCGTGCTGGTCGCGTCCGCCGGTTCGTTGGGCAGTGCGGTGGTGCTGGCCGTCGTCTTCGCCGTCCTCTGCTGCGTGCAGGCCGCGGCGTACATCGACGCGCTGCTGCGGTGGCTGCGTGGCGGGACCGTCCCGGCGCGGACCTACCCGGTACAGATCGCGCTCGTGCTCGCCACGTCCATGACCTTCTCCGGCGGGCCCGCCCTCGGGGTGTGCGGGGTCTGCGGGTTCGCAGCTGGGGTGTTCCTGCCCACCGCCTGGGCCAGCCTGCAGGCCCGCGTAGACCGGGACCACGACGTCGGGGACGAGACGCGACCGGCACGAGAACGGGAACGAGAGCGGGCCCGGGAGCAGGCGCGTCAGCAGCCGGCGGAGGAGGCCGACGACGTTCCGCCCTCACCGTGGGACCTCCAGGACCGACGCGCGACGTCGCGACGGGTCCCCAAGGTCGGCGCCACGCTGCGCGAGGCCCTGGCCGAGGACCGCGAACGCTGCCTGGCCTGGGCGGCAGCGACGGCGGTGCTACTGGTCGGGGTCGCCGGTCTCGGAGGCTCCCGGGCGCTGCTCCTCACCATCGCCCTCACGGGACTGACAGCCCTGGTGTGGGTGTCCCGGCGGCTGTTCGGGGGGTGGCTCGCGCTGCGGGACTTCGAGACCGCTGCGACCGAGCCCCGGCGTTCCTTCGTCGCCCTTCTCGACGACCCCAACCTGCGGATGACGCGTCCCCTGCTCTGCATCTGGAGCGAGGAGCCGCTGCCCGCGGAGGGACGACTGCCGCGCGCCGAGGTGGTCTACCGCTGCGACGAGAAGCGCGACGCGCTGATCTCGGTCCGGGGCGGGGCCGTGGTCCACGAGGCCTGGCTCGACTCCGGTCCACGGGCGCGGTCGCGTCCCCGCTGGGTGGCGGCAGACGCGGGCATCGTCCTGCCGCAGCGGCGGTCGTTCCTGGGCGACCGGTACGTCGCGCCCGCCATCGACGCCGAGCGGCCAGGCCGTGCCCGGCCCCTCACCATGCGTGCGCCAGACCCCACGACCGAGAACGCGACCGGGACCATCGCCACCGTGATCAGCGAGGAGACCCCCGGGAGCGGCCACTGGTTCAGGCTCTTCGCCTGGCGGCTGGCCGCCCTCGCCGTCGCCGGCCCCGCCCTCACCTGGATCGGCCGGACGGGCTGAGGACATCGATGACTCCGCGGCCCTGGAGGGGTCGCAACCGGGGAGGGCTCCGGACCTGCGAGCCCGCACGCCAACAACAGGGAGGCAGCACCATGACCACACCGGCACACGCACCGGGACCGCTGGACCACGAGTTCTCCGCGGTGCTCGAGCGGAGTCCCTCCCCCGGTGGCTGGACCTACGTGGTGATGCCGGACTCGGCCCAATTCTTCGGAACCGGCGGGCTGGTCAAGATCCGCGGCAGCGTGGACGGCGAACCCATCACGACCGCCTTCATGCCCTTGGGCGACGGGACGCACAAGCTGCCGGTCAAGGCGGCGATCCGCAAGCGGATCGGCAAGGAGGCCGGGCACACGGTCGTCGTACGCCTCGAGGAGAGGCTGGCTCCCTGAGTATCGTCTGCGTCTGCGCGTGGCTGACGACGGAGGATCCGGGTACGAGGTGGGGACACCGGACACATCCCCAACCCCGAACGGAGCCACGAGATGTCACACGACCAGCAGGGTCTCGCACAGGAGAAGGTCGTCGAGATCATGCGCGGTGACCGCTTCTGCATGCTGACCTCGGTCGGGGTCGCCGACCAGGGCCGTCTGCACTCGCACCCGATGACGCCCCAGGAGGTCACCGACGACGGCGACGCGTGGTTCTTCATCGACGGAACCAGCGAGCAGGCCGCCAACGTCACGGCTGAGAAGCGGGTGAACCTCGCCTTCGCCGACGGCTCGACGTGGCTCTCGGTCACCGGCCACGCCACCCTTCGACGCGACCGGGCCAAGATCGACGAGCTGTGGAACTCCACCGTCGAGGCCTGGTTCCCCGAGGGCAAGGACTCCGAGCAGGTCCAGCTCCTCCACGTCGAGGCCGACTCGGCCGAGTACTGGGACACCCCCGGCGGACGCGTCGCATCGGCGCTCGCCTTCGCGAAGTCGAAGGTGACCGGCAAGAAGCCCGACGTCGGCGAGAGCGACACCGTCGAGCTCTGACGCGGGCTCGAGGGCGGGTGCCGAAGGCTCCCGGCTCAGGGTGATCGCCCAGGAGACCCTTCGGGCCCCCCCGTTGGACACGCCTCGAGGTACCGCCTAACATTCATGGGTCGACCACTCGACCAGCATCCCGGGGACGCCGAATCCTGCCCACTCCTGGATGCCCCATCCGAACACACGCGGGCAGGAATGGGGGACCCACAGGTTCCACGCGCGACCTCCTCACCGGGATCGCGCTCGGGGTGAAGTCACCACCAGGTGACAGAGCACTTTCCAGCTCCAACCCGACAGCTCACCCCACAGGCGTTGGGAAGGAACCACCCCTGTGCCTACCTTGGTGCGCGCCCGCAACCTCCTCCTGCTCCCCCTCCTGACGCTCGCGGTCCTCGCAGCAGTCACTGCCCTCAGCCCGGTGGCGGACGCGTCCGCCGTCACCCGAAGCCAGAAGAGCAGCCAGAGGGTCACCCTGAAGATCAACCGTGCCGCCTCGATCGCCCTGCACCAGATCGGGGATCCCTACCGGTACGGCTCCGCCGGGCCGAACTCCTTCGACTGCTCCGGCCTGATGCAGTTCAGCTTCCGCAAGGCCGGGATCAGCATCCCGCGCACCGCTGCCGCCCAGGCGCACCGCGCACGCCACATCCCCAGGAACAAGATGCGCCGCGGCGACCTGATGTTCTTCACCGGCGGTGGCGGGGTCTACCACGCGGCCATGTTCTTGAAGTGGAGCAAGGGCCATGCGGTGATGTTGCACGCGCCCAGGACCGGCCAGCGCGTCAAGATCGATCGCCCGTGGACCAACGGCTGGTTCGCGGCGACCATGCGTCGCTGAACCCACTGCTCCCGCTCCTCGCGACACGCCTTCGCGCGGCCGCAGCCACTGTCGGCGGGCCTACGCTTTTCCCATGACGACACACGACCTCGGGCACGACCTGGGGCACGGGGTGAGCCCAGGCACCACGGCCGGCGAACCGGTCAGCAACCAGGATGACGACGCCCTGGGCGCCTTGTTCGACAGCTCTCCGGCCCGTCCCGTGCACACCTCGGCGACCGCCGAGATCGGGTTCCTGGCCGGTCTCGTCGCGCTCGCGGCGGCGCCCTTCTCCCTGATGACCGGCGTGTGCGTGGGCCTGTCGATGCTGGCGCTGCTGAGCTCGGTCGTCGGGCTCGCCCGCTCCAGCCGCCCCCTGGTGGCCGGGAGCCTGCTCGCGTCCATCGGACTGGTGCTGTCACTCGCTGCGTTCGCCGTCGTGGGCGTGCGCTACGTGGGCATCGACACGGCGATCGGCGACCGCATGCTTCCCACGCTCGCCGACTGGCTGCGGTCGCTCAACGACCTCCTTCCCAGGACCTGAGGCTGCTCACGCACGCAGCCATGAGGAACCGGCGTTCGCCACGATCCATCGCGCGGATCGCCCAGCGGCTCGGTGACGCCCGGCAGGCTCGATAATTCGTTGCCCCCGTTCCGCGCGGGTGCGACCGTGAGCGGATGCCCGTGCTGCCCTACGCCGCCCTCGTCGACCGGCTCGACGAGTGGGAGCGGACCAGAGACCTGTCCGGCTCGGTCCTGCTGGCCCGCGGCGGCGAGACGTTGCTCGAGCACACCTGCGGGTACGCCGACCGCGCAACCTACACTCGCGTCACCACTGCGACCCGCTTCGCACTGGCGTCGCTGACCAAGATGTTCACGGCCGTGGCCGTGGCCGACCTCGCCGCGTCCGGGCTCCTCGACTTCGACGCACGCGTGGTCGACCTACTCCCTGCCTCACGTCGCCCGAGCACCCTGCTGCCCGCGGTGACCCTGCACCACCTCCTGTGCCACACCTCCGGGATCGCCGACTACTGCGAGGAGGACGAGGACTCGCCCGCCCACGTCGAGGACTACGGCTCCCTGTGGCAGCAGCGCCCGTCGTACTCCATGGAGCGGCCGCTCGACTTCCTGCCCATGTTCGGCGACCTGCCGCCGTACCGTCCGCCTGGCGAGCGCTACCAGTACTCCAACGCCGGCTACGTCCTGCTCGGCCTCGTGATCGAGCAGGTGACCGGGCAGTGCTACGTGGATGTCGTGCAGGAGCGGGTGTTCGACCGAGCGGGCATGACCGCTAGCGGGTTCTTCCGGATGGACGAGGCCGTTCCCGACGTGGCCGTCGGATACCTGCCGCGCAGCGGCCCGGACGAGCCGTGGCGCTCGAACGTCTTCCGGGTACCGGTGATCGGCGGAGCCGACGGCGGGGCGCACAGCACCGCCCGTGACGTCGACCGCTTCCTGCGCGCGTACGCCGACGGCACCCTCCTCGGCGCGAACCAGGAACGTGTGACCGCCCGGCACGCGGATGCCGGGGACGGCTACTTCGAGGGCTACGGGCTGCTCCACCACCCCGACGGTCGCTACGGCCACGGCGGCTGGGACCCCGGCGTGATGGTGCTCGCCCACCGCTGGCCCGACGACGGCGTCAACCTCGTGGTCCTGTGCAACGGTGAGGGCCTGGCCGGCGAGGTGCGCGACCTCCTGCTCGAATCGGCCCGCGAGGCGGGCGACCTCCGCTGAGGCCGTCCGGTGGGCCGCCGAGGATCGCTGTACCGTCACCGCGTGAATCGTGACTTTCTGCTCCGCCGGAACTTCGCGCGGCTGGCTCTGCGAGCCGCGCGGTGGAAGACGGTGGGCATGGTCCCGGAGCGGGGCGTCCTGGTGGGGGCGCCGCACACGTCCAACTGGGACTGGGTGCTGACGATCCTGCTCGCGTGGGACTACGGCATCCAGCTCAAGCTGCTGGTCAAGAAGGAGTTCTTCGTCGGCCCGCTGGCGCCCCTCCTGCGGGCCACCGGGGCCATCGCACTGGACCGGAAGGACCCGGGCGGGACCATCCGCGACCTGATGCGGGGGGCCGTGGGCGACGAGCCGTTCCTTCTGGGCCTTGCCGCCGAGGGGACGCGCAGCCGCGGTGAGTACTGGAAGTCGGGGTTCTACCGCATCGCCGAGCAGAGCGGGCTGCCGATCACCCTCGCGTTCCTCGACGCTCCCTCGCGCACCGTGGGCTGGGGACCGACGTTCGCGCCGACGGGCGACGTGCGCGCCGACATGGACCGCATCCGCGCGTTCTACGGCGACAAGACCGGCATCAGGCCCGAGGGGTTCACCCCGCCCCGACTGCGCGAGGAACCCGGCTCCACGGCACCCGACTCGTAGACACCCGGCGTCCACAGACCCGGCGTCCGGGCATCCGGCGCCTCGCGCACCGCGGCGCCAGTCTCAGCTCGGGTCCTCGGGACGACGCTCCGTCAGCTTCTCCAGCCCCAGCTCGACCTTGCCGCGGACCTTGTCGACGTGGTCGGCGAACTTGCCGTCGGTGCGCTCGTCGATCTGCGCGGTGATCCGGTCCAGGGTGCGGTCGACGTCGTCGCGGTGCTCGTGGGCGAAACCGGCGGCGGTCTCCACCGCACGCTTGAGCATCGTCTCGGCCTGCTCCACCATGTCGTTGACGCGACGGTCCAGGTCCAGCTCGTCGATCATCTTCTTCAGGGTCTCGTTGATCTCGCTCATCAGGTGTTCCCCTCATCGGCCGGGCGGCGCGCCCGGCGCCATCTGCTCCAACGATGGCACGGCGATGTGCAGCGCACGAGCGGCGCCACCTGGGTCCTCGAGAACCTCTCGGGGTGCCGGTGACCTCACGCGGCGTACCGACCATCCGGCGGCAGGCCAGGATCGCGTCGCTAGTCTCCTGACATGCCCGACTACGGCCACGACCTGCAGTTCGGGATCTTCCCCAGTCCCGGAGCCGCAGCGGCGGAACAGACGCTCGAACTGGCCCTGCTCGCCGAGGTCAGCGGGCTCGAGCTCGTCACGCTGCAGGACCACCCCTACCAGGCCAGGCACCCGACGCCTGGACGCTGCTGTCGGTGATCGCCGCGCGCACCAGCGCCATCCGCGTCTCGCCCAACGTCGCCAACCTGCCGCTGCGGCCACCCGTCGTGCTGGCCCGATCTGCCGCGACGCTCGACCTGCTCAGCGCCGGACGCGTCGAGCTGGGCCTCGGGGCCGGGGCGTTCTGGGACGCGATCGCGGCGGCCGGCGGGCCCCGCCGCTCCCCGCGCGAGGCCGTCGACGCGCTCGTCGAGGCCATCGGCATCATCCGTGCGGTGTGGGGCACGGGCACGGTCCGTGCGGTCGGCGAGCACTACGAGGTCAACGGCCTGCACGCCGGGCCCCAGCCTGCACACGACATCCCGATCTGGCTGGGCGCCTACAAGCCCCGCATGCTCCAGGTGACCGCCGACCTCGCCGACGCCTGGATCCCGTCGATGGGGTACGCCGACCCCCCGGAGCTCGCCGACATGAACGCCCGGATCGACGACGCCGCCGAGGCGAACGGCCGTGGCCCGCAGGCGATCCGGCGGATGTACAACGTCTTCGGCAGCTTCGGCACCAACCCCGGCGCAACCGGTCTCCAGGGCACCGCCAAGGACTGGGCCGAGCAGCTGGCCGGCCTCGCGATCGACGAGGGCATGAGCACCTTCGTCCTCGGGACCGACTCCCCCGACGACGTACGCCGCTTCGCCCTCGAGGTGGCCCCTGCTGTCCGCGAGCAGGTCGAGGCCGAACGAGGGCTGCGAGCCAGCGGTGAGCCTGTCCCAGTGGTCGAGGAGCGACCGTCCCGCAGGGCTCGGGACCACGCCCCCGAGGCGATCGCTGTCCGCGTCTCACCCACCCCGGCACCGACCCTGCTGACCGGTCAGGTCCCGTGGGACGAGTCGACCCGCCCCACCTACCCGGTGCCGGCCGGGGCGACGTACACCGAGCACGAGCAGGCCTACCCCCAGCACCTGATCGACGTCCACGACGCGCTGCGCGCCGAGCTTGCGCAGCTGCGCGACGTGGTCGGGCAGGTACGCCGCGGCCTGATGGAGGTCGGGCAGGCGCGCTCCGCGATCAACACGATGACGATGCGGCAGAACAACTGGACGCTGGGCGCCTACTGCGAGAGCTACTGCCGGATCGTCACCGGTCACCACAGTCTCGAGGACCACAGCATGTTCCGCTACCTGCGGCAGAGCGACCCGGCGGCAGGACCCGTCGTGGACCGCCTCGCCGAGGAGCACGTGGTCATCCACGACGTCCTCGAGCGGGTCGACCAGGCCCTCGTGGCGCTGGTCTCGGCGGAGCCCGGCGCCACGTCGGAGGCGCTCGAGGACTTCTCCGAGACCGTCGACCTGCTCACCGACGCGTTGCTCTCACACCTGTCCTACGAGGAGCGGGAGCTGCTGCACCCGCTGGCCCAGCACGGCATGGGTTGAGTCAGTCGTCGCTGACCTCGAGGGTCACCTCGATGTTGCCCCGGGTCGCGTTGGAGTAGGGGCACACCTGGTGCGCCTGCTCGACGAGCTCCTGCGCCTGGTCGTGCGGCAGCGCGGGGATGACGACTTCAAGGGTCACCTGGAGCTGGAAGCCTCCGGCGCCGTTGGGCCCGATGCCGACCCTGGCGCCGACCGTGGAGCTGCCGAGCTCGGCCTTGGCGCTCCGGGCGACTGCCTGCAACGCGGAGTGGAAGCAGGCGGCGTAGCCGGCCGCGAAGAGCTGCTCGGGGTTGGCGCCCTCCCCGGTGCCGCCCATCTCCTTGGGGATCGACAGGTCGAGATCGACCTTCCCGTCGGTGGAACGGACGTGTCCGTCGCGCCCGGCTCCGGTCGCCAGAGCCTCGGCGGTGTAGAGAGTGTCCATGGCGTGTCCTCGTTCCTCGGGCGAGCCCGATCGGGCCACCGACGGTTGCCGGCAGCAACGGAGAAACCGATTGCGAGGGAGCGCTATTCCGCCGGCTACCCCCTGGGGCTCTCGAGCAGGCGTGGTTCCGCGTCGCCAGAGCGCGGCCGCGCCGGATACGGCAGGCTGTGCGCTGTGTTCCACATCGGTGTAGACCTCGCCTGGGGTGCGAAGCGGCCCACGGGCATCGCGGTCGTCGACGGCTCCGGCCGGCTGGTGCACGTCTCGAGCGTGCGGACCGACGAGGAGATCCTCGCCACGCTCGCGCCGTACGCCGAGGGCGACTGCGTGGTCGCGATCGACGCCCCGCTCATCGTCACCAACCCCACTGGGAACCGACCGGCCGAGGCCGCGCTGAACAAGGACTTCGCCAGGTTCGACGCCGGCGCGCACCCCGCGAACACCGGGAAGCCGGAGTTCCGCGACGTGCCGCGTGGGGCAGCCCTGAGCCAGGCACTCGGGCTGGACATGAACCCCCGGTCGGGACGCAGGCGTCGCGCGATCGAGGTCTACCCCCATCCGGCCCTGGTGGCGCTGTTCCGGCTGGGTCGCACGCTGAAGTACAAGAACAAGCCCGGACGGGACCTGGAGGGCCTTCGCGCGGAGCTGCTCACCCTGATGGGCCTGCTGGAGGGGCTCGCGGCCGCCGAGCCGCCGCTCGACCTCGCGCCGGACGCCCCGGACTCCCCCTGGGCCGCCCTGCGGCGGCAGGTCGAGACGGCGACGCGCAAGAGCGGGCTCCGGGTCGTCGAGGACCAGGTCGACGCGGTGGTGTGTGCCTACGTCGCGCTCTTCGTGGCCACCAGGCCGGAGGAGACCACGACGTACGGCGACTTCGAGACGGGCTACATCATCACGCCGAGGCTTCCCGACGGCCTCACGCCCAGCCCCCGGACGCCAAAGCCGCCCGCGATCGCGGCGGACCCTGTGCGCGAGTACACCCTGCGCCACCCCGCACTCGTCGCCGCCAGCGATCAGTTCCTGGCCCTGGTGACGTCGATCCTCGACGACGCCGGCATCAACTACCTCAGCGTCGTCGGACGCACGAAGACGGTGGCGTCGTTCGCGGAGAAGGCCAGGCGCACCCGCGACGGGGCGCCGCTCTACCAGGACCCGCTCGTCGAGATCACCGACACGATCGGCATCCGCGTCATCACCTACGTGCACAGCGACGTCTCGGCCGTCGCCGACCTGCTGCGCGACCAGGTCGTGGTGAAGGACGACCGTGACATGGGTCGGGAGACGGCCCAGGAAGGCCGCTTCGGCTACGCGAGCCGGCACCTCCTGATCGAGCTGGACGCCGCTCGGGAGGGGCACCCGTCGTACCAGCTGATGCGCGGGCACACCGCCCAGATCCAGATCCGCACGGTGCTGCAGCACGCGTGGGCGGAGTTCGAGCACGACATCCGCTACAAGGGCACGATGCCCGACGAGCACGCCCGCGACTTCGACCGCCGGTTCACGCTGGCCGCCGGGCTGCTGGAGCTCGCCGACCGGGAGTTCTCGACCATCCGCGACACCCTGCGCGCGTCCGCCGCCAGCACGACCGAGACCGATGCGGCGGCCGACAACGACCCCCGCATCGACCCGCGCGAGCTGGCCGCCTTCCTGGCCGGGCAGTACTCCGAGTCGGGCTGGTCGCGCACCGACCACTACGCCTGGATCTCCGGCCTGTTGCTCGAGCTCGGCATCACCTCGCTCGACGAGCTCGGGGAGTCGTTGCGCAGCGGGGACGAGGAGCTCATCGCCGCCCGGATGGACTACCGCTACCCGCCGGGCGCCGTACGCCGGCTCGACGACGCGCTGCTGGCGGCCTACGGGTCGTCGTACGTCGACCTCCGCGGCAACGCCCACCGGCGAGCGGGTCTCGAGGCCCGTCTCGAGCGGCTCTCCGGCGAGGTCCCGGGCCAGTAGCTCAGTCGGCCACGTCGACGTGCACGTGGTCGCGGTGCTCGAGGACGGCCGCCACCCGCGGCGACCTGCCCGTGGTGTCGGGCTCGTAGCTGCGCCATCCCTGAAAGCCCCGCCGGGCTGTCCAGATGCGGCCGTCGAAGATCACCGTCTCGATCGCCAGCCGTTCGGCGTGGGCGACGGCGTACTGCGCCAGCGCCCAGCCCCTGACCTTGTTCCGCTTGGCGATCGGGCGGAAGAAGACGTCGACGGCTCGTCCCTCGTAGTGCGCGGAGCCGGGCATGTGACCCGTGGTGACGCCGCCCGGCGCGAAGCCGCCCGTGCGTTGCGCGCCGAACGCGCTGTCGAGGACGCTGCGGACCCGCGCAGCGCGGGCGGTGAGACCGACGCTGTCGAGCCGGTCCCGCTCCTGCTGGTCCGAGCCGCCGTGGACGCAGGAGAGGGCATGCGGTGCGCGACCGGTGAGGGCGCTGGCCAGCACCATCGCGTCGCGAGCGTCCAGCCCCAGGCGCGAGGCGATCGCGGCCGCCGCACCCGCCTCCGGCTGGCGGACCCGCACCGCCCGTGCCGCGACCGACGCCGCTGCCTCGGCGTCGTCCGCGCTCACCTCGACGGTGCGCCCGCCCACCGTCGCGGCGCAGTCCGCCGATCCGGGGACCCACCGCGGGACCCCGACCAGCACGAGCAGCGAGAGCACCAGGACCAGGACGGCCACGAGCACCGCCACGACCAGGGCACCCCGTGACACCACGCCTGCCTGCGTCCGCATCTCCACCGCGCCAGTCTCCGGAACGGGTCCAAGGCAGGTGGGCAGCCACGCGGAGGCAGGCGTCCGTCACCCGTCCACCGGGCGCAGCGACTCCTGCGGCCGTGCCCGTTTGTCCCAACCGCCGCACGGGTAACGTGGAACCACTTCCACAGGAGGAGACACCATGATCGGTTTCATCGTCGCGGGGCTGATCATCGGGGCGCTCGCGCGCCTGATCAAGCCCGGAAAGCAGAACCTCAGCATCCTGGCCACCCTCGGGCTGGGCCTCGTCGGCTCGGTCATCGGCGGGCTGATCGCCACTGCGCTGGGCACCGGCAGCATCTGGGAGCTCAACGTTCTCGGCTTCATCCTGGCTGTGGTGGCCGCCGTGCTGCTCATCGGCGTCGCCGAGAGCCTGACGGGCCGCAAGCAGATCAACGCCTGATCCTGCCCGCCGCAGGATCGGGGCCGCCGGCGCTCGGGCGTCGGCGGACTGCCCCTCGCTCAGCCGAGGGGGGAGGTCAGCTCGATGTTGATGTCGTCCGGGTCCTGGAAGGACAGGATCGCGAGACCGGCATCCTGGAGACGGATGATCTCGCCGTGGCGGATCCCGGCCTCCGAAAGCGCCGCCGCTGCGCTCTCGAGCTCCCTGTAGGAGTCCACGGCGAAGCTCACGTGGTCGAGCCCGGTGTGCTCGGAGTCGAACTGGACGCTGCCGACGGGGCGCATCCGGAACAGCGTGCCCTGAGGGGTCTGGTAGATCGTGCCGCCGTAGAAGTTCGACGGCTCTCCCCGCTCCTTCGGCGAGTCCACGTCCCCTGAGGTGTCGATCACTGCCGGCCAGCCGAAGACCTGGTCGTAGAACGCCTTCGAGCGGGCGATGTCCGTGACCGTGAGACGCACGTGGGCGAAGCCAGAGCTGTTGACGAGTGCCATGCATCCGGCGTACCCCTTTCGGCGCGAGGCACCCCTCCCCGACGACGCAGGCACCGCGGCGGGGCCGGGGAGCGCGACGAGTTCACGACCGAGGTCATCGACGGGCCGAGGACGCACAGCCGACCTGCAGGGCCCCCGGGGTCATAGTCTCGTCCAGTGGACCGTGATGGCTGACTCCACACCCGGCCCCGCACCCGGCCCCCCGCCCGGCGAAGCCTCGTGGCGGAGCCTCTCCCTGTGGCGGCGCGGACGCTCGGCACCCTTGCGCTCGTTCCTGCGCACGGAGTCCGGGAGCGCGGGGATCCTCGTTGCCGCGGTGCTGGTCGCGCTGGGGTGGGCGAACCTCGATCCCACCTCCTACGAGTCGCTGTGGCACACCGAGCTGGAGATCCGGCTGGGGTCGGCCGCCGTGTCCAACGACCTGCGGGAATGGGTCAACAGCGGGTTGATGACGCTGTTCTTCCTCGTGGTCGGCCTGGAGACCCGGCGCGAGTTCGACCTCGGTGACCTCAGGGAACGTCGCCGTTTCATCCTGCCCGTGGCGGTGGGACTGATGGCGATGGTCATCCCGGTGCTCATCTACGTCGCCTTCAACGCGGGTGGTCCCGGCGCGCACGGATGGGGCATCGCGATGTCCACCGACACCGCCCTCGCGCTGGGTGTGCTCTCCCTCCTGGGCAAGCGCGTGCCCGACCGGGTGCGCATCTTCCTGGTGACCGTGTTCGTCGTCGACGACCTGGCCGCCCTGGTGGTGATCGCCCTCGTCTACAGCGGACGAATCGTGGTGATGTTCCTGTTCGTGGCGGCTGCCGTCTACGCCGGACTGCTCCTCGCCATCCACTGGAGGATGCACCAGCGCTGGGTGTTCGTCGTCCTCGGCGTCGCGATGTGGGCGGCACTCTTCTCCAGTGGTGTGGACCCCTTGGTCGCCGGTCTCGCGATCGGGGTGGCCGCCCCGGCGTACACCCCCAACCGCCGGGCGCTCGAGGACGCCACCGTCGTCGTGCGGGAGTTCCGCGAGCAGCCGACGCCCGAGCTGGCTCGCTCGGCGACGACGAGCCTGACCTCGACGCTCTCGCCGAACGCACGCCTGCAGAGCTTCTACCACCCGTGGACCAGCTATGTGATCGTGCCGGTCTTCGCGCTCTCGAACGCAGGGATCGCGCTGGACGCCCACTTCCTCGCCCATGCCTACACGACCCCGGTGACGCTGGGTGTCCTCGTCGGCTACGTCGTCGGCAAGCCCGTTGCCGTGGTGGGGACGTCTTGGTTGGTGACCCGGCTCAGTGGCGGGCGGGTGCGTCCCCCGGTCGGCTGGGCAGCCGTGCTCGGCAGCGGCACGATCTCTGGCATCGGGTTCACCGTGGCACTCCTGATCGCGACCCGGGCGTTCGACGGTGACCAGCTGGCCGAGGCCAAGCTGGGCGCGCTGTCGGCCGTGGCGATCGCCTCGATCCTGACCTGGGTCGTGGTGCGGCTGACCGATCTACTGCCGCCTGACCGACGCGCACGGGCGATGCTCGGCGACGCCAACCTGATCCAGGATCTGGTCCCTGAGGTGGACCTCGACCGCGACCACATCCGGGGCCCGGCCGACGCGCCCGTCACGGTCATCGAGTTCGGCGACTTCGAGTGTCCCTACTGCGGTCGTGCCGAGCCGGTGGTCCGCGAGCTCCTCGACGACGGCGAGGTCCGTTACGTGTGGCGGCACCTGCCCCTCACCGACGTCCACCCGCGGGCCCAGCTGGCGGCCGAGGCAGCCGAGGCGGCCGGCGCCCAGGGTGCCTTCTGGCCGATGCACGACCTGCTGTTCGCGCACCAGGACGCGCTCGGTCCGGCTGACCTGGTGAGCTATGCCGAGGACCTCGACCTCGACACCCACCGCTTCCGGGACGAGCTCGAGCAGGGGGTCCACCAGACCCGGATCGCCCAGGACGTCGAGTCGGCCGACGTCAGCGGGGTCTCGGGCACGCCGACGTTCTTCATCAACGGCCGACGCCACTACGGAGCATTCGACCTCGACACCCTCAAGACGGAGATCAGGACCGCTCGGGCGCAGGCACGGATCAGCTGAGCCCGGCGTGGTCCTGGTCCGGGAAACCGCGACCCGCGTCAGGTGACCGGAAAGATCCGCGCCGAGACCAGCGCACCGTCCTCGACGACCAGCTCGCCCATCGTCCCGTGCGGCTGCCGGCGCCTGTCGGTGGGTGATCCCGGGTTGAAGGCGCGCTGCCCGTCGTGGACCTCGTTCCACGGGATGTGCGAGTGACCGAAGACCACCAGGTCCGCCGCGGGGAACTGCCGCCTCAGCCGACGGCCGCGTCCGGTCGCCGCCCCGCTGTCGTGCAGCATGGCCACCCTCAGTCCCTCGAGCTCGAGCTCGAGCCTCTCGGCGGCACCCCAGGCTGTGATCGCGGGACCGTCGTGGTTGCCGCGGACGGCACGCACAGGGGCGTCCGCCGCCAGCTCGTCGAGCGTCTCGACGAGACAGACATCGCCGGCGTGCAGGATGAGATCGACCCCGTCAAGCGCCGCGGCGACCGCGGGTGGACAGCCCTTCCAGTGACGCGGCGAATGGGTGTCCGACAGCACGGCGATGCGCATCGAGCCATTGTGCCGTTCCCGGTGTCCCGGGCGTCACGCCTCGCCTCGAC